>DATHVV010000014.1:0-30621 GCA_035461105.1 Longimicrobiales bacterium | reverse complement strand
TGGGCCGCGCAGTGGGACGATCTCGTCGAGTTCGAGTTCGTCCCGGTAATCGCCAGCAGCGAGGCGGCCGCGCTCGCGCTCGGCCGGGAGGGTCAGGCCTGACGAGGCGCCGAGGGGGCGTCGACCAGGCTGGCGGTGTGTACCGGGGAAGACGGAGGAGTCCATGCATCAGGGACGGGCCGGGCGAGTTGCGCTCCTCGTCGCGGCCGCGATGCTGTCATCGGGAGCGACCTGTGAGATCCTCAGCCTGTCGACCACGGGTGAGATCCGGGTGGCGATCAATCCGGACCGGCTCACGCTCGCCGTCGGTGACACCGTCACGCTTCACTACAGCGCGCCGGGGTTCAGCGGTGGCACGCTCCAGTCACGCTTCGAGTCGGCCAATCCCGAGATCGCCTCGATCGTCGCCCCCGACCGGGTGACGGGGCGGCGGGTCGGCCGCACGACCGTGACGCTCGTGGTGTCCACGGCGGACGACCGAAGCGGATCGGACCGCATACCGGTCACCGTCGTGGCCGCCGAGTGATCGTACCGGCTCGCTCGGGAATCAGCGCGGAGGCGACGACCGTGTCGGAACGACTGCGCCTCTACTCGGATCTGGCCGGCTGGTGGTCCCTCTTCTCACCCCCATCCCATTACGTGGAGGAGGCCGCGGACCTCCTGCCGGCAATGCTCGCCGCGCCCGATGCCGCGCCGCGCACGCTGCTGGAGCTGGGCAGCGGCGCCGGCAGCCTGGCGTATCATCTGAAGTCGCGCCTGGCGCTCACGCTGACGGACCGCTCGCCCGAGATGCTGGACGTCAGCCGGGCGGTGAATCCGGAGTGCGAGCACGTGCCGGGAGACATGCGCTCGCTGCGCCTCGGCCGGACGTTCGACCTGGTGCTGGTGCATGACGCCATCATGTACGCCGTCGATCCGGCGTCGGTTCGAGCCACCCTGGAGACCGCCCGGATACACTGTCGGCCGGGCGGCGCCGTGATGATCGTGCCGGACTGCGTGCGCGAGACGTTCGAGTCGAAGACGTCGGTCGGGGGTGAAGACGGACCCGACGGCCGCGCGCTGCGCTACGTCGAGTGGCACTGGGACCCCGATCCGGCCGACGATACGTACGAGACGGCCTGGGCGTTCCTGCTCCGCGCCGCCGATGGCGGTGTGCAGCTGGCCAGTGACCGGCACCGGTTCGGCCTCTTCAGCCGTGCCTCCTGGCTGGCGTGGATCGAGGCGGCCGGGTTCGCCGCCAGCCGTCGCCTGGATCCCTGGGGCCGGGACGTCTTCTGCGGACGCGCGCGGGACGACCGGCTCGATTCCCGAGCGCCGAGCGGGTGATCGAAGGTGGTGACATGTCCGAGACCGTAGTCCGAACGTCGACGCTGGTCTGTCCGACGTGCGGCAGCGCTTCCGAGGAGACGATGCCGCTCGACGCCTGTCAGTACTTCTGGACGTGCGAGCGCTGTCGGACGCGCCACCGGCCGAAGCCGGGGGACTGTTGCGTCTTCTGTTCCTACGGGAGTGTCGCGTGCCCGCCCGTCCAGCAGGCCACGCCCACCCGCTGCGCGGATCCTGCCGTCCTGAAAGCGCTGCAGGTCATACCGGGTGTGGGGAAGCGGGTGAGCCAGGACCTGTGGAACCTGGGCATTCGAGCGGTGGCCGACCTGGAGGACGCCGATCCCGACGAGCTCTATGCCAGGCTGTGCACGCTGGAGCAGGGCACGGTCGATCGCTGCATGCTTTACACGTTCCGGTGCGCGGTGTATTTCGCTTCCAGCGATGAGCACGATCCGGAACTGCTCAAGTGGTGGAAGTGGAAGGACAGGGAGAGCGCCTGAGCGAGGAGGTCAGACCGGGGGCAGCGCCGACACGACGACCCCGTCAACAAGTCGCAGGGAACGAACCCGGAGGGATCCGTGAGCACCGCAACAGCGACGTCATCGTACCTAGATACGACCGGCCGCGCCGATTCCTGGGAGGGCGGCGTTCGGCTGATCCCGATAACCACGCCGTCGGGCGATTTCCGGGTGTGGACCAAGCGCGTCGGCAACAACCCCGCGATCAAGGTGCTGCTGCTGCACGGCGGCCCTGCGGCCACCCACGAGTACTGGGAGATGTTCGACAGCTATTTCCCCGCCGCGGGCGTCGAGTATTACTACTACGATCAGCTGGGCTCCTACTACAGCGACCAGCCCACGGAAGACTCGCTGTACGAGCTGCCGCGCTTCGTCGACGAGGTGGAGCAGGTCCGGCAGGCGCTCGGACTCGGCCGGGACAACTTCTACCTGCTCGGTCACTCGTGGGGTGGCATCCTGGCCATCGAGTATGCGCTCGAGTACGGCGACAACCTGAAGGGTCTGATCATCTCGAACATGATGGCCAGCGTCCCGGCGTACAACCGGTACGCCGCCGATGTGCTGATGCCGGCCATGGACCAGGCCGTGCTCGCGGAGGTCAAGGCGCTGGAGGCGGCGAAGGACTACGAGAACCCGCGTTACATGGAGCTGCTGGTGCCGCACCACTACGAGAAGCACATCCTGCGCACCCGGCCCGCCGCCGAGTGGCCCGACCCGGTCAACCGCACGTTCAAGCATCTGAACGCCGCCGTGTACGTTCCCATGCAGGGCCCGAGCGAGCTGGGTGCGAGCGGCAAGCTCGTCGAGTGGGACCGCACGGCCGAGCTCGGCCGGCTGACCATGCCGGTGCTCGTGATCGGAGCGCGCTACGACACGATGGATCCGGAGCACATGGAGTGGATGGCGGGCGCCGTCGCCAACGGACGCTACCTGCACTGCCCGAACAGCGGACACATGGCGATGTACGACGATCAGCAGCTCTACGCCGAGGGCGTGATCCGGTTCGTGACGAGCGTGGACGCGGGCACGTTCGAGCAGGGCAAGGAGTAGTCCGGCACGCTCTGCAAAATGGAGTACAGCTGGAGGAGAGGATGACAGGATACAGGCTCGCGGGGGCGTGGCTGCTCCTGATGGTGACGCCGGCCATCGCCCGGTCACAGGTCGGCGAGACCTGGCCTCGGCCGGTCCCCGACTCGGTGCGCGCCGAAGTGGTCGCCGAGCTCGAGCAGTACTACGATGACTTCTCCAGCCGGGACTGGCCGGCGTTCGCGGAGCACTTCTGGCCGGGAGCGACCCTGACGACGATCTGGGCGCCGCCGGGCGAGGCGACACCGCGCGTGGTGGCCATCACGGTGCCCGAGTTCGTCGAGCAGGCTCCGTCCGGACCCGGGAGCAAGCCGATCTTCGAGGAGCGGATGCTCGAGGTGGTGGTGACGGTGCAGGGGCCGCTGGCCCAGGCCTGGGCGCGCTACCGGGCGCGCTTCGGGGACCCCGGCGCGGTGGCGGAGTGGACGGGAGTCGATGCCTTCACGCTCCTCAGGCACGACGGCCGCTGGAAGATCGTGTCTCTCGGTTACACGGACGAACCGTGACGCGGCGTCATGGAACTCGAGCGGAGCGCGCGAGCGGCGTGCGGCGTCTCGCGTGGGCGGGTGTCGCGTTCGCGCTCGTCGCTTGGGCGGTGCCGGCGCACGGCCAGGTGGCGAAGCTGCTCCCGGTGGATGAGGCGGCCGGCGACCCTGGCTTCTTCCTGTTCCGGGCGCGACTCAGCGATGCGGTGCAGGCGCGGGACACCGCGTTCCTGTACTCGATTCTCGCCCCGGACCTGCTCAACAGCTTCGGCGGTGACGGAGGCCCCGCGGAGTTCAGGCAGAGCTGGCAGCCGGGTGACCCGGACTCGGAGCTCTGGGCCGTCCTGTCCGGGATCCTCGCCCGCGGCGGGACGTTCCTGGGGGACAGCGTCTTCACGGCGCCGTACACGTTTGCGGTCCCGGCGCCCGCCGATGCCTACTCGCACGTCGTCATCGCGGGGGAGCGCGTGCTCGTGCGGGCCGAGCCGCGCCGGGCTGCACCGCGCCTCGCCGTCCTGGACTTCGATGTCGTGGCGACCCCGAACGGCTGGCGCGAAGCAGAGGGTGACGGCACGACGTGGGTGCAGGTACAGCTGGCGGATGGCCGGGAAGGCTGGGTGGCCGGTGACTACGTGCACAGCATGATCGGGTACCGCGCCGGTTTCGTGCGCCGTGCGGGACAGTGGTGGCTGCGAGTACTGGTAGCGGGGGATTGAGCGTCCGGTTTGCGGAGCTGGCCGCGAGCGCGGCCCCCTGGTCGGGCCTGCGCCCCGCGACGTGCTATCCGGACAGCTGCTTCTGCGAAGCGTTGCGGGACGGCCTGATCCGGCAGCCCGTGAACGCGGCGTCGTCACTGGCGTTCGTGGTCGTCGCCGTGGCCGTGGCTCGCAGCAGTGCCGGGGAGCATCCGTCGGGATACGAGCGCGCCGGCGCCGGCGTGATGCGGGACATGTTCGTGCTCTCGCTCGTCCTGATCGGCGTCGGCAGCGCGTTCTATCACTCTTCCCTGAGCTTCGCGGGGCAGTTCGCCGATGTCCTGGGAATGTACCTGCTCGCGACCCTCGTCATCCTCGCAGGCCTGAAGCGCTTCGAGGGCCTTTCCGCCCGCAATGCCTGGGTTCTCTACGGGCTCGCCAACGGCGTGCTGGCCTGGGCGCTGTACGGGATCCCCGAGCTGCGTCGCTACCTGTTCGGGGCTCTGATCGTCCTCGGTGCGTGGCTGGAGGCGCGCCGCAGGGAGTGGTCGCGCAGCGACAGGACGCTCCGGGTGGCGCTGGGCGTCTTCGCGCTGGCGCTGGTGGCCTGGACGCTCGACATCACGGGCGCTGCCTGTCGCGCCGACAGCTGGGTCCAGGGCCATGCCCTGTGGCACGTGCTGACGGCCACGACCTGCTGGCTGCTCTACCGACATTACCGTTCGACCGCGGCGCGCGAGCGCGGCGGCCCGGCCCCATCAGCGATTTCCCGGGACTTCCGCTCGCGGTCGAGGGATGGGTAATCACGGGGATCAGGAAGTTCGTGCGGCGACTCACGGGGACCCCGCCCGGGGCCAGGCTCGACCTACGCGCGGCGCGTCGCGGGTGCCGGCTCAGAGCGGGGACTGCTGATGAAACGCCAGCCGCCAGGCGCCGCCATGGCGGAGGTATACGCTGCTCACGAGTGCGCGGTAGGGACCGGCGTCTCCCTCCCGTTCGGCACGCGCCGAGTACGCGAGCACGACCGAGGCAGGTCCGAGGCTGACGAGCCGGGCGTCGGAGATCTCGATGCCGGTCCAGCGCCGACCGCCTTCGACGCCGCGGATCGCGCCCGCGCGGTCCAGGAACCCCGCACCCGGAAACAACATCAGGAACTCAGGCGCGAGATTTTCCCGATAGTAGTCGGCTCCGCCCGTCCAGAACGGACGCTCGATCTCCAGGAGTGCGGCGAGCAATGCCATGGGCGGCTCCATGAGACGGCCTGGGATGGTGGTGCAATCTACACGGTCCCGCTGCGCATTAGAACGGAAAGGTCCGAGCCATGCACAATCCCCCGGCCGCCGAGTTCATCGCGATCTGGGAATATGAAGTAAGACCGGAACAGGCGTCGTCGTTCGTCGCAGCCTACGGGGCCGGCGGGCCCTGGATCCAGTTGTTCAGCCGGAGCGAGGGCTACCTGGGCACTACCCTGCTGCGCGATCCGGCCGGCTCCGCGCGGTTCGTCACGATCGACCGCTGGGCATCGGTGGCAGCGTTCGACCGGTTCCAGGAGGAGTACCGGGCGGAGTACGTCGCGCTCGACGAGGTGTGCGGTCGCTTCACCGTGCGCGAACACCGCATCGGTCATTTCTCGGTGGTCGGGTGTTCAGCCCGGGCGAAGCCCGACGGCGGGTGATCGCGATGTGACGGTGCAGGACCGGGACTGGAGCGCCGGGGTAGGGAAGAGTGGCCGCGCGCAGTGGCGCCCGAGCCGATCATCCAGGCAGTGTGTCGGCCCGGCTCGTACGAGGCGGGCGCGGCGCACCGGCGAGCGCAGCGAGGAAACGTGGCCAAGCGAGCGAACTACGGTTTCGTGAAGCGGCAGAAGGAGCTCAAGCGCCAGCAGCGCAAGGAAGAGAAGGCCGAGAAGAAGCGCTTGCGGGAGGAGCCCGCGGCGGGCGACTCGCAGGATGAGGCGGCGGCCGGGCCGGCTGAAGGCTCCGCAGCGTCGGAAAACGCACCCTGAGGGGACACCGAGTGCGACTTCGATGAGCTTCCAGCTCTCGCCATGCCCGAGCTGAATGCGGCCGTGCCCGGCGCCGCTCAGGAGGCGCCGCGGTAGCATGGCAGGCACACAGGCCTCCGAACGGCTCGTCTGGGCCGTGGATGCACTGGATGTGACGCCCTCCTCCCAGGTTCTCGAGATCGGATGCGGTCACGGCGTAGCGGTGTCGCTGGTGGCCGCGCGGCTCGAGAGCGGCCGGATCATCGGCCTCGACCGCTCCGCGAAGATGATCGCAACGGCGCGCCACCGGAACGCGCGGCACGTCGCTGCCGGCCGGGCTACCTTTGTGCTCGGCGCCGTGGAGTCGACCGATTTGGGTGAATCGATTTTCGATGTAATATTCGCCGTGAACGTGAATCTGCTCTGGGGCGGCCGTGGCGGACCCGCGCTGCAGTCGGTGCAGCGTGCGCTCAAGCCGCGCGGCGAGCTGTACCTGTTCGCACAGGCGGCGCCGCAGATGCGCCGACCGTCACCCGGCCACCTGCCGGATCTCCTGGCGGAGCTGGGCTACACATCGGTGAGAGTCGTGGAGGCGGACCTCGCAACGGCGCGGGTACTCGCTGTCTGCGGCGCGCGGTCGTGAACGAGGCGGGCCTGTGAAGGATCGACCCGGGGACATCCTCGACGCGATCGGCAACACGTCGCTGATCCGGCTGCGCCGGGTCGTCCCGGCGAACGGCGCTGACATCTTCGTCAAGCTCGAGGGGGAGAACCCCACGGGCAGCATGAAGGACCGGATGGCGCAGGCCGTGATCGCGCGCGCGGAGGCTGACGGTCGGCTGAAGCCGGGCTACACGGTCGTCGAGTACACGGGCGGCAGCACCGGCGCATCGCTCGCGTTCGTCAGCGCCGCGAGAGGCTACCGTATCCGGATCGTCAGCTCCGATGCGTTCAGCCGCGAGAAGCTGGACCACATGGCCGCGCTCGGTGCGGAGCTCACGCTGGTTCCCAGCGAGGGGGGACTCACCACCCGGAAGCTGATCCTGGACATGATCGAGACCGCCCGCGCGCTGAGCCGCGAGCCGGGCACCTACTGGACCGACCAGCTCAACAACACCGACAGCATCGCGGCCTATCACTCGCTGGGCGAGGAGATCTGGCGGCAGACGGAGGGAGCGATCGATGCGTTCGTTCACTGCGTCGGCACGGCCGCATCGCTGCGCGGCGTCGCCACGGTGCTGAAGCGATACCGCGCGGGCATCAGGATCGTGGCCGTGGAGCCCGCGGAGTCGCCGGTGCTGGCCGGAGGCGCGCCGGGTCCGCACAAGATCGAAGGCGTCGGCATCGGCTACACCCCGCCGCTCTGGGATCCGACGCTGGTGGACGAGATCCTGCCGGTGACGACCGAGGCGGGCAAGGAGATGGCACGGCGGATCGCGCGCGAGGAGGCGATCTTCGCAGGCACGTCGTCGGGCGCGAACATCGTGGCCTGCATGCAGGTGGCGGAGCGGCTCGGGCCGGGCGCCAGGATCGTGACGCTGATGGCCGATTCCGGGCTCAAGTACCTGAGCACCGACGTGTACGGCCGGCGCGCGGACGCGTCGCGCGTGGCGCGCGTGAGCGCCGGCCCATGACCGGGCCGTCGCTGGACGGCATCCTCGCCTTCCTGCGCGGCGCCGAGCGTCTCAAGAACGTCCATCGCACCCGATCGCGCAGGATCCGCTCGCGCCGAAATCGGATGCGGAGCGGCAGGACCTGCTCGCGCTGATCGCGCCGCTGCCGGCGGCCGGTCGCGCCGAGATCGTGGCGCTCTGGGACGAGTACGAGGCCGCCGCGTCGCCGGAGGCGCGGCTGGCGAAGGCACTCGACAAGCTGGAGACGATCATGCAGCACAACCAGGGTGCGAACCCCGACACGTTCGACTACGAGTTCAACCTGGGCTACGGCACACGGTACACGACCGGACACCCGCTCATCGAGCGGATCCGCGCGACCCTCGATGCCGAGACCCGGGCGCACGCCCGGGCGCGCCGGGACCGGGCGGGGCAATGACCGGGCAACGTCACACGCGCGATCTCATCGGCCCGCTCACGACGCTGTTCGGCGAGCTGGTGCACGGCGCTCCGGAGACGGGCGCCTACGTGCTGAACCGCGGCGACCGCGGGCTGCTGGCCTCGCTCGACCGGCTGTCGGCGGCCGCGGCCTCGGCAGCGCGGCCCGGCGGCGCATCGATCGCCGCGCACGTCGAGCATCTCCGTTACGGGCTCTCGCTGATGAACCGCTGGGCGGCCGGCGAGGACCCGTTCGCGGACGCCCGCTGGGCAGCGAGCTGGGACCGGACGCGCGTTTCCGATGCCGAGTGGGCGGAGCTGCGGCTCGCGCTCCGCGCCGAGGCGCGGCAGTGGCTCGCCGCGCTCTCCGCGCCGCGTGATGCGAGCGAGATCGAGCTGAACGGGATGATCGGCAGCATCGTGCACCTGGCGTATCATCTCGGCGCGATCCGTCAGCTCGATCGCGAGCTGCGCGGGCCCGCGGCCAACGACTAGGCGAACCGGTGTACGAGTTCGGCCGCGCGCTGCCGGTGCTGCGTGCGCAGCGTGTGCGGCTGCGCCCGATCGTACCGACCGATGTCGGCGCGCTCTTCGAGGTGTTCTCCGATCCCGAGGTGATGAAGTACTGGAGCAGTCCGCCGCTCTCGAGCATGGGCGGGGCGGAAGCCCTGCTGGAGGACATCCGACGCGGATTCCAGGAGCGGCGGCTCTTCCAGTGGGGCATCGAGTACGACGCCGAACGCACGCTGATCGGTACCGGCACGCTCCTGAACTGGGATCGTGCGCATCACCGCGCGGAGCTCGGCTTCGCGCTGACCCGCCGCCTCTGGAACCTGGGACTGGCGACCGAGGCTGTGGCCCGGATCGTACGCTTCGCGTTCGAGGAGCTGGGCCTGCACCGGCTGGAGGCGGATGCCGATCCGCGCAACGAAGCGTCGCTCCGCGTGCTCCGGCGCCTGGGGTTCCAGGCCGAGGGCCTTCTCAGGGAGCGATACCACCAGGCCGGCGAGGTGCAGGATGCCGTCATCCTGGGGCTGCTGCGATCGGAGTGGATCACGAACGCAGGGCCGCAGCCCTTCAGGCCAGCTCAGTGAGAGGCTACCGATGAACGCGTTCCGGACCGCATACCTGGGAGCTTGGCTCGTCGCCGGCTGCGGCCCTGCGGATGCGAGCCGGGACGCGGCGGCGACCGACAGCGCGAGCGTGGCGGTTGCGGCGGCGGAAGACGACGAGCACGGCGCGGCCGGCTGGCTGGTGACCCTGGATTCGGTGGGGCCGGTCCGCTACGGCATGCCCCTGGCCGAGGTCCGGTCAGCGTTCGGTCCGGAGCTGGTCGTGCCGGACGTGCCCGAGCCGGCGTGCGACTACGCGTCGCTCGAGGCGGGTACCGTCGAGCTGCTGCTCATGATCGTCTCGGGCCGGGTCGTGCGCGCGGATGTCAGGGCGGGGAGCCTGACGACGGACCGGGGCGCGAAGATCGGGGACTCGAAGCGTCGCATCATGGCGCTCTATGGCAGTGCGGTCGAAGTGCGGCCGCACAAGTACGTGGACGGAGAGTACCTGATCGTGTCGGCACCCGGCGATACGCTGCGCCGGATCGTGTTCGAGACGAGCCATGATACCGTGACGAGCTTTCGTGCAGGCCGGCGCCCGGAAGTCGAATGGGTCGAGGGCTGCTCGTGAGTCGTCCTCGGAGCGGTGCCGTGCGGGTCACGACCGCACCGTCACGCGGCGCGGAGGCACGGTTCGATCATTGCAGCAGCGACCGCACACCCTTCTGATCCTGGCGACCATGGCACGAGCTCAGCAGGATGTGAAGAAGTTCTTCACGGGATACCCGCAGTCGTACCGCATCTACAACGCGATCGAGCGGGCCGCGCGTGAGCTCGGGCCCATGGAGGTGAGCGTCTCCCCCAGCCAGGTATCGTTCCGGACCCGGCGCGCATTCGCGTGGACCTGGATCCCGGCACATTACCCGGACGGCGACCGGCCGCCGCTGGTGCTCTCCATCGCGCTGCGGCGAAAGGACAAGTCGGAGCGCTGGAACGAGGTGGTCGCGCCGCGCAGCGGCTGGTTCATGCACCACCTGGAGCTCACGTCCGAGGCGGAGGTCGACGACGACGTGACCGCCTGGCTCCGCGAATCGAGGGAGCTGGTCGACACCGTGGAGTAGCGGCCCGCAGCCGGTCAGAGCCGGCGGGATCGCGTGACCAGGTGGAGCACGAAGAGCAGCACGATGGCGCCGATGAACGCCGTGAAGATGGTGCCGGCCAGTCCAGCGAACGGCGTGGTCACGCCCAGCTGGGCGAAGATCCACCCGCCCACGAACGCCCCTACGATCCCGACGACGATGTTGCCGATCAGCCCGACTCCGCCCACCAGCATGGCGGCCAGGACACCGGCGATCAGGCCTACGATCAGCCACGTCAACAGATCCATGGAACACCTCCCGTGTTGAGGAGACGCCGTGCAACTCGGGGGCCAGCCGGCCCGAGCCGGGTCGATCCGGTTCTGCAAGGAGGATATGATGAAGCCGCGCATCAGCGTCATTACGCTCGGGGTCGACGACCTGGACCGTGCGGTGCGCTTCTATCGCGACGGGCTGGGCCTGCCCACGCAGGGCATCGTCGGCACCGAGCTCGAGCACGGCGCGGTCGCGTTCTTCGAGCTGGAGGGCGGGCTCCGGCTGGCGCTCTGGTCGCGCGCGAGCATCGCGCACGACACGGGCCTGGCGCAGACGCCGCCGAGCCCGACCGAACTGACGCTCGGCCACAACGTGTCCGGCGAGGCCGAGGTGGACCGCGTGATGCGCGAAGCGGAGGCCGCGGGGGCCGTGATCGTCAGGCCCGCGGCGGCCACGTTCTGGGGCGGCTACGCCGGCTATTTCCGCGACCCGGACGATCACCTGTGGGAGATCGTATGGAACCCGGCATGGGAGGCGTAGCTGCGGGTGCCGCGGCCGGCGGCACCGCCGGCGCGCTCATCTTCGGGCGCGAACGGTGGGTGCCCGTGGAGCCGGTCCGATGACGGGCAGGTCGGGAGCGATCGGGTCGCAAGCACGAAGGGGGCGCCGTGAGCAGTGACTACGAGGAGTGGGAGACCGTCACGCTCGAGGACCTGCTCGATGACGGCAGGTTCGACGAGGCCGAGCAGCTGCTGGCGACGGTGCCCGACGACGATCCGGGCGCGGCCTGGGCGATGAGCCTGCGGGCCCTCTGTCTGGCGGAGCTGCGCCGGGAGGAGGAAGCGCTCGGCGTGGCGCACGCGGCCGTCCGCCACGATCCCGCCGCGGCGTTCGGCCACTGGACGCTCGGCACGCTGCTGAGCGAGCGGAACCGTTTCGAGGAGGCCATGGCCACGGCGCAGCAGGCGGTACGACTGGACCCGGCCGATGCCCGCGGCCACGCCCTGGTCGCACAGATCCACGGGCAACGGGGCGAATGGCGCGCCTGCCGCGAGGCGGCCGAGCGAGGCCTGGCGGTGGAGCCCGACGACGAGGCGTGCAGCAACCTGCGCGCGCTCTCGCTGCGGGCGGCCGATTCCGGCGAGGACTGGTCGGCCGCGCTCGACGAGCTGATGCAGCGCTACCCGGCGAGCGGGTGGGCGCGGGCGGGGAAGGGGTGGGGACTGCTCGAGGCCGGGCGCGCGGGCCAGGCCCGGGCCAGCTTCGAGCAGGCGCTCGCGCTCGACCCGACCTCGGAGTGGGCGCGCGAGGGCCTGATCGAGTCGATCAAGGCCGCGAACCCGATGTATGCGCTCATGCTGCGGCTGTTCCTCTGGCTCGACCGGCTTCCGCCCCGGACCCGCTGGATCTACATCCTCGGCGGGCTGTTCGCGTTCCGCGTGCTGCGCCGGGCGACGGACGCGAACGCGGGGATTGCGCCGCTCACCTATCCGCTGATGGGCGGCTGGATCCTCTTCATCGTGGCCTCGTGGACGGCAGTACCGCTTTCGGACTTCATCCTCTCGCGGTCGAGCGCGGCGCGCCGTCTCATCCGCGGTGACCGGCGGCTCGCCGGCAACCTGGTGGCCGGCCTGCTCGGGCTCGCGCTCGTCGCCGGCGCCGCAGCCGCGCTCACGGGCGCGGATCGGGCGCTCAACGCCGCCCTGGGTGCGGCGTTCCTGGTGATTCCCGTCGCGGCCGTCTTCCAGTGCAGCCCCGGCTGGCCGCGCCAGGTCATGAAGGCGTACTCGGCGATCGCGGTCCTGGCCGGGATCGTGGCGGTGATCGGTCCCGCCGACGCGACGGGCGGCGCGCTGGCCGTCGTTATCCTCATGTCCGTGCTGGGCAGCTGGATTGCCGCCTGGCTGGCCAGCCGGGTACCGGCCCGCTGGTGAACGATACGCCGACCGCCGCCCGCGCGCCGGGAATGAAGATCTGGATCGACGCGGACGCCGCGCCGCGGGACGTGAAGGAGATCGTGTTCCGGGCCGCGCAGCGGCTGCAGCTGCCGACGGTGCTCGTGGCGAACCAGCGCCTGCCGGTGCCGGCCGGCAACCCGTTCGTGAGCGCGGTGTGCGTGGCCGGCGGACCGGACATCGCCGACCGGCACATCGCGGAGCACGCCCTGCCCGGTGACGTCGCCGTGACCGCCGACATCCCGCTCGCCGCGATCCTGGTCGAGAAGGGACTTCTGGTGCTGGATCCACGCGGCGAGGAGTACCGCATCGAGAACGTCCGGGAACGCCTGTCGATCCGCGACTTCATGGACTCGCTGCGCGGCTCGGGCGTGGAGACGGGCGGTGCGAAGCCGTACGGCGAACGGGACCGGCGCGCGTTCGCGGCCGCCCTGGACCGCCTGCTCACGGCGGCGCTCCGGAGGCGCTGAGCCGGTGCGCGCCGCCGCGCACGGGCGGGGGCTGCACCGGCGTCCGATTCGCGGCAATGTTGGGAAACCCACCCCTCATCACCGGGCGATTGCCATGAGCGCTTTCCTGGATGCCGCGCGCGAGTTCCTGACCCACCGCCGGCTCGCCGTGGTCGGACTCTCCCACGATCATCCCAACCCCGGCAACTACATCTACCGCAAGCTCAGGGCGGCGGGCTACGAGGTGTTCCCCGTCCACCCGAGCGCGTCCACCCTCGAGGGGGACCGGGGCTATGCCACGCTGGCGGCGATACCGGGCGGCGTCGATGGCGTGATCATCACGACGCACCCGGCGGTCAGCGCGAGCATCGTCTCCGAATGCGCCGCGCTCGGCATCGACCGGGTGTGGCTGCACCGCTCCGTCGGCGCGGGCAGCATCTCGGCCGAAGCGGTCGCGCTCTCCGAGAGCCGCGGCATCGCGTTGCTCGACGGCGGCTGTCCGTTGATGGTGCTGGAGCCCGACGTGGTCCACCGCTGCATGCGCTGGGTGCTGGATGCGCGCGGGCGGCTGCCGGACGGCTCGCGCTACGCGGCCGCCGGCGTGTGAGTGACGGATCGAGCGGGACGCCGGCCGGTGCGTGCCATCGACGAAGCCCCGGAACCGCTCGCGGCGCCGGGGCTTCGTGCATCAGCGGCTGGACCTCAGGCCGCGCTGCGGCTCTCGGCCGTAGTGGAAAGAGGGTTGCCGCGGCCGGAGGCGCCGGCAAGGGTGGAACGGAGGACGGTCGCGGCGGGTAGCGCCGGAGCCGGCAGGGTGGCAGAATGGGGACGCACCGCGCCCGACCCCCGGCGGTCAGCCACCAGCCGACGGTGCACCCCGCGCATCACGTTCCGCACCGAACAGGAGTCCCCATGCCCCGGGCACGCACTCCCCTCGACATGGCGCGGCGGCGCTCGCACCGCCGGTCGCGACCTGTGCTCGGCACGGCCGCAGTACTCGGCCTGCTCGCCGCGCCGGCCGCAGCGCGCGCGCAGCTGATTACCGGCCACGTGCTCGACGAGGCCACCCGCGCGCCGCTCGGAGCCGTCCGCATCGCCGCGCTCGACACGGCCGGCCGGGAGCAGGCGTCGGCGGCGACGGACAGTGCCGGCGCCTTCGCGCTGCCGCTCGCGCGGGGGCGCTACTCGCTGCGTCTCGAGCGGATCGGCTACCAGTCGCTCACGACCGACACGATCGGGCTGGGCAGCCGGGAAACGATCACGCTCGAGCTGCGACTCGGGGTCGCGGCGATCCCGCTCGAGCCGCTGGTGGTCGTGGGCCGCGTCCGCGCCGCGGTCGGCAGCGAGGCGTTCTACCGCCGGCTCGAGGACTACGGTCGGAGCGGGGCCGGCCGGTTCTACACGCGGGCGCAGATCGACGCCACCTCGACGACCGACGTGCACACGCTCCTCGCGCGCGATCCGGCCGTGCGTCTGCTGCGCGGCCGCTTCAACGACGTCGTCATCTTCGAGGCGCGCGGCCGCAAATGTCTGCCCGCGCTGTGGGTCAACGGCGTACGGATGCGCAACGACCCGGAGACCGACCTGACCACGCTGTTCCATCCCGACAACATCGAGGGCGTCGAGATCTACCCGGCGGAGGCGTTCGTGCCGCCGGAGCTGCACGCCGAGGGGTGCGGCTCACTCGCCATCTGGACGCGCTCGCCCGCGCACGGCAATCCGTTCACGCTGCGACGCGTGCTGACCGCGGCCGGCGTCGCCGCCGGTCTGCTGCTGCTGCTCCGGCTGTGAGCTCGATGCGGGCGCCACGCATGCCGCTCCGGCTCGACGCTTCGAAGCACGCACGTCAGGGCACGGGGCGACGTCTGCTCGCCGCGGCCGCGGTGCTCGGCCTGCTCGCCGCGCCGGCCGTGGCGCGCGCGCAGCTGGTCACGGGAGAGGTGCTGGACGAGGCGACGCGCGCGGCGCTCGGAGCGGTGCGCATCGCGGCACTCGACACGGCCGGCCAGGAGCACGCATCGGCGACGACGGACAGCGCCGGCGCGTTCGTGCTGCCGGTCGCGCGCGGCCGGTACGCGCTCCGCCTCGAGCGCATCGGCTATCGCGCGCTCACGACCGAGCCGCTCGAGGTGGGCAGCCGGGAGACGATCACGCTCGAGCTGCGGCTCGGGGCCGAGGCGATCCCGCTCGAGCCGCTGGTCGTGGTCGGCCGCATGCGTGCCGCGATCGGCAGCGAGGCGTTCTACCGGCGCATGGCTGCCTATGGTCCGGTCGGTGCCGGGCGCTTCTACACCCGGGCCTGGCTGGACTCCATCTCGACCGTGGACGTGCACATGATCCTCGCGCGTGATCCCGCAGTGCGCATCGTGCGCGGCCGCTTCAACGACGTGGTCATCTTCGACACGCGCGGCACGCGCTGCCTGCCGGCACTGTTCGTCGATGGGGTACGCATCCGCAACAGCGCCGACACGGACCTGTCCACGCTGTACCACCCGGACAACATCGAGGGCATCGAGGTCTACCCGTCGAATGCGTTCACGCCGGGGGAGCTGAACGTCGAGGGGTGCGGCTCGCTCGCGATCTGGACCCGGTCGCCGGCGACCGGTAATCCGTTCACGCTGAAGCGCGTGCTCACCGCGGCCGGTGTCGTCGCCGCCATGCTGCTGCTGCTCCGACTCTGATGGTGCTGCGCTGGATTCTCGCCGCGCTGCACCTGCTGGCGCTCGGGATCGGCTTCGGCGCGGTCGTGGCGCGCGCGGGCGCGCTGCGCGGCGATCTGGCGCGCGACCTCGGCCGCGTGTTCCGGGCCGACAACGCGTGGGCCGCCGCCGCGGCGCTGTGGATCGCGACCGGTCTGCTGCGCGCGTTCGCGGGGTTCGAGAAGGGCACCGCGTATTACGTCGGCAACGTCTGGTTCTGGCACAAGATGGCGCTGCTGGGGATCGTGCTCGCGCTGGAGGTTGTGCCGCTCGTGACGCTCATCCGCTGGCGCCTCGCCGCTCGCCGCGGCCTCGCAATCGACCTGGGCCGCGCGCGCCTGCTCGCCCGCATCAGCATCGCGCAGGCGGTCCTGGTCGTCGCCATGGTGTTCCTGGCCAGCGGCATGGCCCGCGGGTTCGGGGCGCGATGAGGGCCCTGCAACGCGCTCACCGACACCTCGCTCGAGGGCACGGGTGTGCTCATCCGCTCCTCGATGGCGCAGGGCGCGACCGCGACGCTGATCACGGGCCTGGCGTACCAGCGGAGGCGGCATGAGGCGTGTCGAGGAGCTGCGCGAGCTCTACGGATTCAACCGCTGGGCGAACGAGCGCCTGCTCGAGGCCGTGGTGACACTCACGGAGGCGCAGCTGGAGCGCGACCTGGGCAGCAGCTTCCCGAGCATCCGCGACACGCTCGTGCACATCATGAGTGCGGAGTGGGTGTGGCTGCAGCGGTGGCGGGGCGCGTCGCCCGACGCGATGCCGGCCGAGTGGACGTCGCTGGCACTGCCCGGCATCCGCGACGCGTGGGGCGCGCTGGACCAGGACCTGCAGGCCTTCCTCTCGGGGTTGCAGGATTCCGACCTCGACCGCGTGATCTCCTACCGCAACCTCGCGGGCGAGCCGTTCGCGTCCGGGCTCGGCCGGATGCTGCGCCACGTGGTCAACCACTCGACGTACCACCGGGGACAGGTCACGACCATGCTGCGGCAGCTGGGTGCCGCGGCGCCGGCCACCGACCTGATCGTGTATTATCGCAGCGAGCGGCCCGAGCGCTGAGCGCCCGATCGTGTTTTCGTCGCAGCAAGCGGCCCGGGCGCTGATCGTGTATCATCGCAGCGAGCGGCCCGGGCGCTGATCGTGCAGCATCGCAGCGAGCGGCCCGAGCGCTGAGCGCCAGTCCGGCGCGACGCGCAGTCATGGTCGCGCACCGAGAGAGAGAGTTTCACGTGGACGCACTCGACAAGGATTTCGCCGCCGGTGTCCTGGACGGGGCGGAGCCGCCGTGCCTGTCGCTGTACCAGCCGACGCACCGGCACCACCCGGAGAACCAGCAGGACCCGATCCGCTTCCGGAACCTGGTGAAGCGGCTGGAGGAATCGCTGCTGAAGAAATACCCGACCTCCGAGGCGCGCCCGTTGCTGGAGCCGTTCCGCACGCTCGGCGACGACGCCGACTTCTGGAACCGGACGCTGGACGGGCTCGCCGTGCTCGGCGCCCGCGACCGGTTTCGCGTCTACCGCCTGCAACGTCCGGTGCTGGAGCTGGCGCTCGTGGCCGAGAGCTTCCACACCAAGCCGCTGCTGCGCATCCGGCAGTCGAGCGACCGCTACCAGATCCTGGGTCTCACGCGCGA
Source organism: Longimicrobiales bacterium (assembly GCA_035461105.1). Classification (GTDB taxonomy): domain Bacteria; phylum Gemmatimonadota; class Gemmatimonadetes; order Longimicrobiales; family RSA9; genus VEPF01. The sequence goes on along the minus strand of DATHVV010000014.1, from coordinate 13,333 downwards.
GGCAGTGCGACTTTTCGCCGGCAACCGGGATGCGCTGGACGAGATCGCGCCCGCGCCCGGAGTGCCGCGCACGCTGGTCGAGGCGCTCGGCGAGCAGCTGACGGAGCCGCACCGCACGGTCGCCTCGTACGGTGGTGTGGGCGGCGGGCATTCGGCCATGCATCACGGCCACGGCGGACGCGAGACCGAGCTCGACATCGACACGGAGCGTTTCTTCCGCGCCGTCGACCGCGCGATCCACGAGCACCACTCGAAGCCGTCCGGCCTGCCGCTCCTGCTCGCGACGCTCCCCGAGCACCGCCAGCTCTTCCACCAGGTCAGCCACAACCCGTTCCTGATGCCGCAGGGCATCGACGCACACCCGGACGCGCTGCCGATCGACGAGCTGCGCCGGCGCGCGTGGCAGGTCATGGAGCCGCACCACCGGGCGCGCCTGGCGGCGCTGGGCGAGGCGTACGGCGCGGCCCGGTCGAAGGGGCTGGGCGCGGACGAGCTGACGGAGGTCGCGCGCGCGGTCGTCGCGGGACGGGTCGGCACGCTGCTCGTCGAGGCGGAGCGTGTCGTGCCCGGGCGCGTCGACGCCGCGACCGGCGACATCGAGCTGGGCACGCTCGCCGACCCCGAGCTGGACGACCTGCTCGACGATCTGGGAGCGCTGGTCATGAAACGCGGCGGCCAGGTCGTGGTCGCGCCGGCCGACCTGATGCCGTCGGCATCGGGCGTCGCCGCGACCTATCGTTACTGACATGAACGCGCCGTTATCGGGGCCGCCGGGCGGCCCCGGCTCCGGCGGCGTGCATGCCGCGAGCGACGTCCGGGCCGCGCTGGACGTGCCCGCGCTCTGGATCGTAGCGCAGCCTACCCCGGCGGAGCGGCGCCGGTGCCGCGATTATCACGTCTGCGACGCCGTCGGCACCGCGCTCCTGAGCGTGCGCGCGTTCGTGTGGGGACGGGACATGGTCGCGCGCGACGCCGTCACGCGGGCGCCGATGCTGCTGGTACGCCGGCGTCGCCTCTTCCCGCTCACCGGCCGCGTGGACGTGCTCGAGCCGGCCGCCGGGCGTCGCATCGGGACGCTGCACCGGAGCGGTCGATTCGTCGATGCCTCCGGGCGGGCGCTCGGCCGCTTCCGCGACGCGCGCTCGCTCCGCGAGAAAACGGGCGAGAGCGTGTTCCAGGCGGCGCTCGAGGCGCTGCTGGACGGCGATGGCAGCAGCTCGTATCCGTCCGGTCCGGAGGGCTACGTGTGGATCGGGCCGGATGGCGCGGTGGCCGGGACGCTGGCGCGCCGGATGCTGAGCTTTGCGCCGGGATCGGAGCACGACCATGCTCCCGTTCCCGCCGGGCTGCGGGCGGCGGTAGCAGCGCGCGTGCGCGGGCTGGTGCGTGGCCTGACGGCGCCCCGAGGCTGGCTGCTGGAACGCGCCGCGCCGCCCGCCGGCGCCGATCCGCTGCTCGTCACCGGCGCCGCGCTGTTCGCGGTCGAGCTGTCGCGCTGGTGACGGCAACCCAGATCCCCCTGACCAGGAAGGCCATGATCGATCGCCTGCCAACCGGGATGTTTCTGTGTGCCGCCCTCGTGCTCGCCGCGTGCACGCCGCCGCGCCACGTCGCGATGCTGCCGGAGCCCCAGCGTGCGTTCTGGAACGCGCTGGAGGATCTGTGCGGCGAGGCGTTCGCCGGGACTGTGCGCGAGGCGCCGCCCGGCGACACGACGTTCGCGGCGGGTCTCGTCATGCACGTCCGCGAATGCGGCGTCAGCGAGATCCGCATCCCCTTCCATGTCGGCGAGAACCGGTCCCGCACCTGGGTCCTGACCCGCAGCGCGGCCGGGCTGCGCCTCAAGCACGATCACCGGCACGAGGACGGCACCGAGGACGAGGTCACGCAATACGGCGGTGACACGCGCGGACCGGGCACCGCCACGACGCAGGAGTTTCATGCCGACGCGCACACCGCGGCGCTGATTCCGGCGGCGGCGACGAACGTGTGGACGATCGAGATCTCGCCCGGTGTCAGCTTCGCCTACGCCCTGCGCCGCGAGGGGACCGACCGCCGCTTCCGCATCGAGTTCGACCTGACCCGCCCGGTGGCGGTGCCGCCCGCACCCTGGGGGCACGCGGCCGCTACGGCGGTGCCGCCGACGCAGGCCGTGCCGCTCATTGACGGGCGCGTGGAGGAGCGGGAATGGGCCGGTGCCGCGGTAACGCGCCTGCCGGATGCCACGGAGGTGCTGCTGCTGCGCGACGACGAGCACGTCTACGTCGCCCTGCGGCCGCCGCTGCCGTCGCTCGGCAGCCTCTGCATCCAGTCCGGAGACGAGGTGCGGATACTGCACGCCTCCATGGCGCTCGGCACCGCGGTCTACGTGCGCGAGGGCCCGGCGTGGACGCTCGCGCAACCGTTCGCGTACACGATGCGCGAGAGCGACGACTCCGACGACACGCGCCGCAAGCGGAACGCCTTCCTGAATGAACACGGCTGGGTGGCGTCGACCGTGCCGATGGCGTCCGCCGGCCCCGCGCTCGAGTACCGCATCCGCCGTGACCTGCTCGATGCGGAACGACCCAGCCTGGGCATCGTGACGCTCACGATGGACGGGCAGCCGGCGCTCGCGCGCCTGCCCGTGGCGCTCGATGATGGCTGCGCCCGCCTGGAGCTGGTCCAGGGCAGCGCGCCGGAGCAGGCGCGGTTCGATCCCGCCGCCTGGCTCCAGCTGGTGCTCGGGCCGCACACCATCTGAGCGGGACCGCGACCGCGGCCCGGTCAGCGGCGGGCCATGCGGCCGGTCATGGCTCCTGCAGGATCAGCACGGAGCGCTCGAAATCGAGCGTCACGCGGAACGGCTTGAGGAAGTTGAGGCCGAGCAGTCCATCGGCGCGGATACCGATACCCTGCACGTGGCTCAGGTCGAGCGTACAGCCTGGCAGGTCGGTGGCACTCGCGCCGCCGACCCGCACCGAGTCGAACCGCACGAGTCGAAGGCGCCCGCCGCCGCCGACGCCCGCACCGACCCCGACGGCGCCGCGCAGCGCCGGCAGCGCCAGGCTGTCCGCCAGCGCCTGGTCGACGCAGGTCATGGTCGCCCCGGTGTCCAGCACGAAATCCCACGGTCCGCCGCCGTTCAGCGTGACCGGGACGATGATGGCGGCATCGTTCGGTCCGGCGAGCTGGAACGCGACCTCGCCGGCGGCGCTGTCGGCAGGTGCCTGCACCCTGCCGGGCGCCGAGGGTTGGCAGCCGGCTACCGCCAGCACCAGTATGTAGAGGTGTCTCATGTCTCCCCGATTCGCCGGAGCGTGCCCGCGCGCCGATCGCGACGCGCGCAGGGCGCACACGTCGCAGCCGTCATTCGCGGGGCCCCACGGGCAAGGAGCGGACCGTACGGCGCCGGTGGGATCACGTTGCCGTCATGGTTCCCGAATCAGGAGGGCGTGTCCATGAACGGAAGGGGAGGGATCGGTGCTGCGCATTGCCGCCGTGGTGCTGTTGCTCGTAGCCGCCGCCGCTGAGCCGGGCGTGACCCAGGTGGAGACCGGCTTCCTCGACCGCACCGTGACCCTGGAAGGGCTGCGCCTGCGCTACCAGGTCTACGTGCCGTCGAATTACAGCGACACGCAGGAATGGCCGGTGATCCTGTTCCTGCACGGCTCCGGCGAGCGCGGCGCGGACGGCCTGCGCCAGACCGTGGTCGGGCTGGGGCCCGCGGTGCGCGCCGATCCGGGCCGCTTCCCGGCCATCGTCATCTTCCCGCAGGCGCCGGCCGACTCGAGCTGGACGGGCGTACCCGCGCGTGCCGCGATGGCCGCGCTCGACGCGGTCCTCGGCGAGTTCCACACCGACGCGAATCGCGTCTACCTGACGGGACTGTCGATGGGTGGCCACGGCGTGTGGTACCTGGCGTACCGGCACCCGGACCGGTTCGCGGCAGTGGCCCCGGTGTGCGCGTGGATCTCGACGCTGCCGGCGTTCCGCGGGCGGGCGCCGGTCGTGCCCGGCGAGGGCAGTCCCTTCGAGGCCGTCGCGCGGCAGCTGCGCGAGGTTCCGATCTGGATCTTCCACGGCGAGCTGGACGGCGACGTACCGGTCAGCGAATCGCGCGATGCGGCCGCGGCGCTCGAGGCCGCGGGAGGCGACGTGCGCTACACCGAGTTCCTGGGCACGAGCCACAACTCGTGGGACCCGACCTACGCGTCGGTGGCATTCACCGACTGGCTGTTCGCGCAGCGCCGGCCGCGGTGAACCGGCGCGCGACGGTCGCCGTCATCGGCTCCGGCACGGAAGCGCACGAGTTGCTGTCGCATGCCGTCGGCCGACTGCTCGCCAGCCGCGACGTGAACCTGCTGACGGGTGGCGGCCGCGGCGTGATGCGCGAAGTGGCCCGGGCGTTCGTCACTTCGCCCGGACGGCGCGGCATCTCGATCGGTGTGATCCCGTGCGCAAGCGAGGCGCAACGCGCGACGCCGGTGCCGGGCTACCCGAACCCGTTCGTCGAGCTGCCCATCCGGACGCACCTCCCGTACAGCGGTCGGCTCGGGACCCACGATCTCTCGCGCAACCACATCAACGTGCTGTCGGCGGCAGCCGTGATCGCGCTGCCCGGCGCCGCGGGCACGGAGTCGGAGGTGCAGCTCGCCCTGCGCTACGATCGGCCGGTGATCGTTTTCTCGCCGGATCCGGAGCTGGTGCAGCATTTCCCCGCGGCGGCACCGCGCGCGACCGCGATCGACGCCGTGGCCGCGTTCCTGGACGGGTGTCTCGAGCGGGGCGCCGCGCAGCCGGCGCATGGGGAGAGCGAGTAGGCATGCGGCTGGCCGGGAAGACGGCGCTGATCACGGGCGCGGGATCGGGAATCGGCCGGGAGACGGCGCTGCGTTTCGCGGCCGAGGGCGCGCGGGTCGCGGCAACGGACGTAAACGCGGCCCGCGCCGATGCGGTCGCGGGCGAGCTGGCCGGTGCGCAGTGTTTGAGCCGCGCCCTGGACGTGCGGGTGGAAACGGACTGGGAGGCGGCGATCGCGGAGGTGATGGCGCGCTGGGGCCGGCTCGACATCCTGGTCGCGAACGCCGGCGTGTCGTTCGCCCGCCCGGTCGCGGAGATGACGCTCGAGGAGTGGCGCCACGTCCACGCGGTGAACCTGGACGGCGTGTTCCTCGGAACGAAGCACGCGGTGCGCGCCATGAAAGCGGGCGGCGGCGGCAGCATCGTGATCGTCGCATCCGCCTCCGGCATCCGTGCCAGCGCCGGCGCGAGCGCCTACAGCTCGAGCAAGGGCGCGGTGCGTCTGTTCGCGAAGGCGGTGGCGCGCGAGTGCGCGCCGGACGGCATCCGCGTGAACGTCGTCGCGCCGGGCGGCGTGATCACTCCGATGTGGCGGGAGATGCCGTTCTTCGCGGCGCTGGTGGCCGAGCACGGCGAGGCGGGTGCATGGGCGGCGCTCGCCGAGCAGACGCCGCTGGGCCGGTTTGCGCGGGCCGACGAGATCGCGGCCGCGATCCTGTATCTCGCGTCCGACGAGGCGGCCTGTGTCACCGGTACCGACGTCGTGATCGACGGGGGGTATACCGCCTGAGGGAGGACGGACCCGGCCGCCCGCCGGAGCGGGCGGCGCGGACTGGCCGCCTACGCCTGCTTCTGCAGCCGATTCGTCACGGCGTTGTAGACGACGGTCTTGATCCGCTTGACGCCGTCCTGCGTCTCCTTGAACACGGTCGCCCGGGTGCGATCATCGCTCTGGCGATCCGACCAGAAGTAGGGCGTGGGCGTTCCATCCTTCTTGAAGATCTTGATCCGGGCCATTTGGACTCCGTGGCTGGTGCGGGCTCGATTCCGAGCTCGGCTCGAAAACAGGAAGGGATAAAAGGTATACCCCTCATGCTCATTTGCGGTCCACCCGGCACGATTATCTTCCCAGCAGGGGGTGACCGCCGTACCATGGCAGGCCGATCGGTAGCCGTGCCGGCGGCTCCGGCGTCCCGGTCACCAGCAGCGCGCCGCCGCGCGCGCGAGGGCGCGGATCTTCTCACACCTCACGGGAGCGGGGCCATGCCGCAGAGCATGAGCGTAGCCGATGCGCAGCGCGAAGTCCGCAGCGTCTTCCTGAGCGGCTCGGTCGGGCAGGCGGTGTCCGGCTCGATCTGGCTGATCTCGGCCCTGGCGGCGAGCATTGCGGGCGTACGCGCCGCGGTTCTGATCCTGGTCGCGGGCGGCGCGTTCATCTTCCCGCTCACGCAGCTCGTGCTGCGTCTCCTGGGGCGACGCGCGTCGCTCGCTGCCACCAATCCGCTGAACGCGCTCGCGATGCAGGTGGCGTTCATCGTTCCGCTCATGCTGCCGGTCGCCGGCGCCGCGGCACTGTACCGGACCGACTGGTTCTACCCGGCGGTGATGGTCGTTGTCGGCGCCCATTACCTGCCGTTCATCTTCCTCTACGGCATGCGCGCGTTCGGCGTGCTGGCCGGCGTGCTGCTGGGCGGCGGCGTGCTGCTCGCGCTGCGCGGCCGCGGCGAGTTCGCGGACGGCGCCTGGTTCACCGCCGTCGCGCTGCTCGCGTTCGCTGCCTGGGCGGCGCTCGCGCACCGCCGCGAGCCGGCTCATGTCGGTCATGCGATGGTGCCAAGCCGCGAGGAGGTACCATGATTCTGGTGGTCGGAGCCACGGGTTCGGTCGGAGCCAGGATCGTCCAGGCGCTGGCGCAGCAGGGCGCACCGGTGCGCGCGCTCGTCCGCCCGGCCACGAACGCGGGCGCGCTCGCGCGCCTCGGCGTCGCGGTCGTGCGCGGCGACCTGCAGGATCCGCCGAGCCTCGCGCGTGCCTGCGCCGGCGTGCGCGCCGTGATCACCACCGCGAGCGCGTCCCGCCGCGGCGAGAGCATCGAGGACGTGGACCTGCAGGGCAACCTGAACCTGATCGACGCGGCGGCGGCGAACAGCGTCGAGCAGCTCGTGCTGGTCTCGACGGTGGGGGCTGCGCCGGACCATGCCGTGCCGCTGTTCCGCGCGAAAGGGTTGGCCGAGGCGCACCTGCGCGCGAGCCCGCTGAGTCACACGATCCTGCAGCCGAGTCCGTTCATGGACGTGTGGTTCGGCATGATGATCGAGCTGCCGCTGTTCTCGGGGCAGCCGGTGACACTGGTCGGCGAAGCGCGCGGCCGGCACTCGTTCATCGCCGAGCAGGACGTGGCCGCGTTCGCGGTCGCGGCGCTGCACCACCCGGCCGCCCGCGCTGCGACCATCCCGGTGGGCGGGCCGGCGGCGATCACGTTCCGCGATGCGGCGCGCGCGTACGAGCAGGCGCTCGGGCGACCCGTGCCGGTGCGCAGCGTGGCCCCGGGGGAGCCGATCCCCGGGCTGCCGGAGATCGCCTGGCAGCTGGCCGCGGCGCTCGAGACGTACGACAACGAGATCCCGATGGCGGAGACGGCGCGTCGCTTCGGCGTCGAGCCGACCAGCGTGCGCGCGTTCGCGGAGTCGCGCGTGGCCGCGCTCGCCGCGTCGTCGCCGTGAGCCGCACGGGCCGGCGCCGGAGCTGACCGCAGCATCGGATCGACCAGATACCGCGGGGATCAGATGCGTCGCATTCGTTACCAGGTCGCATGCAGTCTGGACGGCTACATTGCCGGCCCGAAGGACGAGATCGACTGGATCGTGATGGACCCCGAGATCGACTTCGGGGCGATCATGGCGCAGTTCGACACGCTGCTCATGGGTCGCCGCACCTACGAGACGTTGCCGGGCGGTGCCGGCGGCTTCGGCCGGATGCGCATCCTCGTGTTCTCGCGGACCCTGCGTCCGGAGGAGCACCCGGGAGTCACGATCGTGAGCGACGACATCGTGCCGACGCTGGAGCGGCTGCGCGCCGAGCCCGGGCGCGACATCTGGCTGTTCGGCGGCGGGGCCCTGTTCCGCACGCTGTACGCGCTCGACCAGGTCGACACCATCGAGCCGGCCGTCGTCCCGGTCGTGCTGGGCGGCGGGCTGCCCATGCTGCCGACGCCGGCCGACCGCAAGCGACTGCAGCTCACGAATCACCGCGTCTACGCGAGCAGCGGCATCGTGCTGCTGGAGTACGCCGTGGAGCGCGGCGCGGAAGGAGACTGACCATGTGCCGCAACATCAGGCCGCTGTTCAACTACGAGCCGCGCGCCACCGAGGCCGAGCTGCGGAATGCCGCGCTCCAGTACGTGCGCAAGGTGAGCGGGTTCCAGAAGCCGTCGCAGGCCAACCAGGCGGCGTTCGAGCGTGCGGTCGATGAGGTCTGCGAGGCGACCCGCCGCCTGGTGGGCGCGCTGACCACGACGGCACCGCCGCGGGACCGCGCCGCGGAGACCGCGCGCCTGCGTGCGCGCAACGCCCGCCGTTTCGGCGCGGCATGAACCGGCGCGCGGACTGCCTGCGACCGTCCTCGCTCGGGGCCGCGTCGTGAGGTCGCCGGCGCGAGCCTGGCTTGGCCTCGCCGCGTGGCTCGGCGTGACGTTCCTGGCCGCCGCCATCGGCAGCCGCTACCTGCCGGGCGAATGGTATGCGCGCCTGGAGAAGCCGTCGTTCAATCCGCCCAGCTCGGTGTTCGGCCCGGTGTGGACGGCGCTCTACCTGATGATGGGCATCGCGGCGTGGCTGGTGTGGAAGCGGGACGGGTTCACGGGAGCGCGGGCGGCGCTCGCGCTCTACCTGGCACAGCTGGTCGCGAATGCCGCCTGGTCGTGGCTGTTCTTCGGCCGGCACGCGATCGGGCTCGCGCTGATCGACATCAGCGTGCTGTGGCTGCTCATCCTGGCGACGCTGATCCGGTTCTGGCGCCACTCGCGCCCCGCCGGGCTGCTGCTCGTGCCGTACCTGCTCTGGGTGAGCTTCGCGACCCTGCTCAACTACGCGTTCCTGCGGCTCAATCCCTGACGAGACGACCCCGATGAGAAGACTGCTCCGGTGGACCGGGTACGCGCTGGCTGGCCTGGTCGGCCTCGTGCTGATCATCATGGTCGCCGTGTACGCGATCTCCGAGCGCATCATCCGACGCACCTATGACGTGCCGGGGCGCGCGCTGGTGCTGCCGGCCGACTCGGCTTCGATCGCAGAAGGGCGTCGGCTGGCGACCATCCGCGGTTGTTACGGCGGCTGCCACGGACGCACCCTCGAGGGCGCCCTCGTGTTCGACGAGCCGGGTATCGCCCGGCTCGTCGCTCCCAATCTGACCACGGCCCTCCGGCGTTACGACGACGCGCAGCTGGAGCGCGTGATCCGCCGGGGCGTGAAGCAGGACGGCCGCAGCGTGTTCGGAATGCCCTCCACCATGTTCGCGACCCTCAGCGATGACGACCTGGCGTGCATCATCGCCTTCCTGCGCAGCCAGCCTGAGGTGCCGGGTACCGAGCCGCAGTTCGTCGCGCGTCCGTTCGGACGCCTCGGCCTGGTACTCGGCCAGTTCCGGCCGGGGGCGGTCGAGGTCGCCGAGGGCGTGCCCGCAGCGGCGCCCCCGGCCACGGGCGGCGAGCGCGACCGCGGCCGCTACCTGGCACAGACGATCTGCACCGAGTGCCACGGCGCTGACCTGCACGGCGATCCGAGCGGCTCACCCCCCGACCTGGTGATCGCCGCCGCATACTCCGATACTGCCTTCCATCGACTGATGCGCGAGGGGGTACCGCTCGGCGGTCGCGAGCTGGGACTGATGAAGGAGGTCGCGCTGAGCCGGTTCCGCCATCTGACGGACGCCGAGATCGACGCGCTGTATTCCTATCTCCACGCACTGGCGGACACGCCACCCGAGGGCAGCCCGGTTCCTCCAACCTGAGCGGCAGCCATGGCCACGAAACGACGTACCAGCGGCACCCGCACGAAGCGCGCACCGGCGCGCGCCGCGCCGGTACCGGCGGATCCCGCCACCGCGTTCGAGCTGAAGGACGACGAGGTCGAGCGCGCGCTGCAGACCGGCGCGTACGGCGGGCTGCTCGAGGACTACTTCGGCCCGGAGGCGTACGCGGAGCTGCGCCAGCTCAAGCGCGACGCGGCCGCGCGCACGCTGCGGGGCGGCCCGAAGGTGCTGATCCTGCCGGGCATCATGGGCTCGAAGATCGGGCGCGACCGGAAGCTGATCCCGTTCGACGACCTGAAGTGGCTCGACCCGATCGACATCGCGGCCGGGCGTCTCACCGATCTGGCCCTTCCGGACGGTGGCCGTCACCGCGCGCTCGGCGTCATGCTGATCGCCTACCTGAAGCTCAAGCTGCGGCTGCAGCGCGCCGGCTACGACGCGGACTTCTACCCGTTCGACTGGCGCCGCAGCATCGACGAGCTGGGCGACGAGCTGAAGGCGAAGCTGAAGGGCAAGCAGGGCGAGAGCACGGCGCTGGTCGCGCACAGCATGGGCGGTCTGGTGGCGCGGAGCGCGCTCGCGAAGGGCGCGCGCTGCCGCCGCCTGGTCATGCTCGGCACCCCGAACCACGGCTCGTTCGCGCCCGTGATGGCGTTCCGCGGCACCTACCCGGTGGTGCGCAAGATCGGCTGGCTGGACCGCAAGCACACCGCCGAGGAGCTCTCGCGCGACGTGTTCAGCACGTTCCCGGGACTCACGCAGATGCTGCCGTTCCGCGGCCACTACGACGCGCTCGACCTGTACCAGCTCGAGGTCTGGCCCGAGGCCGACCGCGGCTACGCGCCCCGGGCGGCCGTGCTGCGCGACGCGCCCCGCGTGCAGCAGTCGCTGGCCGCCGGCGACGAGCGCATGTTCCTGATCGCCGGCGTGGACCAGAAGACCGTGGTCGGGATCCGGCTGCCCGAGGACGGCAGCGCCGAGTTCCTGTACGAGTTCTCGACCGCCGGTGACGGCACGGTACCGCTGCAGTTCGCCCAGCTGCCGGGCGTGAAGGCCACCTACTACGTGGCGGAGGGGCACGGCAGCCTGGCCAACAACAGCCTGGTTGCGACCGCCGTCCTCGACCTGCTCGAGCGCGAGCACACCAACGTGCTGCCCGCCAGCTACGAGCGGCCCGCCGAGCGCGCCGCGATCGAGGTCGTGCCCGAGAGCCAGCTGCGCGTCGAGCCGTACGACGGCACCCGCGGCGGTGCGCTCAGCCAGCGCGAGCTGCGCGAGCTGGCCGAGGAGGTGGCGGCGCCCGATTCGCACGAGGCGCTCCAGCCCACGCTCGCGACGGCGCCGGGCGCGGCCACTTCGGGTCCGCCCGCGGCCGGCTTCGATCACGTCTTCGATCGCGTGCGCGTCGGCCGTAACAACTACCACCGCATCGATCTCCGCTTCGCGTACGGCAGCATCACCGAGACCGACACGCGCGCGGTCGTGCTCGGCCTGTTCCGCGACGTCGCGCCCGCGGGCGCCGCGAGCGCGGTGGACCGGCGCATGGACGGCGCGATCACCGACCTGTACCGCCGGCGCATGTTCTCGGGCAATGTCGGCGAGGTGTTCATGCTGCCGACCGGGCGGCACCAGCTGGTCACCGACTTCATCACTTTCGTCGGGCTCGGGCCGTTCGACCAGTTCTCGGGTGAAGTCCTGCAGACCGCATCGGAGAACATCGTGCGCACCATGATCAGCGCGCGCATCGAGGAGTTCTCGACCGTGCTCTACGGCGGCGGCTCCGGGCAGAGCCCGGCCAGCGCGCTGAGCAACATGCTGACCGGCTTCCTGCGCGGGCTGGCCGACGCGGACCGGGATCACCATTTCCGGCGCATCGTCATCTGCGAGAACGATCGCGAGCGCTACCTGGCGATCAAGGAGGAGCTGTACCGGCTCTCGAGCACGACCCTGTGCGAGAACGTGGAGCTCACGTTCGACGAGGTCGTGCTGCGCGCCGAGCCGCAGTTCGCCGCACCGGCGCGGGCGGTGCGTCGCGAGCAGCCCATCTACCTGATCGTGCGGCAGGAGCGCGCCGACCGCGGCACGGTCGACATCCGCACATCCCTGCTCACGGCCGGCGACCGGGCCGCGATCATTAGCGGGGTGCAGACCGCGGATACGGCGGCCCTCGAGCGGGCGCGGCTGAAGGTGGTGTCGCAGAAGAGCGCCGACTTCTCCGCGTCCGGGAGGGCGCTGGCGGGTCTGGTGCTGAGCGAGCAGGTGCTGGCCGTGCTGCCCCGCTACCGCAAGTATCCGCTGGTCGTCGTGCACGACGCCGCGACTGCGCAGATCCCGTGGGAGACGCTCGGCTTCGGCGAGGCGCGGACGGCCTGGTTCCCGGCGGCGGAACAGGGGCTCTCGCACCGGTACGCCGCCGAGAACCTCTCGGTCGCGAAGTGGCTGGAGGAGCGTGTGCACGACAACGTGCTGAACGTGCTGCTGGTCGTGAACCCGACCAGCGACCTGGCCGGCGCCGAGCGGGAAGGGGAGCGCGTGCGGGCGCTGCTCGGGCAGCAGTCCGGCACCCGGCTCACCGTGCTGCGCCGCGGCGAGGCGACGCGTCAGGCCCTGCTCGCCGCCTTCTCCTCCGGCTCCTACGACGTCGTGCATTACGCCGGACATGCCGAGTTCGACGAGCGGCATCCGGCGCGCAGCGGCATCGTCTGCGCCGGCGGCGTGCGCCTCACCGGTGCCGATCTCGCCGGGGTCAGCCGGCTGCCCACGCTCGTCTTCTTCAACGCCTGCGAGTCGGGGCGCGTGCGGGCCGCGAAGAACGGTGCCGGCAAGCCCAAGCCGCGCGTGCAGCACGTCGCCGACAACGTCGGCCTGGCCGAGGCGTTCATGCGGGGCGGCGTCGCCAACTTCCTGGGCACGTACTGGCCGGTCGGCGACGCGGAGGCGGATGCCTTCGCGGCCACGTTCTACGGCGACCTGGTGACCGGAAAGACTATCGGCGAGGCGCTGCTAAACGGCCGCAGCGCGGTGCGCACGCTGAAATCGCCGGACTGGGCGAACTACATCCTGTACGGCAACGCCGACTTCGCGTTGAAGCAGACCGGCTGAGCACGGCGGCACCGCGCGGGAGGCGGCGCCGGGACGGGGCACGCGGGTTGATGCGGCGGCCGGCCAGTGCCGGCGGCGGACGCGAGGCGGCTGTGCGGGGTTCGGGGGGGGCGGCCGGGCGGGCCGGGATCGAGCCAGGGTGCCTGCTCCGGGCTCAAGTCGTTGCGGCGCCGCAGCTTCACCAGGGCGAGAGAGGTCGGGGCGGTGGCATTGCGAAGATAACCGTTGAGGTACGGGCCGGAGTGTGGCACCTTACTCCCCCGCACCTGTCGGAATTCGGGGCCGGCACGGGAACAGGCGCGACGTCGCCCCCCCCAAACACTTCGAGAGGCCGCATGCGCACCGCATCAGTTTCGCTGGTGCAGTTCCTCACTGTCTGGATCCTGTCCATCGCTGTCGGTGCGGTTGCCGTGCTCATGTT
>DATHVV010000013.1:0-3624 GCA_035461105.1 Longimicrobiales bacterium | reverse complement strand
GGACCGCGACTGTTCACGGCGACGGCGCGGCGGCGGGACACTCTTGGAGGGATATCGTGATGAGCACAGTGGTCGCACCGAAGCAGCAGGATCGTCCCGCGAAGGAGCGGTTGCCGTTCAAGGTCCGTGACCTGGGTCTGGCCGAGCTGGGCCGCCACGAGATCCGGCTGGCCGAGCAGGAGATGCCGGGGCTGATGGCCCTCCGCGAGCGCTACCGCGAGAGCAAGCCGCTCGCGGGCGCGAAGATCATGGGCTCGCTGCACATGACGGTGCAGACCGCGGTGCTGATCGAGACGCTCGAAGAGCTGGGCGCGGACGTGCGCTGGGTGTCGTGCAACATCTTCTCGACGCAGGATCCGGCGGCGGCCGCGGTCGCGGTCGGCCGTGACGGCACGGTCGAGAACCCGCGCGGCTGCGCCGTGTTCGCGTGGAAGGGCGAGACGCTCGAGGAGTACTGGTGGTGCACGGAGCAGGCGCTCACCTGGCCGGACGGCAGCGGTCCCGACCTGATCGTCGATGACGGCGGTGATGCGACGCTGCTGGTCCACAAGGGGCTCGAGTTCGAGAAAGCGGGTGCGATCCCCGAGTTCGACGCCGACAACGATCCCGAGGAGTGGGGAGTGATCCTTGACCTGCTCCGGAAGATCGCGCAGCAGGACCCGACGCGCTGGCAGCGCGTCGCGCCGGCGATCAGAGGCGTGTCCGAGGAGACGACGACCGGCGTGCACCGGCTCTACGAGATGGAGAAGAACGGCACGCTGCTCTTCCCCGCCATCAACGTGAACGACTCGGTCACGAAGTCGAAGTTCGACAACATCTACGGCTGTCGTCACTCGGTGATCGACGGACTGAACCGCGCGACCGACGTGATGCTCGGCGGCAAGGTGGCGGTCGTGCTCGGGTTCGGCGAGGTGGGCAAGGGCTGCGCGCAGGCGCTGCGCGGCCAGGGCGCGCGCGTGATCGTCACCGAGATCGATCCGATCTGCGCGCTGCAGGCGGCCATGGAAGGCTACCAGGTGGATACGCTCGAGAACGTGGTCGCGAGCGCCGACATCTTCGTCACCGCGACCGGCAACCGGGACGTGATCACGGCGGCGGACATGGCGCGCATGAAGGACAAGGCGATCGTCGGCAACATCGGCCATTTCGACAACGAGATCGACATGGCCGGGCTGAAGAAGATCGAGGGCATGGAGCGGATCAACATCAAGCCGCAGTACGACGAGTACCGCTTCCCGGGCGGGCACAGCGTCATGATCCTGGCCGAGGGCCGGCTGCTCAACCTGGGCTGCGCCACCGGACACCCGTCGTTCGTCATGTCGGCGAGCTTCTCCAACCAGGTGCTCGCACAGATCGAGCTGCGGCAGAACAACGAGCAGTACGAGAAGAAGGTGTACGTACTGCCCAAGAAGCTGGACGAGGAGGTCGCGCGGCTGCACCTCGAGAAGCTGGGCGTTAACCTGACGCGGCTCTCGGAGAAGCAGGCGAGCTACATCGGCGTGCCGGTGGAAGGACCGTACAAGCCGGAGCACTACCGGTATTAGGGTCTCCGTCTACTCCGCCCGGATCGCCACTACCGGGTCGATTCTGAGGGCGCGGCGGGCGGGCACCAGCACCGCGGCGACGGCGATCGCGATCAATACGGCGACGACGGCGGCGATGGTGAGCGGGTCGCCGGCGGGCACGCCCCAGAGCAGCGCCTGGAGCGTGCGGCCGAGGAGCAGCGCACCGGCGACGCCCAGGATCGCGCCGGCGAAGACGGCGACCATCACCGTGCGCAGCAGCATCCAGAGCACGGCGGGCGAGCGGGCACCCAGCGCCATGCGGATGCCGACCTCGCGGGCGCGACGGGCGACGGCGTACGCCACCACGCCGTAGATGCCGACGGCGGAGAGGGCGAGCGCGATGGTGGCGAATGCGCCGAGCACGAGCATCGTGAACCGGCGCTCCGCCACGGCTTCCCCGAGCCGCCGGCTCCAGGTGTGCAGCTCGACGGGCACATCCGGGTCGAGGCTGCGGACCAGCTCCCGCAGCGGCGGGAACAGTGCCTCGGGCGCGCCGTCGGTGCGCGCGACCAGGGTCATGGAGCCGATCCGGTCCGGCCGCTGCGAATACGGCAGGTAGTACTCGGGACGCGGGTCCTCGAGCAGGCTGCGGTGGCGAACGTCGCTCACCACGCCCACGATCGTGACGTACTCCTCGCCGTGCCGGTCCATGCCCCAGGTGCGGAGGCGCCTGCCGATCGGGGAGCCCTCGAAGAAGCGCTCGGCGAGCGTACGGTTGACCAGGGCGACCGGCAACGCACCGGGCCGGTCCGCCTCGCCGATGTCGCGGCCCTCGATGATGCGGGCCCCCAGCACGGCCATGTAGCCGGGACTGATGATGCGATAGCCGGCCGAGCCCTCGCCCTCCTCGCCGCCCTCGATGTCGAACAGTCCACTGGCGCCTCCATGCACCAGCGGCACCGAGTTCACCAGGCCGTAATGCGTGAGCTGCGGAACGCGCGCGAGCTCGCGGCGCAGCTCGTCGTAGTAGCGGGTGCGATCCACACCCTCGGGAAAACGCGACTGCGGCAGGTCGAACGACGCTAGCAGCGCTCCCTCGGCGCGAAAGCCGGGGTCGGTGTTCACGACGTTCCAGAAGCTGCGCATGAGCAGCCCGGCGCCGACGAGCAGCAGCAGCGCGAACGCGACCTCGGCGGCGATGAGCAGACTCCAGACGCGGCCGCCGCGCGGGGTGCCGGCGCCGCGCTCGCCCGCGCGGATCGCCTCGTAGGGCTGCGGGCTGGCAGCACGCAATGCGGGAGCGGTGCCGAACAGCAGCGTGGTGCCGACGGCGACCAGCAGCGTGAACGCGACCACCCATCCGTCCAGGCTGATGGTGGCGGCACGCGGCACGGCCGCGACGCCGAGCGTGCCGACCACCCGGATCGCGCCCCACGCGATCAGCAGCCCGAGCGCCGCACCCAGCAGCGAGAGCACCAGGTTCTCGGTGAGCAGCTGACGGACGATCCGGCCGCGCGGTGCCCCGAGCGCGGCGCGGACCGCGACCTCGCGCTGCCGGCTCGTGGAGCGGGCCAGCAGCGTGCTCGCCATGTTCGTGCAGGCGATCAGCAGCACGAGCGCAGACGCCCCGAACAGCAGGATCAGCGATCGTCGCGAGCCGCCGACCAGCTCGTCGCGGAGCGGTACGACGGCCACACGCTCGGCGGTGGTCTCGGGGTACGCGTCCCGTATCGCACTGGCGATCCGGGCCAGCTCCGCGGCGGCGGTGGCCGGCGCGGTGGCAAGCCGCCCCACGACCCGGAAGTTGTGCGCCGTGCGGGTGCCGAAGTTGCCCGCCGGCTCCAGCTCGAGCGGCAGCCATACCTGTGCGTCCTCCGGGTACGCGAACCCCGGCGGCATCACGCCGATCACGGCGGCCGTGAAGCCGTCCGCCCGCACCTGCAGTCGGCTCAGATCGCGCTCCTCGCCGAGCTGCCGCCGCCAGTACGAATCCGAGACAAGCACCGCCGGAGTGCCGCCGACGCGCAGCTCCTCCGGGGCGAACGTCCTGCCAAGCCGCGGGCGCACGGCCATCACATCGAAGAACTCGCCGGACACGCGCGCCAGCCGCAAGCGTACC
>DATHVV010000012.1:0-16961 GCA_035461105.1 Longimicrobiales bacterium | reverse complement strand
GGACGAGTTCGACGAGCTGGCGTTCCTCGATGAAGCGATCGACGCGGTGCTGGGCGGCGCGGCGGGCGGGCTCGCGGAGCTGGCCGAATCGTACGGCCTGCGCCAGGCGATCGCCGCGAGTGTGCAGGCGCTGCGGCTGGCGGGCATCGATGCGCCGGCGATCGACCGGGCGCGCTTCCGCGACGAGGACAAGCGCGCGCAGATCGCGCGCATCCTGGACGAGTACGAGGCCAGGCTGCGGCGCGCGTCGCGCGTGGACGCGGCCGGCGTCTACCGGACGGCGGGCGAGGCGCTCACGCTCGGCACGGCGGCGCCGGCGCCCGCGCACTACCTGCTGCTCCCCGGCCTCGGCCGGCGCGGCCTGGCCGGAGTCATGCTCGACGCGCTGCTCGAGCGCGGCGCGGTGCTGCTGCCGGCCGATCCGGTGCACGGCCTGCCCTGGCCGGACGGCTGGCTGGGCAGCGCACCGCCACCCGCGCCCGCGGCGACGGCGCTCAGCTGGATCCACGACGTCGCCGCGGCGCCGCGCTCCGCGGGCGGCGTCACGCTCGAGCTGTTCGCGGCCAGCTCGATCACGAGCGAGCTGCGCGAGGTGCTGCGGCGCGCGATCGACGCCGGGCTGCACTGGGACCAGGTCGAGATCATCGCGACCGACGCGCAGGCGTACGGCGTGGCGCTCGACGGGATCGCGCGCCGGCTCGGCATCGCGGTCACCTATGCGGTCGGCCTGCCGCTCGCGCGCACGCGTCCCGGCCGCGCGGTCGTGAAGTACCTCGAGTGGCTGGAGGCGGATTTCCCGGCCGACCTGCTGCGCCAGATGCTCGAGCGGGGCGACGTCGTGCCGCCGCCCGGCGCACCGGTGTCTGGCACCGCGCTGGCGCGCCGGCTGCGCCGGCTGCGCATCGGACGCGGCCGCGCCGGTTACGAGCGCGCGTTCGCACGGCGCGCGCGCGCGCTCGAGGCGCCGCAGGGTGCGGATGACGAGCGCACGCCCGCCGAGTTCGCGGAGCAGCGCGCGCGCGAGCGGGCCGAGCTGGCCGCGTTGCGCGAGCTCGCCGCCGGGCTGCTCGCGGCCGCGCCGGCGCTCGACGGCCGCGGCGAGGACGCGGAGCTCGCGCCCGCGGAGCTCGCCCGGTCGCTGCGCGCGCTGCTCGAGCGCGTACCGGCGATCACCGTGGCCGATCGCACCGCGCACGGCCGCATGTGCGAGCGGCTGGAGCGGCTGGCGGCGACCGCGGTGCGGCGCACGTCGCTGCGAGCTGCGACCGCGATCGTGCTCGCGAAGCTCGACGAGCGCGTGCCGGCGCCGGACGCGACCGGCAGCGCGCCCTGGGCATCGGCGGGGGGCCACCTGCACCTCGCGGATCTCGACCACGGCGGCTGGAGCGGACGCGCCGCGACGTTCATCGTCGGCCTCGATGCCGGGCGCTTCCCGGGCGGCGGCGGCAGCGATGCGCTGCTCGTGGATGACGACCGGCGCCGGCTCACGCTGGACCAGCGGGTTCCCGGGCTGCCCACCGCCATGGACCGGCTGGTGGAACGGCGCTACGCGCTGGCGCAGCTGCTGGCGCGACTGCGCGGGCGCGTGACGCTGAGCTACGCGGCGTGGGACGCGGTGGAAGGCCGCGCGACGGCGCCCGCGTCCGAGCTGCTCCAGGCGTTCCGGCTGCAGAGCGGCCAGGCCAGCGCCGACTACGATGCGCTCCACCACGCGCTCGAGCCGGCGGCCTCGCCGGTGCCGCGCACCGGCGCGCTGCTCGATGCCGACGACGCGTGGCTGGCCGCGCTCGCGCACCCGGGCGGGCTGCGCTACGGCGTGCCCGCCGTGATCGCGCTGCACCCGGAGCTGGCGGCCGGCGTGCACGGGTACGCGGCGCGCCGGGGCCCGCCGTCCGCACATCACGGACTGGTGCGCCCGCGTCGTGCGTTCGATCCGCGCGACGACGCGGCGCACATCGTGTCCGCTACCCAGCTGCAGACGCTGGGCAGCTGCCCGCTCCGCTACCTGCTGTACCACGTGCTGGGCGTGCGCGCGCCCGACGACCCGGAGCTCGCCACCGAGTACTGGCTCTCGCCGCTCGACCGCGGCAGCCTCATGCACGCCGTCTACGAGCGCGCCCTGCGCGAGGCGCGCGACGCGGCGCTCGACCTGGAGAGCGCGGCGTTCGAGAAGTGCGTGCTGGCGATCGCCGATGCGCGGCTCGCGGCGCTGCGCGCGGAGCTGCCGCCGCCCGGCGAGGCGATCTTCGCGCTGGAGCGCGAGGGGGTGCTCGAGGACGCGCGCGCGTTCGTGGCGATGGTGCGCGAGGATGGCGGGGCGCACATCGCGCTCGAGCAGAAGTTCGGGCGGGAGGGAGAGCCGCCCGTCCCGGTCACGCTCCCGGACGGGCGGGTGCTGCACCTGACCGGCGCGATCGACCGGATCGACCGGCTGGCAGACGGACGGCTGGTCGTCATCGACTACAAGACGGGCAGCCGCACCCGCTTCGGCGGCCGGCACGGCGCGTTCGACGGCGGGCGCCGGCTGCAGCACGTGCTGTACGCCGCGGTCGCGCGCGCGCTGCACGGCGCGGAGGTGGCGCGCGCCGAGTACCACTTCCCGACGCGTCGCAACGAGAACCACCGCGCGCGCTTCGGGCCGCAGGAGCTGCGCGACGGGCTCGCGGTCGTGAGCGAGCTGCTGGAGCTGGCCGCGCGCGGGCAGTTCGTGCCCACCACCGATCCGGACGACTGCCGCATCTGCGAGCACGCCGCCACCTGCCGGGTGCGCGTGGACGGGTACGGCCGGGTCGCGTCGCCGCCCGCGAGCTGGGCGCGCGAGGCGGACGCGGACGCGCTCGACGTGCTCCGCCGGCTGCGACACTGACATGGACCAGCTGAGCCTGTTCGGCGCGCCGCCCGAGCCGCCGCGTCTGCCGGACCGCACCGCGCGCGAGCGCATCGGCGAGGACCTCGACACGAACCTGCTCGTCGAGGCGGGCGCGGGCGCCGGCAAGACCACCGAGATGGTACGGCGCATGGTCGCCCTGGTGCGCTCCGGCCGCGCCGAGGTGCAGCAGATCGCCGCGGTGACGTTCACGCGCAAGGCGGCGGGCGAGCTGCGCGAGCGCTTCCAGACCGCGCTCGAGCGCGCGCTGCAGGAGACGCTCGACGGCGGCGAGACGAGCGTGGCGGAGCGGCTCGACCGCGCGCTCCGCGAGATCGACCGCGCGTTCCTCGGTACCATCCACGGGTTCTGCGCGCGCCTGCTGCGCGAGCGGCCGCTAGACGCCGGCCTCGACCCGGCGTTCCGCGAGACGCTGGGCGCGGAGGAAGCCGCGCTGCGCGCGCGCTTCTGGCAGTCGCACCTGGAGCGGCTGGCGGCCGCCGGCGACCCGTTGCTCGCCGAGCTGCGCGAGCTGGGCCTCTCGCCCGCGCAGCTCTACCGGCTGTTCGGGGAGCGCGTCGAGCAGCCGGACGTGGAGTATCCCGCGGAGGCGTGGGCACGGCCCACTGCCCGCGTGGTGCGGCGTCGCATCGAGGAGCTGATGGACCGGGCGCAGTCGCTGATGCCGGCGGAGGAGCCGGCTGCCGGCTTCGACGAGCTGCAGAAGACGATCCGCCGGCTCAGGTTCCACCGGCACGTGCTCGGCTGGAAGCGGGACACGACGTTCCTCGACGTGATCGGCGCGCTGCGCCCGGGCTCGTTCAAGCTGGTCCAGAAGCGCTGGCCGAACGGTCCGGCCGCGAAGCAGCTGGGCGGCGAGCTCGCGGCGCTGTTCGAGACGGGCTGCGCGGCGGACCGGCTGCTGCGCGAGTGGTGGGCGCACCGCTACCCGTTCGCGCTCGCGTTCACCGGGCGCGCGGCGCAGGCGTACGAGCAGGAGCGGGTGCGTGCGGGGCGCCTGGACTTCCAGGACCTGCTGCTGTTCGCGGCGCACCTGCTGCGCGAGAGCCCGGCGGCGCGGCGCGAGCTGGGCGAGCGCTACCGCTACCTGCTGGTGGACGAGTTCCAGGATACCGATCCGATCCAGGCGGAAGTGCTGTTCCTGCTCGCGTCCGACCAGCCGCTCGAGGACCTGTTCGACGGCACGGCGGACGATCGCCGCAAGCCGTTCGCGTCCTGGCAGTACCTGGTGCCGCGCGCAGGCGCGCTGTTCGTGGTGGGCGACCCGAAGCAGAGCATCTACCGGTTCCGCCGCGCCGACATGACGCTCTACCAGCAGGTGAAGCGGCGCTTCGCCGAGTGGTCGGCGCTCGAGCCGCCCGCGGGCGCCGTGCTCGAGCTGGTCGCGAACTTCCGGTCGCGCCAGCCCATCGAGACGTTCGTCAACGAGATCTTCGAGCGACGCTTCCCGCCGCAGGCCACCGACGAGCAGGCCTCGTTCGCACCGATGCGGGTGCAGCCGCGCGCGCGGCCGGCGCTCTGCGAAGGCGTGTTCTGGTACGAGCTGGACGATCCCGTGCACGGCCGCGTGGACCAGCTCGCCGCCGAGGACGCGGCGCGCCTGGCGACGTGGATCGGCACGCGCATCGCCGATGGCCGCCGGCCCGGCGACTTCCTGCTGCTCACGCCGAACACGCGCCGGCTCGCCGAGTACGCGCGCGCGCTCGAGGCGCGCGGCGTGCCCGTGCAGGTGACGGGCGCGGGCGTGAGCGAGCAGGAGGAGCTGCACGAGCTGCGGCTGCTGCTCAGGGCGCTCGCCGATCCCGGCGACGCGACGCTCACGCTGGCGGCGCTGGTCGGCCTGTTCTTCGGTCTGGACTACGAGCAGCTGAGCGCGCACGCGCTCGGCGAGTGGACGGGCGGCGCCGGGGCAGAGCGCGCCTGGCGGCTGCACCAGCCGTTCGCGTTCACGCGCGTGCTCGAGGACAGCGACTCGCCGGTCGAGGCCGCGCTCCGCCGCCTGAACGAGTACTGGCGCATCACGCGCGCCGAGCCCGCCGACGTCGCGATCGGCCGCATCGTGGATCGCCTCGCGCTGCTGCCGTTCGCGGCCGCCTGCGACCTGGGCGCGAGCCGCGCCGGCGCCCTGCTGTTCGCGCTCGACGCCGCGCGCGCGACGGCGCGCGCCGGCGATGCGTCGCTCGCGGGTGCGCTCGCGGCGCTCGAGGCGGCGCTCGAGGAGGATGAGAGCGAGGCGCCGCTCGAGCCGGAGCAGGCGAACGTCGTGCGGGTGATGAACCTGCACAAGGCGAAGGGGCTGGAGGCGAACGTGGTCGTGCTCGCGATGCCGTTCGGCTACCGCGCGTTCCCGGCGGTGCGGCGCGTCGTGCGTGACGGCACCGGCCGCGCGCTCGGCTACACCCGGCTCACCGAGCCGCGCGGCCAGAACCAGGAGCAGCCGCTGGCGCGGCCGCTCGACTGGGATGAGCACGAGGCCATCGAGGAGCGCTTCGCGCGCGCCGAGACCGAGCGGCTGCTGTACGTGGCCGCGACCCGCGCCGCCGAGGAGCTGGTGGTGGGCTGTGCCTACAACCCGAACAGCGTCTCGCTCTGGCGCCCGTTCTACGGCTGGCTCAAGGAGCGCGGCACGCCGCTGCAGCTGCCGCCGGCGTCGCGGCCGGAGCGGCCGCGCCTGGAGACGCCGCCGGCCGAGATCGCCGCGCGCATCGCGGCGGTCGACGCCGAACGCGCGGCGCGCGCCGCACCGACGTACCGCGCCGCGGGCGTGACCGCCCGGAAAGCCGAGCTGGTGCGCGCGGGCGATGCCGGCGCGGAGGCCGTGCTCGAGCCCGCCAGCGACCCGCTCGCGCTCACCGACCGCCGGCTGCGCGGCACGGAGTGGGGCACGGCCGTGCACGCCGTGCTCGAGGCGGCCGCAGCCGGCGCCGACGAGGTCGCGCTGCGGCGCGCGGCGCGCGCCGCGTTGATCGGCCTGGCCCGCCCGATGGACGCGAGCGGCGAGCCGGCGGAGATCGGCGAGCTGATCGCCGTCGTCGGCGCGGTGCGCGCCTCGCCGCTCTGGCAGCGCGCGCTGGCCGCGCCGCACCGCCTGATCGAGGTGCCGTTCGCGGTCGCGCTGAGCGGTGCCGAGTACGCGGCGCTGGCAACCGCGGCGGCCGGTGGCGAGCGCGCGTCGGCGCCCGGTGGAGCGGCGGCTGCTATGGAGTCCGCGACCCTGGCGGCGGCCGCGCCGGTCGAGATCGTGGACGGGCGCATCGACCTGGTGTTCGGGGACGAGAGCGGCTGGACGGTGGTGGATTACAAGAGCGACGCGGCGGGCGCGCGCGTCGCGCCCGATGTGCTGGAGCGCTACCGTTCCCAGGTGCGGCTCTACGCCGCTGTCTGGGAGCGGATCACGGGCCAGCCGGTGCGCGAGCGGGTGCTGCTGTTCACGGGCGGCACGGCCCCCGAGGCCGTGCCGTCCTGAGGCGCGCTCAGGAGGCGTCCGGCGCGGGGCCCACGACCGGATCGCTGATGATGCCGGTGCTGCCGCCCAGCCGGTAGACGCTCTTGCCGTACTGGAGCAGCATGCGCTCGGCGGTGAAGAACGAGCCGTTGAACGCGATCGCGGCGCGCATCACGCGCTGGTACGCCGCGGGATCGTCGCGGTAGAGCGGCAGGATGGTGCGGTCGAGCTTGTCGTAGACGATGTCCGCCTCGGTGCGCGCATCGATCTCGCCGTGCCAGCCCTCGCCCACCGACCAGCCGGTGATGCCCTCGAGGTGGCCCTCGATCCACCAGCCATCGAGCACGCTCAGGCTGGGCACGCCGTTCAGCGCCGCCTTCATGCCGCTCGTGCCGCTCGCCTCGTGCGGCTTGAGCGGCGTGTTCAGCCACAGGTCCACGCCCGCAGTCAGCAGCCCGCCCAGCGCCATGTCGTAGTCCTCGAGGTAAAGCACCGGCACGTCGGCACCGAGCGCTTCCGAGGCGTCGAAGATACGCCGGATGATATCCTTGCCGCCCTGGTCCTGCGGGTGCGCCTTGCCGGCCAGCAGGATCTGGAGACCGCCGTGCGCGGCCGCGAGCGCGCGCAACCGGTCGAGCTCGGAGAAGACCAGGTCGGCGCGCTTGTACGCGGTCGCACGCCGCGCCGCGCCGAGCGTGAACACCTCGGGATCCAGGCGGCGGCCGGTGCGTCGCTCGACCTCGGCGAGGAGCAGCTGCTTCGCCTCGCGGTGGGCGGCACCGACCTCGGCCTCGGGCACGCCCACGATGTAGCGCAGGTTGAAGTTCTCCATGCGCCACTCGGGGATGTAGCGGTCGAAGAGCGCCTGCATGGGCGGCGCCGCCCAGGTCGCGGCGTGCACGCCGTTCGTGATCGCGTTGATCTGGTGCTCCGGGAACATGCCGCTCGAGATCTCGCGGTGGCGCATGGCCACGCCGTTCACGAAGCGGGCATGGGAGAGCGCGAGCCAGGTCATGTTCAGCTCGCCGTCGATGAAGCCGCCCGTCTCGCGCAGCGCCGCGGCGGTCTCGGCGCCGAGCACCTCCTCGACGAGCGCCAGCGGGAACCGGTCGTGGCCGGCCGGCACCGGCGTATGGGTGGTGAACACGCAGCGGCGCGCGACCCGCGCGATGATCTGCGGGTCGCTCACCGGCAGCGCGCGCTCCGCCGCTTCCTCGCGCAGCAGCGCCAGCGCGAGCAGCGCGGAGTGACCCTCGTTCATGTGGTAGGTGGTGACCGCGCCGTGGCCGAACAGTCGCAGCATGGCCACGCCGCCCAGCCCGAGCACCGCCTCCTGCATGAGCCGCATGCGCTCGTCGCCGCCGTAGAGGCGGTCGGTGATCCCGTTCCAGGGCGCGGCATTCTCCGGCAGCGCCGTGTCGAGCAGGTACACGGGCACGGTGCCGCCGAGTCCCTGCACGTCGTAGCGCCAGGCGCGCACGTGCACGGGCTCGCCCTCCAGCTCGAGCACCACCCGGGCGTCGAGCGGCTGCAGCCGCGATTCCGGCTGCCACGTGCCCGGCTCCTCGGTCTGCACGCCGGAGGCATCGAGGCGCTGCCGGAAGTAGCCGCCGCGATGCACGAGCGTCACCGCCACCAGGGGCAGGCCCAGGTCCGCCGCCGCGCGCAGCGTGTCGCCCGCGAGCACGCCCAGGCCGCCCGAGTACGTCGGCAGCTCCGACTCGAGGCCGATCTCCATCGAGAAGTACGCGACCAGCGACGCGCTGCGCCGGTTCGTCGATCGTCGCTCCGATGTCATGCGGCGCGCCTCGCGGCTAGTACATGGGTACGTTGCGGACCAGCCGGCCGCGCACCCGCTCCAGGATCTCGTCCATGCTGCTGCCCGTGATCGTGAGCCCGTGATTGCGGAGTCCGACGATGGCGCGCCCCGGGTCCGGGGCGTGCTGCACCAGGTCGGCCACGGCGCGACCCAGCTCGTAGGTGCCGCACGGATACGTCAGCTCGGTGCTCGGCACCCCGTCCAGCCACGCGTGCACGTGCAGGATCGCGCCCACCTCCGGGTTCTCCCGGTAGATGAGCCAGTGCTCGATCGCGTCCACCGAGACGCGCCGCGGCTCGACGTCCGCCGGCACGCTCAGGCACATCGCGTTGCGCTCCGCGTCGTAGCCGGTCACGAGCAGGAAATCGCGCCCGACCGTATGCAGCGCCGACTTGTCCACGCCGCTCGCGCTCATCCAGAAGCGCCGCTCATCCAGCCGCGCGCTGAAATTGCCGTACGACAGGCCGCCGATGCCATAGAGCTTCTTCAGGTGGCGGAGCTCCCGCGCCGAGAGCAGCTCCTCGATCGGGAACGGCGCCGGCATCAGGTCCAGCTCCGCCAGCATCCGGCCCGCCCGCGCGATCGCCTCGGTGCGCGCGTCGCCCTCCCGGAGCGACGCCTCCAGGTCCGGCGTGAAGATGTTCTCGATCACCAGCCGGGACGTCGCCAGTGGCTCCAGACGATCGTACACGGAAGCGAAGAACGAGTCGTCCAGCCGGGCCGCGTCGAATACCACGTGCCCCTTCTCCGGGGTCACCATGTGCAGCACCGGCGCCGCGCCGGGACTGAGCGCCAGCACCACGTTCGACAGCGACCGCACCAGCACCGGATAGAGCACCGACAGCGGCTCGCCCGCGACCTCCAGCTCGGTCACGCCCGCCACGAATACCGCCGCGGCGCCGCGCCGGTACGAGCGGGGGGCGGAGGACGCGAACGCGTGGAAGACGACGTCGCCTGCGCTGGCTTCGGACCGCGTATGGCCCCGCGCCCGAAGCACCCCCTCCAGGCCCGCCGCCAGCGCCGCCAGCCCGTCCGACTCGAATCCGGCCGTGAACGAATATTCCATCGCCTCGACTGCCTTTCACCACGGGTGCGGGTGCGACCCGGCAATTGACCGCCGACGCCGTTCTCCTACAAGGCCGGACCCCGGCAGCTTCTGCGCGCGACTCCGCCCGGACGGTCCGCCGGCTCGGCCGGCCGCCCAGTTCGGCCGCCCGACCGGTTCGGCCGCCCCAGAACATCGGGCGGCCCGGCGCCCTGGAGCCCATGTTGTGTACACGGGCGCAGGCCTGCCGGGCCCGTTCCCTTCTCCGCTGGACCTTGGTATGTCGAACGAACGCGCGATCGTGCTCATCGTCGAGGACGTGACGGCCGAGGCCTCGGCGCCGCCCGCCAGCGTCACGCGCCCTCTCTCCCGCAGTTACCGCGGGCTCCCCTGAATCAGACCGGCAGCGCGGCCGGGGCTTCGTCCCGGGCCGGCACCGTCTCGTACCGCGCGAGAATGGTGGCGGCGGCCATGTCGGCGGTGACGTTCGCGGTCGTGCGGAACATGTCCGGCACGGTGTCGACACCGAGCAGGAGGCCGACGGCGGCGGCGGGCAGTCCGACCGCCTGGAGCACGGGCATCATGATGAGGATGCTGCCGCCGGGCACGCCCGGCACGCTGAACGTGAGCAGCGCGCTGGTGATGGCAATGGTGGTCAGCTGGGTGGGCTCGAGCTCGATGCCGTAGAGGCGGGCGACGAAGAGCACGCCGAGCGGGATGCCGAGCGCGCCGCCGGTGCGGAAGGTGGAGGCGGCGAGCGGGAGGAAGAAGCGGCTGATGGCGGGTGGGAATCGCAGGTGCAGCTCGCCGCCCTCGATCATCGCGGGCAGGGACGCGAGCGAGGATCGCGAGCTGAACGCGAGCGCCTGGGCGGGCGCGGCGCCGCGCGCGAAGCGTCGCATCGGTACGCGGCCGAGCAGGCTGGCTACCGGGTAGAGAGCGGCGATGAGCAGCGCCGCCATGCCGGCGACCACGGCAATGTAGTAGCCGACCGCGCCGGCGGTGGCGATGCCGAGGCGGGTGGCGAGCGGCAGGGCGAGCGCGAACACGCCGAACGGTGCCAGCTCGAGCAGCCAGCGGATGATGAGCAGCATGGTGTCGAACACGGCGGCGAACACGGCGATGACGCTGGCGCGCGCGGGAGCGGCGATGCGCGACAGCGCGATGCCGAAGATGACCGCGAACACTATGAGCGGCAGCATGGCGCCGTCCACGCCGGCGCGCAGTGCGTTGGGCGGGATGAGCGCGACCAGCCAGTCGCGGAACGACGGCAGGACGGTCGGCGCCGCCGGCGCATCGGCGCTCTGTGCGAGCAGGGCGGCCGCGGCGTCGGGTGTGATCGGCAGCGCGCGCAGCAGCAGCGGCCCGAGCGCGATCGTGCCGGCGGCGGTCGCGGCGAGGAAGATCAGCATGATGGCGAGCGCGCGCGCGCCGAGCCGGCCGAGCGATGCGGTGCTGCCGGCGCCCGCGGCGCCCACGATCAGTCCGGCCAGGACGAGCGGGATGATGGTCATGCTGAGACCGTTCACCCAGATGCGGCCGAACGGTTCGACCCAGCCCGCGGCGCGCACCAGCTGCGGGCTGCCGGAGAGCGAGATCGCGATGCCGGCGGCGAGCCCGAGCGCGAGGCCGAGCAGGACGCGCGTGGTGAGGCTCACGCCCGGCGGCTCCCGGCGCGGCCCGCCGGCCGGGCCTCACGACCGGCGACGGGCAGCGTGCCGGATTCCTCGAGCGGCGCGTCGGGCACAGGCGTCGTGGGTTCGGTGAACAGGTGGCGAACGGATGGCCAAACGATACCGTCGCCGCACCATTCATCAAAGTGCGGCGCGGCCGGGCACGGGGAGCGGCGCTCAGCCGTTGTAGATCAGGCCGCCCCGGTCGCGGTAGAGCTCCAGCACTGCGCGTCCCTCCTCGCGCAGCACCGGGGCGCCGAACGCGATGCCCCGCGCCTCGAGGTACTGATAGGACTCGGGGAAGACCGGGCCCTCGTCGAACGCGATGCGGTTCGCGTCCTCGCGGGTGGCGGCCCAGAGGACGCGCCGCACGCCCGCCCAGAGCGTGGCGCCCAGGCACATCGCGCAGGGCTCGCACGACGTGTAGAGCGTGTGCGCCGGCTGGTCGGCGCCGCCGAGCGTGAATCGCCCGAGCCGCGCCTGCGCCATCATGAACGCGACCATCTCGGCATGCAGCGCGGAGTTGTCGAGCGGCACGACCAGGTTGACGCCGAGGGCCACGAGCCGGCCGGATGCCTGCTCGAAGATCGCGGCGCCGAACGGTCCGCCCGTATCGCGCAGCACGTTCTCGCGGGCGACGTCGATCGCCACCCGCATCCGCTCCTCGTCGCTCGCGTACGTCCCCTGCCACGCGACCGCGTCGGCCGCCCACGCGGGCAGCTCTATGCGGATCCTGGGGAGCCTGACGTCGCCCATGGGGAACGCTCCGGTCAGCGCTGTTTCGTGGCCAGCGTGAATGCTACCATTCCAGGGGTGCGACGGCGCAGCACGCGTCGCAGGCGCACGCGCGTCGCACGGTGTGACCGCAGCACACGTCGCAGGGCGCAGCGCAGCAGCACGCGTCGCCGCTCCGAACACGAGCACTTCCGCGAGGCGCCATGAGCGAACCGGGTCCGGCCACCCTGCCGGCAGAAGTGAGCGATCTGCTCGCCCAGCTGGACGCGATCGAGCGTGCCGCGGTCGAGCTGGTGGCCGGCCTCACCGACGAGCAGCTCAACTGGAGCCCGGATGCACGGTGGTCGATCGCGCAGTGCCTGGAGCACGTCAGCCGCACCGTCGCGCTCTATCCGGACGCGATCCGCCGCATGATCACCGAGGCGGTGGCGCGCGCTGAGGCGGGCCGCGGTCCGTACCGCGAAGGTCGGATTGCGCGCTGGGTGGTGGCCGGGATGGAGCCGCCGCCCCGCACGCGGGTGCGCACATCGCGCGCCGTGACGCCACCCGCGCGGCTGGACGGGGCGCGGGTCCTGGCGGACTTCCGGGCCGCGCACCAGCAGCTGGCGGCGCTCGCGCGCGCGGCGGCGGGCGTCGACCTGGGGCGGGCACGCATGCGCTCCCCGTTCCTCCGCCTCATCCGCTTCACGCTGCGCCAGGTCCTGTTCATGAACGCGTCGCACGCGCGCCGGCATCTCTGGCAGGCGCGGCAGGTGCTCGCCCATTCGGGCTTCCCGCGCGCGTAGCCGCGCGCGGCCGCCGCCGGAGCGCGCGCTCAGGGCAGGCAGTCGCCGCCGCAGCCGGCCGTGAGGCCGACCGCGATCTGGAGCCCGTGCGACGGGCTGAACCGGGTCAGGCCGCGGATGTAGCCGACCTCCACCCAGCGCCCCCGTCCGGCACGCAGGCCGAGCCTCAGCTCGCTCTGGTCCTCGTTGCCGCGCACCCGCCAGTCGTGCCCATCCATGTGGCCGACGAGGGACGCGGAGAGCGCGAGCGGACCGGTCTGCCGGCGGGCGCCCACGTTGTAGATCAGCACGTCGGACTGGCGGTAATCGGCGCGGACCGAGCCGTGAATGCCGACTCCGGCCTCACCCGACAGCTGCCAGGGGCCGACTCGCCGGCGCGCGCCCGCCAGGGCGTAGAAATCGGTCTCATCGCGCTCGAGTCCGGAGGCATGGCTGGTGGTGGGCAGCCGGGCGCCGAAGCGGATCAGCAGATCGGTCGACCATCGTTGCGGCGATACCCGCACGAACGCGGACGCGCCCGCCGGCCCGAAGTCCTGGCGGACGCCATGCTCCGCGGGATCGACGCCCGGATACGGGGCCTCCAGCGTATCCCGCTCGCTGTAGCGCCAGACCGTGATGCCGTACAGGTCGAGGCCCATGCGGCCGGAGCGCAGCAGCAGCCGCCACGTGCCCAGCTCGAGCAGGCGCCCCTCCGTGCCCGAGAGCGGTGCCGGCTGGTCGAACGTGATGCCGCCCCCGGCGCCCGCCACCAGCGCGGTCTGTTCGTCGAGGATCCGCCAGTCGAACGGGTCGAGCGGCCGCAGCTGCGCCCCGGCACCCGCGGGAGCGAGCGCCAGCGCGCAGGCGAACAGCAGCGGCGGCGCGATCCGGGGCGGCCGCCGGGAGCGCAGCACCAGCGCGAACCAGCCGATCACGCCGATGATCGCGAATCCGAACCACTGCAGCGCGTAGGAGAGGTGCGGTCCCGGGTCCAGCGCCGGCGGAGCGAGGCGTCGCGGATAGGCGGCGGGCGCGGGACCGGGCAGCAGCTGGATCACGAACGGCGTGA
Organism: Longimicrobiales bacterium; assembly: GCA_035461105.1. Taxonomy (GTDB): domain Bacteria; phylum Gemmatimonadota; class Gemmatimonadetes; order Longimicrobiales; family RSA9; genus VEPF01. The sequence goes on along the minus strand of DATHVV010000012.1, from coordinate 3,524 downwards.
GCTCGTAGGGGAACTGGGCGCGCAGGGCGGCGGCGTCCATCGCGTACCAGACGCGGCGGAAGCCGCTGTCGGCCAGGGCGTCGTGGACCGGAGCCGGCGCGGCGCCGCCCGGAAAGGGCAGCACCAGGCCGTGCGCGCCATCGCCGGCGGGCGGGAAAGCACCGGGGTCGATGGTGGCGCCGTCCGCGGCGGGGACCCAGCCGCGGTTGACGAGCACGGCCCGCTCGTCGCCGATGCGCAGCGGGGTGAGCAGGTGCACGCCGGGGACGCCGCCCAGGCTGCGGCCCGGCAGCACGATGGAGCGTTCCGCATCCCAGGTCCCGGGAAGCGACGCGATGCGGTAGAGCGATGCGGCCGTGTCCGTCAGCTGCCCCACTTCCGAGGCCGGCTCGAGCTGCATGCGCGCCGCCACGCGCTCGTTGAGCGCGGCCCGCTCGGCGCGCCGGGCGAGCTGCCAGAACCCGAGCCGCACGCACCCCAGCACGACGACGAGCAGCAGCAGCGAGCCGAGCAGCCCGCCGCGCGTGATGCGCGGGGGAGCTCCGACGGTCGCGTTCACACCGGGGGCTGCTTACCCGTCATGCGGTTCCACGCCGACGCGGCGCCGCGCTCGGCGAGGAGCCGGCCCAGACCGATCACGACGCCGGTCGCGACCGTCCACAGGATCGCATCCCGCCAGCTCACGTCCCACGATGCCGGGTTCTTGGGCGGATCCTCGCCGCTGTGCGCGACCTGCCAGGCCCGCTCCAGGCCGTTGCGCACCGCGAACGCGCCGAATGCGCCCGCGGCGGTCGCGACCAAGGTCCATCTCTGACGATCGTTCAAGGCCCCTCCGCTGCTGCCACCTCCGGCCATGCGCCACCGGCAGGCAAGGCCGGTGCCGCAACGGCTTCATCGTGGCGGGCGCCGCCCGCGCGCGCCAGTGGCATCGTGCTTTCCGGAAATGCGCATCCGGATGCGCATTCGGCGATGGGGCGCCACTCGGCCGTGCGCCTGGCGCGGAGCGCGGCACGCGGACGGCGCACGCGGAGAGGGCGCACGCGGACGGCGCACGCGCGGACGGCGCACGCGCGGACGGCGCACGCGGGGAGGGCGCACGCGGAGAGGGCGCACCGGACGGCGCACGCGCGGTGCGGCCAGGCGCCGGGCCGGCTCAGGCCGGCAGCTCGATCTCCGCGACCGGCGGCGGCGCGACGGGGTGGCCCGTGACCTGCCGCTTCACCGGTCCCGCCTCGCCCGGGGGCACTTCGGGCTGCTCGGTGAGCAGGGCGGTCCAGGTCTGCCGGCCGACCCGGCCATCGATCTCCAGGCCGTGCGCCGCCTGGTAGTCGCGCACCGCGGCCTCGGTCCGGGGCCCGAAATGACCGAAGCCATCCTGGCCCGGCTCCGCGATGCGCAGGCGGCGATGCAGCTCCTCGACGGCCGGGCCGCGATCGCCCAGCCGGATCAGCGGCCAGCGGTGCGGCCGGTCCTCGTCCAGCGGCGGCTGGTGTACCGTCGACCAGTCGATGCCCGTGGCCAGGTCGGCGGGCGGGCACACGATCTCGAAGTGCATCGCATCCTTCACGCTCGTGTAATCGCCGCCCCACCGGAACACGCGCTCGCCGCTCACGGTGCGGATGCGGAGCACGTTCTTCACCATCACGCGCGGCATGTCAGTGACCAGCACGTTGTCGGCGCGGTACGGGTTCGTGTTCCAGTTGATGTCGATGGCGATGCCGTAGGCATGCAGGCTGTGCCCCTGGCCGCCCGTGATCGGGCGGCACACGAACGCCCCGGTGTCGCCGGGGCGTACCGGGTAGGCGTGGGCCTCGAGCACGCGTCCGAGCGCCTGCATCGCAGTGGCCGCACGCTCGTGACACTGGATGCGCACACCCTGCACGATCTCGACGCTGCGGGTCGGGATCGCGCACGCGGGCGCCCAGGCGTGACGGAGCTGGACTGTGCTGAGCATGATACCTCACTGCGTCGGGAAGACGGCGTCGCGGACCGGTTGGTGGCAGGAACGACGTCCCACGATGCCGTGCGGTCGGGGGGCGGGCAAGAGTCCCGTAGGCCCCCCATCGCCCGCGCCGCCGCGCGGCGGCCGGGGCAGCAGTGCCGCCGCGCAGGGTTCGGGGCATTAGTGTCGCCGCGCAGGATTCGGGGCAGCAATGCCGCCGCGCAGCGCTCAGCGCAGCAGTGCCGCGGCGCGCTCGAAGCTGGCGACGGCGGCGGCGACCTCGGGATCGAAGTGGGGACCGACGCGGTAGCGACCCGCGGGTCCCCAGCGCGCCGCGGCCACGATGCGCACGAGCAGCCGCTGCAGCCACGCGTCGGCCTCGGGATCGGTGGGGACGGTGACACCCTGCCGGGCGGCGAACTCGCGGAAATCGAGCAGCGCGGCGGCCGGCAGGTCGGGCGCACGCGCGAACTGCTCGAGCTCAGGGAGTGCGGGCGCGCTCTCGAGGTACGGGCCGACCCAGCGGAGCGGCAGGTCGGCTTCGCTCGCGGCGGTGAGCCAGCGCGGTGCCGGCGCCGGCTCCGGCAGCACGGTGTCGGGGCGGATGCCGTCGCCGCCGTAGAGCCGCCGCCCGCCCGCGGTGCGGCAGGAGGGCAGACCGGCGGTATCGCGGGCGGCGCGCGACATACGGTAGTACTCGCGGGCGGAGACATCGCGGTACCGGCGCTGGATGAGTCGGCCGCACGGCGTGCGCAGGTGGCCGACGACGAGCATGATGACGGAACCGTCCGCGAGCGGGAAGCCGCGCATCAGGAGCGCCTTGCCGAACGTGGGGCGGCCCACGACGAGGGCGCGGTCGTGGTCCTGGAGCGCGCCCGCGATCAGCTCCGCGGCGCTCGCGGTGCCGCGGTTGACGAGCACGACGAGCGGAACCATGCGGGCGCCAGGCGCCAGGAACGAGCGGGAGACCGTCTCCTGCCGATTCGTCTCCGGGTGCCGGCCTTCCGCTGAGTACACGAGCGCGCCGCGCGGCAGGAACTCGCCCGCCACCTTCGCCGCCTCCTCGACCAGACCGCCCGGGTTGTCGCGCAGGTCGAGCACCAGTCGCTGCATGCGCCGCCCCGACAGCGCCTCGAGCGCGCGCCGCAGGTCGCGCGCGGCGTGGTCGTTGCCGAAATGCGCGATGCGCACGTAGCCGGTGATGCCGTCGTCGAGCATGAACGCGGCGGGTACCGCCGTGACCTCGCCGGGCTGCTCGCGCTTCACCGCGCGCACGAGCTGCACGAGCGAGCCGTCCAGGCGCTGCCGCTCGAACGTGAGGCGCACCTCCGAGCCGCGCGCGCCCGCAAGCAGCACGTTCAGCTCCTCCGCGCTGCGGGCCGCGACCGGCGCACCGTCGATCGCGACCAGCTCGTCGCCCGGCAGGATGTCGAGCGCGGATGCGGCGGAGCCGCTGGCGACGCTCACCACCACGGCGGCGCCGCCGGCATAGCTGAAGCTGATCGGCACCGGGTGCAGGCGCCCGTCGCGCAGCGCCTTCTCGCGCTCCGGCGAAAGCCGTCGCGCCGGCAGCACGTAGGAG
>DATHVV010000011.1:0-1551 GCA_035461105.1 Longimicrobiales bacterium | reverse complement strand
TCGCCCTCGCAGTACGTCATCGCGATGAAAGCGCGCCCATCCTCGCTCTCGCCGATCTCGTGCACCACCGCCACGTTCGGGTGGTCCAGAGCCGATGCCGCTCTAGCCTCCTCGAGCAGCTGGCGCTGGGCGCGCGCTGTCCCGCGCGGCGCGCGCAGCAGCTTGAGCGCCACCGGCCGGTCCAGATCGAGATCGTGCGCCAGGTACACCACCCCCATCGCCCCGTGACCGAGCCGGCGCACGATCCGGTAGCGGCCCACGCGGACCGGCTCCTCGTCCACCGTCAGCTGGAGCAGGGCGGCGCTGCGGGCGCGATCGAGATGAGTCAGGAAATCACCGGCCGCATCGTGCGCGGCCAGCAGCCGCTCGACCTGTTGCCGCAGCTCCGGCTCGGTCGCGAAGGTGGTGAGCAGCAGGGTCGCACGCGCACGTGCATCGAGCTCGTGCGCGCTCGCGAACGCGGCTTCGATTCGGCCCCAGCGCTCGTCTCCCGCTTCGATCATCGCGCTCCGCCGAAGGGGATGAATGAACCGTGCTCCTCTTTCCTGCGCAGGACCATGCGAAAGCGGGCAGGAGCGATGGGGCCGCGGGCACGGTCTCTCGGATGGACGGCGCGGCCAGAAGCCGCTCAGGCCTCCGGCCCGGGAGGGTTCAGCCGCTGGTGCAGCCAGGCCCGTGCGAACGCCCAGTCCGCCTTCACCGTGCGAGCCGAAACGTCGAGCACCGCCGCGGTCTCCTCGACACTCATGCCCCCGAAGTACCGGCACTCGATCACCCGCGCATGGCGCGGACGCAGCGCAGCCAGCTCCTCCAGCGCCCGGTCCAGGTCCAGCAGCTCGACGGCGAATGCATCCACCCCCGCCTGCTCCGACTCGAGTGTGATCGGCGCCTGCCCGCCACCGCGCTTCGCCGCCGCCCGCCGCCGCGCGTGCTCGATCAGCACCTGCCGCATCGCTCGCGCTGCCGCCGCGAAGAAGTACGCCCGCTCGCGCGCGCCGAACTGCGTCGAGTCCACCAGCTTCAGGTACGCCTCGTGAACCAGCGCCGTCGGTTGCAGGGTGTGGCCCGCCGCCTCGTGCGCCAGCTGCCGCCGCGCCATCTCCTTCAGCTCGTCGTACAGCAGGCCGACGAGCTGCTCGAGCGTCGCCCCCCCGCTCGACTCCACGGTGCGGAGCGCGGTCGTGACGGCGGGCGAGGACGCGAAGGAGTTCATAAGGGCCGGAGTAAAGGGGTGGAGCCTATCATAGGCCGGCAGACCGGCCCGGTCCACCTTCGTCGAGAGACCCCGCGCGTGGGACCGCTCCGGGAAGCTCCTCCAGCCCCGTAAATGTATGAACGTCAAGACGATGCGCCGAGGCGACGAGGCACGGACCCGGTTGACCCGCGGGCCTCGGTCCGGTATCTTGTTGGGCAGGGGCCGACCTGGATTCGACGGGTTTAGTGAGGTCGGAGCTGCGTGCCGAGGTCCCGCACCTCGTAAAACACGGGAAAAACATCAAGTGCCAACAATCAACTGGCATTGGCTGCGTAACTAACCTTACGTGCCCGTCT
>DATHVV010000010.1:0-50980 GCA_035461105.1 Longimicrobiales bacterium | reverse complement strand
GTTTCCGATCGGGTCGCGCCCGAACTTCCGCCACACGGTTGCGTCGTCGCCACCGGCGGGTGCGACCACGACCAGGCCGCCGGAGGCGTCCGGAGCAGATCCGGAAACGGGCGGCGCAGCCTCGGCAGGCTCCCGATCGGTGCCTGCGCGGGACGCGCCCGCGGCATCGTCACGGCCGACCGGCGGCTCGCTTCGCGGGGGCTCGGATCCCTGCGCCGACGGTCGCGTCGGCGGTGCTGAGGCCGGGGCCGCGACGGGCGGCGTCTCCGGCTCCGGCAGCGCGACTGGCGGCGCCTCCGGCTCCAGCAGTGCGTTGGCGACGAGGAAGCTCCGCACCCCTGCGATGTCCGGCCAGTCGATTCCGCCTGCGGCCAGGCCAGCTTTCACGATACCGGGCAGCTCCGCCGGGATCTCTCCCGATCCCATCAGGAGCCGGCCACCCACGACCAGCGCCGGCACGCCCTGCTGATCGGGTCGCAGCGCGAAGTGCCGCGCCACGGCGTCGTAGAGAGCCGCTCCATCCGGCGTCTGGACGTTCACGGCGACGATGCGCAGACCTTCCCCATGCTTCGCGAGCAGCGGCGGCAGATGCCGCTCCATCACGTCATGGCAGTGCGGGCAGCTCGGGGAGAAGAAGAGCAACGCGCGTACGACGTCGCCCCTCGAGGTCGCGGCGGTGAGCGCGAGCACCGCAAGGATCAGAAGCGACACGCGCGCCGTGCGCGGCCTGGCGATACCCGAAGCCGTCGAAGTCATCCTGCTCCCGATTCCCCTCCGTGCGTGCGGCGGGTCGGTGCGATCGCCGCGTCGAATTCTGCACGATGTTATATGCGGCTATGCAGTTGGACTATCGGAGAGATCCCGTCGATCGGCGGGGCAGGCCCGACGAGATCTGTAGGTAAAAACCGGACAGAGTCGGGGAATTTCGCGGCTCTTGCCTGACTCCGTTCAACCGCTTGGACGATTACCGTTCCGGCGACAAGGAGGACGGATGCGGGAACTCGGACAGCTCTTCAAGGCCCTCTCGGACGAGACGCGGCTCACCATCATGGGTCTGGTCTTCGAGCACGGCCAGCTGTGTGTGTGCGAGGTGGAGCAGCTCCTCGGGATCACGCAGTCGAAGGCGTCCCGCCATCTGCGGTACCTGCGGGATGCGGGCGCGCTCGAGGACGAGCGCGACGGTCTGATCGTGAACTACCGCCTGCCCCGTGCGTCCGATCCCGAGCGGTCGGCCGTTCTGATGCTGCTGCGGGGCATGCTCGCCGGGCGCGCCATGCCGGAAGCGAAGTCGCGGCTGGTCGAGATCCGGGCCGCGCGCGGGCCGGGCCGGCTGAACGGGGCTTCCGAGCTCACGGGCGCCCGTGTCTGAATCCGGGATGGTTCCTCGCCGAACGGAGAGCCGAGCATGAGCCTCACGGCGGCGGAGCAGAGGTCGAGCACCGCGGGCGCGGTGGCGGAGGTCGTCGAGGAGCGCGGCGGAGAGGCCGCGAGCGGAGAGGCCGCGAGCGGCTCTCTGGCAGATTCCGGAACGCACGCACCGCCACTCTGGCGCCGCGTCGTTGCGGTGGCCGCGCCCCGGCGAGCGGGCCCGGCGGAGCCACGTGCCACGGAGTGGTCCCGCGAGTGGCAGCCGCTCGCCTGGATCGCCGCCGTCTTCCTGGTCTTCTACTTCCTTCCGCTCGGCAGCGCGCGCTTCGATGGGGCGGTGACGGAGGCGCTGGCGCTCACGCGCTGGTACGCCCGCGAGCACGTGCTGCTCTGCCTCGTGCCGGCGTTCTTCATTGCCGGCGCGATCTCGGTCTTCCTGAACCAGCAGGCCGTGCTCCGGTACCTGGGGCCTCGCGCCCCGAAACCCGTCGCGTACGGGGTCGCCTCCGTTTCCGGGACGCTGCTCGCGGTCTGCTCCTGCACCGTCCTGCCTCTGTTCGGGGGGATCTACGCGAATGGCGCGGGACTGGGCCCCGCGGCTGCGTTCCTGTACTCGGGTCCGGCCATCAACGTCCTCGCGATCGTGCTCACCGCGAAGGTGCTGGGTGTCCAGATCGGGATTGCACGGGCGCTTGGCGCCGTGGTCTTCGCGCTCGCGATCGGTCTGCTCATGCACCTGATCTTCCGCCGCGCCGAGCTGCAGCGCGCCGACCGGTGGCTGGCCGAACCGCGCGCCGACACCGGCGGGCGGCCGCTCTGGCAGACGGCCGTGTTCTTCGGATCGATGGTCGCCGTGCTCGTGTTCGCGAACTGGGGCGCTCCGGATACCCGGGCGGGCGTCTGGTACGCTATCCATGCGGCGAAGTGGCCGCTCACCGCCATGTTCGGCCTGCTCATGGCCTTTGCGCTCGTGCGCTGGATTCACATGAGCGTCGTGCCGGTCGGCGCCATCACGATGATCACCGCCGTCCTGGCCGTGACGTTCCCGCACGAGCCGCTCATCGCGTTCGCCGCGGCCGCCGCAGGCCTGTCGCTCGTGACCAGCCTGAGCGGCGGGGAAGCCGGTCAGTGGTTTGCCGCTTCCTGGAGCTTTGCCAAGCAGATCTTGCCGCTGCTCTTCATCGGCATCCTGGTCGCCGGACTGCTGCTCGGCCGCCCCGGACACGAAGGCCTCATTCCCTCGACGTGGGTCGCCCAGGCGGTCGGCGGCAACTCCCTCACCGCGAATCTGTTCGCCTCGATCGCGGGAGCGTTCATGTACTTCGCCACGCTGACCGAGGTGCCGATCCTACAGGGACTTGTCGGCAGCGGCATGGGCGAGGGTCCCGCGCTGACCCTGCTGCTCGCCGGCCCGGCGCTCTCGCTCCCGAGCATCCTGGTGATCCGCAGCATGATCGGGACGAAGCCGACGCTCACGTTCCTCGGCCTGGTGGTCGTGATGGCCACCACCACCGGAATGATCTACGGCGCGCTCGCGTGAGGGCGTCGCCATGACCACGAACCGGAAGGAAACCGGACCATGAGAGTGCAGATACTCGGAACCGGGTGCGCCAAGTGCAAAGCGCTCGCGCTGAACGCCGAGCGAGCCCTCGCCGACCTCGGGATCAACGCCGAGATCGAGAAGATCGAGAGGATCGCCGACATTGCGCGCTTCGGAGTGATGATGACGCCGGGACTGGCGATCGACGGGCAGGTCATGACGTCCGGTCGCGTGTTGTCCGTGGCGGAGGTGAAGGCGATCCTGGCGGCGAACGCGCCGGTGCAGGCCGCTCGCGACTAGTTCGCTTCGAAACGCATCAGCGCGGCGCCGATGCTCCCGGCCCCGGCTCCGCCAGCAGACGGTCCACCGCCGCGCGCAGCGCCGGCTCCGCGAAAATGCCGGTGACGGTGTGGCGGATTCGGCCGTGACGGTCGATCAGGAACGACGTCGGCAGGCCACGCACCCCGCCGAACGCGCGCTGCAGTGACGGCGATGCCTGCGCCACCGGGTAGGTGATGTCACGCTCGGCCAGGAACTGGCGCACCACGTCCGGCGTGCCGACGTCCGTCGAGGCGCCCACGATCACCAGCCCGTCCGCCCGGCGCTCCCGGTACAGCGCCTCGAACCACGGCATCTCCACCCGGCACGGGCCGCACCACGTCGCCCAGAAGTTCACCAGCACGACCTTGCCGTGCAGCTGCTCCAGGCTCACGCTGTCGCCGTCCAGCGTCTGCACCGCGAATCTCGGCGCCTCGATGCCGCTGCCGCCCACCCCGAGCGCCGCCCCCAGCTGCGGGCCGAACCGCCAGGCCAGCAGCCCCAGCGCTACCGCCCACAAGGACAGGTCCAGCGCCCGCCGCCACCCCGTACGGCGCTGCCCCGGACCCCTGCCCGAATCCTGGCTCATGTCTCCGCGATCTCCCACCGTGTCGCCTTCGCTCGGGCCCTGCTCTTGCCCTCCATAACCGGAGAGGAATATAGTTGCGGAAAGGCACCGCCACAACCGGTGCCCGGAAGGAGAACGGAAGCGATGGAAACGAAAGCGAAGGGGCCGCAGGCGCTGGTGCGCTGTGCGCTCTGCAGTGCGCTGAACCGGGTGGACATGAGTCGGGCGCAGGACCGGCCGAAGTGCGGCGAGTGCGGCCGGCCGATGCTGCTGGATCGGCCGCTGCAGGTGACGGATGCGGACCTGGAGCGCACGGTGCGGGAGACGGCGGTACCGGTTCTGGTCGACTTCTACGCGGACTGGTGCGGCCCGTGCAAGGTGATGGCGCCGGTGCTCGACGACGTGGCGTCGGCGCGTGCGGGCCGCGTGCTGGTGCTGAAGCTGGATACCGACCGCAACCCGACGATGGCGGTGCGCTACGCGATCCGCGGCATCCCCACGCTGATCATGTTCGTGGCGGGACGGGAATACGCGCGCGAGGTGGGCGCGGTGCCCCGGGTGCGGCTGGATGCGCTCATCGACCGTGCGCTGAGCGGCGCGGCGCCGGAGCGGGCGGGCTGACCCGGGCCCGCCGGATCGTGCAGGCGGGTGCGCCGGCGGGCCTCGGGCGCGCCGATCAGTTCACGGAGACGAGCACCCGGTTCTGCGCGAGGGTCCAGGATACTCGTGCCCCGGGTTGCAGCTGGAACTGCTCGGAGACCAGGTCGGCAGCCCCGGCCTGGCGGGCGGTGAGCACGAACGTGCCGGTCTGCGCGTCGTACGGGAAGGTACGCTTCTGTCCGCCCTCGACGGGTCCGAGCAGGCGGCGGGCGAGGCCGCTGGAGCGGGAGACGTAGACGGTCACGCCGCCGAACGTCAGCAGGTTGTTGTCCACCTCTATCGGCACGCTGAAGCTGGTGCCATCGCCGGCGGTCCCGGTCGTGGCGCAGGCGGGGAGGGCGAGCACGACGGTGGCCGCGACGAGCAGGGCAGGAACGCGCAGGGTCCGCATGATTCCTCCGTGAAGCGGGGGCGGTGACGGCGTGAGCATGTCCGCCGCAGGAGCGAGGCGCAAGAGTCCCTGCACGGCGGACCGGCGCGTCGCTATCTTCCTGCATCCTCCTGCAAGTTCCGTGGTCGAGGGGACCTTCGTATGCGACGTCTTCACGCCGCGCTCGCTGCGCTCTTCCTGTTCGCCGTGCCGCTGGCCGCCCAGCCGCGTCCCGTGCTCACGCCCGCCGCCTACGACCGCTGGCAGGTCCCGGGCGCCGTCGAGCTCTCGCCTGACGGCCGCTGGATCGCCTACGAGCTGCGGCGCGTGGATGAGGACGTCGAGTTGCGCCTGCGCCCCACGAGCGCGGACACCGGGCGCGCCATCGCGCACGCGCGCTCCGCGGCATTCTCGGCGGACGGCCGGTGGGTGGGTTATCTGGTGGGTGCCGCCCGGGCCGAGGAGGAGCGGGCGCAGCAGGCCGGCAAGCCGCTGCGCGCCCGTCTCGAGCTGGTCGACCTGCGCACTGGCGCGGTGCACGTCACGCCCGGTATCGGCACCTTCCAGTTCAGCGGCGACGGTCGCTATCTCGCGCTGCGCGGCTACCTGCCTGAGGGGCACGCGGGCCCCGGCTTCGATCTGGTCGTGCGCGACCTGGCCTCGGGGCTGGACACGAACTTCGGCAACATCGCGGAGTTCGCCTGGCAGGATGACGGCGCGCTGCTCGCCATGGTGGTCGCGGCGCACGCGAACGCGGGCAACGGCGTGCGCCTCTATGATCCGCGCACTGGCATGCTGCGCACGCTCGCGTCGGACACGGCGAGCTGGAGCGGCCTGGTCTGGCGTCGCGACGGCGATGACTTCGCGGTGCTGCGCGCCGTGCGCGACAGCGCCTATGCGGACGTGACGCACGACATCGTCGCGTGGACGTCCCTCGCGTCGGGTCCGGTCGAGCACCGCTTCGTGGGGGCGCGGGTCGATGGCTTTCCCGCGGACACTCGCATCATGGCCGCCCGGCCGCTCAGCTGGTCGGAGGACGGCGCCACCGTCTTCTTCGGCATCCGCGAGCGTGTCCGGCGCAGCGCTGCGGACAGCGCTGCCTCGCGCGATTCCGCGGTCGCGGCGGCACCGGGAGCGAGGAGCGACTCGGCGACGCACGTCGCCCCCAGCGACTCCGCGAAGCAGGCTGGCGATTCCGGGCGTGCCGGCGTGGAGGTCTGGCACGCGCGCGACGTGGACATCATCCCGGAGCAGAAGGTACGCGCGGCGCGGGACCGGGAGCGTAGCCGCCTGGCTGCCTGGCATCTGCGCGACGGCCGCTTCGTCGCGCTCGGCTCCGAGCGGCTCGAGGAGGCCGTGGTCGCGCCGCATGCGGCGGTTGCCCTGGGGCTGGACGGCACGCCCTGGGAGCGGGAGCGCATGTTCGGTCCCGCGTACCGCGACCTGTACGTGATCGACGTCCATACCGGCAGCGCGCAACAGGTCGCGGAGCGGGTCGAGTTCCAGTACGGCCTCAGTGCGACCGGCCGCTACCTGCTGTACCTGCGCGCTGACCACTATCACGTCTGGGACCGGCAGACCGGCCGCACGATCAACCTGACCGCGGACCTGCCCACCACGTTCGTGAACCGGAATGACGATCACACGGTCTCGCAGAAGCCGCCCTGGGGCACGGGCGGCTGGCTGGCCGACGATCGCGCCGTGCTGCTCTATGACGAGTACGACATCTGGGAGGTGCGCCCGGATGGGTCGGGCGGCGTGAACCTGACGAACGGCACGGCCGAGCGGCTGCGCCACCGGCGCGTATGGCTCGATCCCGTGCTCGATCGCACGGTGGATCCGGCACGCCCGTTCTACGTCTCGCTCTATGGCGAGCGCAGCAAGCAGTACGGCTACGGCCGGCTGGAGCGCGGCCGTCCCGTGGAGCGCCTCGTGCTGCTCGACCGCAACGTGAGCCGGCTCATCAAGGCGAAGGCCGCCGAGACGTACGTCTACCGGGTCGAGGGCTTCGCCGACTCGCCCGACTGGTTCGTCGCCGGAGCGGGGCTGACGGATGCGCGCCAGGTCTCGCGCACCAATCCGTTCATGGGCGAGTACGCCTGGGGCCGCGCCGAGCTCGTCGATTACGTCAACGCGCGCGGGGACTCGCTGCAGGCGGCCCTGCTCTATCCCGCGAACTGGGAGCCGGGCCAGCGCTATCCGCTGCTGGTCTATCCCTACGAGCGCACCTCGAGCACGCTGCACACGTTCGCGGCGCCCTCGGAGCGGACGCCCTATAACACCACCGTGTTCACGCAGAACGGCTATTTCGTGCTCCGTCCCGACATCCGCTACCGCGGCCGCGACCCGGGCATCTCCGCGATCGAGTCGCTGCTGCCCGCGGTGGACCGCGTGCTCGCGACCGGCATGGTCGATTCCGCGAAGGTGGGCCTGGTCGGTCACTCCTGGGGCGCGTACCAGACCGCCTTCGCGGTCACGCAGACCGACCGCTTCGCCGCCGCCGTGGCCGGCGCGCCGCTCACCAACCTGATCTCGATGTATCTGTCGATCTACTGGAACACCGGGGGCACCGACGCGCGCATCTTCGAGATCCAGCAGGGCCGCATGGAGGTACCGCCCTGGGAGGACCTCGAGGCCTACATCCGCAACTCGCCGCTCTTCAGCATCGAGCGTCTCGAGACCCCGCTGCTGGTTGCGTTCGGCGACAAGGACGGCGCCGTCGACTGGCACCAGGGCATCGAGCTCTACAATGCCGCGCGCCGCGCGGGCAAGCCGCTCGTCATGCTCGTCTACGAGGGCGAGAACCACTCGCTCGCGAAGCCGCCGAACCAGGTCGATTATCACCGCCGCATCCTGCAGTGGTTCGGGCACCACCTGAAGGGCGAGCCCGCGCCCGCATGGATGGAGAGCGGCGTGAAGTACCTGGAGCAGGATTGAGGGGGCGGCGTCGAGAGGCTTGTCGCCTCCACCCTCTCGACGGGCGCTCGACGTGCGCGACGTCGACGTCGCCGCGACCTGGCCGGGCTCGAGGAACGGGATGTCGGGCCTGCCGGTGGTTACGGCCGCCCGCAGGTCAGCTGCCGAACGCGACGTCGCTGATGGTGAAGACCTGGTCGTCCTGCGTGCTCCGCGACTCGTAGTCGATGAGCACCGCCGTCGGATAGCCGAGCTGTGCGTGGAACTGTACCTGGATGTCCGGCACCTTCGCGGCGGCGGCGTTGTCGATCAGGTCGAACAGCTTGCCGATGCTGAAGAAGTGCGGCAGGTCCCCGGCCGCCACGCCCGAGCCGTCGCCCTGCCAGCTCGCGCTCGCCACGACTTCGGTCCCTCCGGCACCGACCGTCACCGAGACGACCGCCGGCCGCAGCAGCCAGTCGTTGCAGAAGCACTCGTGCAGCTGCACCATGGTGTAGGATCCCGTGCGGGCGGCCTCCCAGGTGGCGCGCTGCTGCGCCAGCTGGGCCCGCAGGTCATCCCAGTTCGGCTCGGCAGGGCTGTCGCCGCACCCGAACGACGCGAGCGACACCAGCAGCAGCAAGGCAGAGCGACGCACCATTCCCCCAGGTTCCCGGTCTCTGGCATCAGTAACGCCCGACCCGCGCTCGCCATGACGCCCGCGCGGCGCGGCCCTTGTGCGGAGGCGGGCCGCGCACGGAATCTAGTGCCGGAGACGCCGAACGTCTGCCGGGCCGGTGCGTGCAACAGGACGGAGCGGGGCCAATGGACCTGGGACTGGAGGGACGCGTAGCGATCGTGGGCGGCGCCAGCCGCGGCCTCGGTCGCGCGATTGCCGCGGAGCTGGCGGCGGAGGGCGCCCACGTGGCCCTCGTCGCCCGCGACCCCGCCGCGCTCGAGCGGACCCGCGCGGAGCTCGCGGCCGCCGCGACCGGAACCCTGCACGCGATCGCCGCCGACGTCGCCCGGCCCGGCGAAGCCGCCCGCGCCGTCGCCGAAGCGCGCACCGCGCTCGGGCCCATCGACATCCTCGTCACGAACCAGGGTGGCCCGCCCCCCGGCTCGTTCCTGAGCCATGACGCCGAGGCGTGGCGTAGGGCGTTCTCCCTCCTGCTCGACAGCGTGGTGGAGCAGGTGCGTGCGGCTTTGCCCGACATGAAAACCCGCGCCTGGGGACGTATCATCACGGTGACATCGATCGTGGTGAAGCAGCCCAGCGAGGGGCTCATCCTCTCGAACTCACTGCGCGCCGCCGTCGCGGGGCTGGCCAAGAGCCTGGCCGGCGAGCTGGCGCCGCACGGGATCACGGTCAACAACGTGATGCCCGGCTACACCCGAACCGAGCGGCTGGTCGACCTCGCGAGCGATGTTGCCCGCCGACGCGGCATGGCCGTGGACGATGCGTACGCGGAGTGGGAGCGCCACATCCCCATGGGTCGTCTCGGCGAGCCGCGCGAGCTGGCGGCCCTGGTGGCCTTCCTCGCCTCGGCGCGCGCGGACTACATTACCGGCACGTCCATCCCCGTGGATGGAGGCTGGATCCGATCCCTGCTTTAGGAGGCCGGTCATGGCCCACGAAATGGTCGCGGTCAAATACATCTGGAAGGAAGGCAAGCTCATCCACTGGGAGGATGCGCAGGTCCACGTGCTCAGCCTCGCGGTCCAGTTCGGATCCTCCGTCTTCGAGGGCATCCGTGCCTACCCGACGCCGCGCGGGCCGGCCGTGTTCCGGCTCCCCGAGCACCTGCGGCGGCTTCACGACTCGTGCCGGATCTACCGCATGGAGCTGCCCTGGTCGATCGACGACCTGACCCGCGCCGTCGCTCTCACCATCGCCGAGAACGAGCTGCCCTCCTGCTACGTGCGGCCCATGGTGCTGCGCGGGTACGGCACCGCCGGCATGAACCCGGTGGGTACGCCCATCGAGACCTACATCGCCGTCTATCCGTGGGGCACGTACCTGGGCGAGGGCGCCCTCGAGCAGGGCGTCGATGCCTGCATCTCGAACTGGCAGCGGCCGCACCCGAACACCGTGCCGACGATGGCGAAGGCCGCCGGTCACTACAACGCGAACCAGCTCATCAAGGCGGATGCCGTGCTCAAGGGCTTCGCCGAAGCGATCGCGCTCGCGCCCGATGGGCTGGTCAGCGAGGGCAGCGGCCAGAACGTCTTC
This sequence comes from Longimicrobiales bacterium, assembly GCA_035461105.1. Classification (GTDB taxonomy): domain Bacteria; phylum Gemmatimonadota; class Gemmatimonadetes; order Longimicrobiales; family RSA9; genus VEPF01. The sequence goes on along the minus strand of DATHVV010000010.1, from coordinate 41,028 downwards.
ATGGTCCGGGGCGGCGAGCTCTACACGCCGCCCATCAACGGGACGCTGCTCCACGGCATCACCCGCGCCTCGATCATCACGCTGGCCGAGGAGCTCGGCATCCGCGTCCATGAGAGCCCGATCCCGCGCGAGGCACTCTACATCGCGGACGAGGTGTTCTTCACCGGCACCGCCGCCGAGGTGACCCCGGTGCGCAGCATCGATCACATCACGATCGGCGTCGGCCGCGCCGGCGAGATCACCGGGCTGCTGCAGCGCCGCTTCATGGACATCGTGCACGGCCGCGTCCCGGACACCCACGGCTGGCTCACTCACGTCCAGGATGTCCTCCAGAAGGTGACGGTTACGATCTGAAGGCGACGTCCGCTCCGCGTCGCACGTGGCCGGGCCGGGGGCTCCCGCGCGGCCGCGCGCGCCGCGTTCCGCTGCCCGGCATCCTGGCGCTGCTGCTGCTCGCCGGCTGCGAGCGCGCCGCGCCGCCGCCCGCGGCCTGGACGTCGCCGATCGCCTTCGATACCGCCTTCCTCACGGTGGGTGACGGCGCCCGCACCGAGCGGCTGCTCGTCGAGGTGGCGCGCACCGAGCAGCAGCGTGCGTTCGGCCTCATGCAGCGCCCGGCGCTCGACGACAGCGCGGGCATGGTCTTCCTTTACGATGAGCCGCAGGGTGCGGGCAGCGGCTTCTGGATGTTCCAGACGCACGTGCCGCTCGACATCGCGTTCTTCGACAGCACCGGCGCGGTGCTCGCCCTGCTCCAGATGGAGCCGTGCCCGAGCCCGTATCCGGAGGTATGCCGGAACTACGCGCCCGGCGTGCCCTATATCGGGGCCCTGGAAGTGAACCGGGGCTGGTTCGCCCGCAAGGGGCTGGGCGTCGGCGCCGCGATCGATCTCTCCCCGTTGCGCTGAGGGTTCCAAGCCCAGCACGGACATCCGGGAGGCCCGCATTGCCGCGCCGGCTGGCGGCGCTCCTTCGCGCGCGTGCGCCGGACGCTCAGAGGATCCGGACGATGATGCGGGCGCTCTGCTCGAGCAAACGCCCCGCCGGGCCGCGCCGGCGGAACGCCGCCAGCTCCACCTCGCGCGCATGCTCCAGGTCCTCGAGAAACTGCCGGTGCAGCGTATCACCGATGTCTTCGTCCCAGAAGATGACGGCGACCTCGTCGTTCAGGGACATGGACCGGTTGTCGAAGTTGAGCGTTCCGACGCAGCCCCAGACACCGTCCGCGATGATGGTCTTGGCGTGCACCATGGCGGGCTCGTACTCGTAGAGCCGCACGCCCCCCGCCAGCAGCTCCTCGTAGTGCGCGCGTCCGGCATACCACACGGATTTCTCGTCCGTATTCCCTCCCGGAGTCAGCACGCGCACGTCCACGCCGCGATCGACGGCCTCGATCAGCATGCGTCGGAACTCGGCATCCGGGGTGAAGTAGGCGTTCGTGATGTAGAGCGTCGAGTGGGCCGCCACGGTCGACAGCGCGAAGAATCGTTCCGCGTTGGTGCTCCCGAGCGTCGGCGCGGCGAACATTAGCCCGGCGCGACACTCGCCGGCCGGTCCGTCCTCAGGGTCCTGGAACCAGCCCGACCCGGTGAGCAGGTCGCCGGTCGCTTCCGCCCAGTTCGTGGAGAATGCTGCCGCGAGCTGGTGCACGGTCGGTCCGTACAGCCGTACGTTCGTGTCCCGCCACTGGCCGGGGTGCACGCCGTCGCCCAGCCATCGGTCGTCGATCCCGAAGCCGCCGGTCCAGCCGATCGTGTTGTCGATGACGACGCAGCGCACGTGCATCCGCTGCTGCACCTTGTGCAGGTTGCCGAAGCGCAGCGGCCGGAACAGCGCCACCTCCACACCGGCGGCGCGCAAACGTTCCGGGTATTCACGGCCCAGCCCCTTCGAGCCCCAGTAGTCGAGCAGGAACAGCACGGTCACGCCGGCGCGGGCCCGCTCCTCGAGAATCGTGCGCAGCTGCTCCGCGAGCCGGCCCGGCTTGAACCAGAAGACGTGGAAGATGATCAGACGCTCGGCCGCGCGCAGGTCGGAGAAGATGCGCTCGTAGGTCTGGTCGCCGTTGAAGAGGACTTCCAGCCGGTTCGTGTCCCAGATGCGGGTGCGTGTCAGCAGCTCGAAGGCCTGGCGGAACTGCGGGTGCTGCGCGTGCAGCGTCTCCTCGCCCCCGCCGATGCAGCGGAGCCGCTCGATCGGCGTGCCCCGCATCATGTGCTGCACGGCGATCGCGACCGCTACCACCAGCAGGCTCCCCATTATCCAGATGACCATGCCGCCTGCCACTGGAAGGATCGGACCACCACCCGGTCCGGCTTGCGGCGACGTCCCGGCCCTGCCACACTGCGCGCGAACCCCACCCGCCTGAACCGGAGCGCGCATTGGCCAGGGCACAGCGCATCGCGTCGTTCCTCGCGAGCGGCACCGAGATCGTCGCAGCGCTGGGCATGTCCTCCCGGCTGGTTGCGATCTCGCACGAGTGCGACTACCCGCCCGAAGTGCTCGGCCGACCGCGCCTGAGCCGGCCGCGCTTCGATCCCGCGGGCCTGAGCAGCGGCGCGATCGATGCCGCGGTACGCGCCGCGCTGGGGGAGCACGGCAGCGTCTACGAGATCGACCGCGACACGCTGCTGCAGGTGCGCCCCGACCTGGTACTGACGCAGGCCGTCTGCGAGGTGTGTGCCGTCCCGACGGCGGGAGTCCGGGATGTCGTCGCCGGCAGCGGCCTCGCGGCTCGCGTCCTGTCCCTGGACGCGCACACGATCGGCGGGATCCTGGATACGATCGCAGAGGTCGGCGCGGCCGCCGGTGTCCCCGGCGAGGCGAGGACCCTCATCGAGTCGCTGCGCGCACGGCTCGCAGCGGTGCGGGCCGGCGTCGGGAACGCGCCGCGGCCGCGGGTCCTGGCGATCGAATGGCTGGAGCCGCCGTTCGCGCCCGGGCACTGGGTGCCGGAGATGATCGAGGCCGCGGGCGGCACCAGCCTGGTCGGAGCAGCGGGCGCGCCGTCCCGGCAGGTCGCCTGGTCGGACCTGGCCGGCCTCGATCCCGACGTGCTCATCGTCATGCCCTGCGGCTACGGCCTCGAGGCGTCGCGCGCCGAGGCGGCGCGGTTCGCGACCGAGCTGGATCGCATCGCGCCACGCGCCATCGCGGACGGGCGCGCCTTCGCGGTGGATGGCTCATCCTACTTCAACCGGTCCGGTCCCCGCGTCGTCACGGGTGTCGAGATCCTGGCGACGCTGCTGCACCCGGAGCGGTTTCCGGCCCCTGTCCCCGGCGCCGACCCGGGCGCCACGGCACGTCTCTCATGGTGAGCATGTCATGACGACCATGGATCGTCGCGCGTTCACGGCCTGGTTCGGTGCGGCCGGGCTGAGCGGCACGCTGCTGCCCGGCGCCCTCTACGCCCTCGCCGCGGCGCAGGAGCGCGTCACCAGGGAGATGGTGGCGCAGGCGGAAGGCATCGCCGGCCTGGAGTTCACGGACGCGGAGCGCGAGCAGATGGTGCGCGGCCTGAACACGGCCCTCGAGCGCTTCGAGCGGATCCGCGCCGTGCCCCTGGCCAACGACGTGCCACCGGCGCTGCACTTCGAGCCGCTGCTGCCGGGTACGCGCCTCCCGAAGCCGCGCGGCCGCTTCCGCTACACGCGTCCGAGGCACCTGCGCCGGCCGGCGCGTCTCGAGGAGCTGGCCTACTGGCCGGTGACGCACCTGGCCGAGCTGGTGCGCGGTCGGCAGGTGAAGCCGAGCGAGCTGACGGCCATGTACCTGGACCGCCTGCGGCGCCACGGTCCGACGCTCGAGGCGGTGGTCACGCTCACGGAGCAGCGCGCCCTCAGCCAGGCGGAGCAGGCCGATCGCGAGATTGCCGCCGGCCGCTACCGGGGTCCCCTGCACGGCATCCCGTGGGGCGCGAAGGACCTGCTCGCGGTGGCGGGCCATCCCACGACCTGGGGCGCCGAGCCGTACCGCGAGCAGACGCTGGACTACGATGCCACCGTCGTCGAGAAGCTCGACGCCGCGGGCGCCATCCTGGTCGCGAAGCTCACGCTCGGCGCGCTCGCGCAGGGCGACCGCTGGTTCGGCGGCATGACCCGCAATCCGTGGCAGCTCGACCAGGGATCGAGCGGCTCGTCGGCCGGCCCCGGCGCCGCCACCGCGGCCGGGCTGGTGGGCTTCGCGATCGGCACCGAGACGCTCGGCTCGATCGTCTCGCCATCGACCCGCAACGGCGTGACCGGACTGCGTCCCACGTTCGGCCGCGTCAGCCGCCACGGCGCCATGGCGCTGGCGTGGAGCATGGACAAGATCGGGCCGATGTGCCGCACCGTGGAGGACTGTGCGCTCGTCTTCGAGGCCATCCACGGTCCCGATGGGCGCGATCCCACGGTGCACGTGCACCAGCCATTCGACTGGGACCCGCGCCTCGAGGTGCGCGCCCTGCGCGTCGGGTTCCTCGAGAGCGCGTTCGAGGCGACGGATCGGGAGGGACAGCGCAACCCGCACGATCTGCGCGCCCTCGAGGCGATGCGCGCGCTGGCGCCCGCCCTGACCCCGGTCGCGCTGCCCGGTGACCTGCCCATCGCCGCGCTGCGATTCATCCTTACCGCGGAAGCGGCTGCCGCGTTCGACGAGCTGACACGCAGCGGTCGGGACGAGCTGATGGAGGCGACCAGCTCCTGGCCGGCCACGTTCCGGGAGGCCCGATTCATTCCTGCGGTCGAGTACATCCAGGCGAACCGGGTCCGCACCCTCGCCATGCGCCGCATGGACGAGATCATGCGCGCTGTCGACGTCTTCATCACCCCGAGCTACGGCGGCGACGTGCTGCTGCTCACGAACCTGACCGGCCACCCGGCCGTCACGTTGCCCGCCGGGTTCACGGCCGAGGGCACGCCCGTGAGCGTCTCCTTCATCGGCCGGCTGTACGGCGAGGCGGCGCTGCTGGCGGTGGCGCGCGCGTGGCAGGAGGCTACCGGCCACCACCTCCAGCACCCGCCGCAGTTTCCCGCATGAGTGCACCACCGCACCCGCAGGAGCACCACCTCGCGGTGCGCCGCACGGCCCGCTACTACTCGCTCGGGGACGCCACGGCCCGCGAGCTGTGGTTCGTCGTGCACGGCTACAGCCAGCTCGCCGGGCGCTTCATCCGACGCTTCCGCGACATCGATGACGCCCGCCGTCTCGTCGTCGCCCCCGAGGCGCTCAACCGGTACTACTTCGAGTCCGCGCCCGGCGCGCATGCGGCCGACGCCGGCGTCGGCGCAACCTGGATGACGCGCGAGGACCGTCTGGTCGAGATCGGCGACTACGTCGCCTACCTGGACACGCTCCACCGGCACGTGGCGGGTGCGCTTGCCGCCCCACCCGAACGCATCGTCGCGCTCGGCTTCTCGCAGGGCGCGGCCACCGTCGCGCGCTGGGCGGCGCAGGGGGCAGCACGGATCGATCACGTCGTGCTCTGGGCCGGGTACCTGCCCCCGGAGCTGGAGCCGGCGCCCGGACTCTTCCGGGGCGCGCGCCTCACCTGGATGCTGGGCCGTGACGACCCTTACACGCCCGCATCGAAGGTGGGCGCGATCTCGGCGCAGCTGCACGCGGCCGGGCTCGCACACGAGCTCCGCTTCTACGACGGCGGTCACCGTGTCGAGCCGGCCGCGCTGCGTGCGCTCGCCGCCGCGCTGCGCCTGACGTGATCCTTGCGGCGCGCGCGCGTCGCAACCCACTTTCGTGCCATCGAGTCACACGCGATCACCTTTCTCGGCTAGGAGATATCGTGGCGCAATCCAGGAAACGCGGCGCGGGAGTGGCGAGGCGCGCCGCCGATGCGGCCGCCGACGCGGCCGCCAAGGCTACCGCCGTCGCGCACAACGTGGGGGAAGAAGTCGCCGACATGGTGCGCGGCGTCGTCACTGCGGTCCAGCGCAAGGCCGGCCGCAAGCGGCCCCGCCGGAAACCGGCCGGCTCGCGCCGCTCGACCGCGAAGAAGGCGCCCGCCCGGAAATCATCCGCGAAGCGGGCCGGCACGAAGAAGCGGGCCGCGCGGAAGTCGACGGCGAAGAAGTCCGCCGCGAAGCGGACCGGGGCGAAGTCCGGCACGAAGAAGTCGCCGGCGAAGAAGTCAACGGCCAGGAAGTCGGCGGGCAGGAAGGCAGGCGCGCGCAAGGCCGCGGGTCGCACGTCGGCGAAGAAGACCGGCGCGAAGAAGACTTCGAAGCGGACGGGCGCGCGCAGGAGCACGGCGCGCAAGTCCGGTACGCGCAAGACTTCCCGCCCGGCGCGGAAGTCGTCCTAGCGCGCGCGCCCTGGCGCGCCGCCGTTCGAAGCGCGGCGCAGCACCGGCCGGCGTCAGCGACGCCGGCCGGTTCGTTTTTTCTGGCCCGCGAGTTGCCCCTGGACGGCGTGGGAGGTGGCTGATGAATGCAACGCAGGTGGTGGACGAGCTGGCGGTACAGGCGTCGCCGTGGGTGCAGCGGCTCGCGCGGTTCGGGTTTCTGTCCAAGGGCCTGGTATACATGCTGGTCGGAGTGCTTGCGGTCCAGGCGGCGGTGGGACGCAGCGAGGCGACCGGCTCGCGCGGTGCGCTGCGCGAGCTGCTCGGCGCACCGCTCGGGTCGGTCCTGCTGGGCGCGATCGCGATCGGGTTGTTCGGTTACGCGCTCTGGCGTGCCTATTGTGCGATCGCGGATCCGGAGCGGGATGGCGGCTGGCATCGGCTCTATTGCGCGGGCGTGGCCGTCGTGCACGCGAGCATCGCCGTCGAAGCCGCCCGGCTCGCGCTCACGGGCATCCCCGGCGGGGAGGGCGACGGCGGCGCGCAGCACTGGACCGCGACCGGGCTCTCGCAGCCGTTCGGTGGGTGGATCGTGGGCGGGGTCGGGGGGGCGATCATCGTCTGGGGCCTGGCACAGCTGGTCAAGGCGTGGCGCGCGAAGCTCGACGACCAGCTCGAGCTGGGCCGGCTGCGTCCGACCACGCGCACGTGGGTGCGTCGCATCTCGCGTTTCGGTATAGCCGCCCGCGGCGTCGTGTTCGCCGTCGCCGGCATCCACCTGGTGCGCGCGGCGCTCCAGTTCGATGCCTCCGAGGCGCGCGATGCCGGTGGCGCCCTGCGCGCGCTCGAGCAGCAGCCGATGGGCCCCTGGCTGCTCGGCGTGGTCGCGGCCGGGCTGTTCGCCTACGGCATCTACGAGCTGTTGCGGGCGCGCTACCGGGTGATCCACCTCGGCGGACGCGGCGCGGGTGCGGCGATACGCCTGGAGCGCGGCTGAGCGTACCGGACTCCGGACAACCAGTCCGCCGAGCTATCCGCCCCGCGCGCTGTCCACCGCGGCCGTCGGCGCGCCCGCTTCGGCCAGCAACGCGCGGTACCACTCGACCGCCGCTGCGACGCGCGCACCGAACGGCCGGCACCCCCAGAGCACGGTGAGCGTGCGGCGCGTGCCGGCGCCCGTCTTCGTGCGTTGCGAGTCCTTCACCGCGTTGCCGCAGGGTCCCCCTGCATCGTAGAGACAGAGCAGTCCGGCCAGCTCGATCTCCTGGCCGGCGGCGTTGAACTCGTAGCGCTCTCCCGCTGCCGCGGTGGCGATCCGCCACGGCGGGGACGCCAGCCCGGCATCGACCACGCTGATCGGGAAGCCGCTGTGCAGCGATACCGCGTTGCAGGCATCCACGGCCGCGTTGATGGACCCGAGCCTGCCCTCCGCGGCCGCGCGCACCAGGTACTCCGAGGCGGGCTTGCCGCGTCCGGTCGGCTTGTAGCCGCCATGACGCAGCATATCGCGAACCGCCGCACGCACTGCCTCGTCCCGCGCGAGCGGCGCGGGCGCTGCCGCATCCAGCAGCTCGAGTACCGCCGGCGTCGTCGGCAGCGATCCGAGGGCAGTTGGGAACTCCGTCAGGAACGCGGCCGGGAGCAGCGTGGGGTGCGGCTCGACATCGATCGTCATCCGGACCTTCCTCTCCAACCTTGACGGGCAACGTAGCTTTACGGCGCGCGGGTCGCCGCGCCGAGGGACGCACCGAGGGAGGTCGCGTTGCTTTTCCGCCCCGAGCTGTTGGCCACGCTCGCAACCTACACCCGCGCGCAGGCGCTGCACGACATCGCGGCGGGAGCCATCGTCGGCGTGGTGGCGCTGCCGCTCTCGATCGCGTTCGCGATCGCGACCGGGCTGCCGCCCGAGTACGGCCTCTATACCGCGATCGTGGCCGGATTCCTGATCTCCGTACTGGGCGGTTCCCGGGTCCAGATCGGCGGTCCGACCGGCGCCTTCATCGTGATCGTCTACGGCATCGTGCAACAGCACGGGCCGGGCGGCCTCGCGGTCGCGACCCTGATGGCCGGCGGCATGCTGATACTGCTCGGCCTTGCCCGGCTGGGCACGGCCATCAAGTTCATTCCCTATCCGGTCACGACCGGCTTCACGTCGGGCATCGCGATCGTGATCTTCTCCAGCCAGGTCCGCGACCTGCTCGGGCTGCAGGTGGCCGAGGTCCCGGCCGAGTTCGTCGCCAAGTGGCAGGTCTACGCCGGCGCGTTCGACACCATCAATCCCGCGGCCGCTGCGGTCGCGCTCGGCACCCTGCTCGTCCTGGTCGGCTGGCCGCGCATCAGCCGCACGATCCCGGCGCCGTTCGTCGCGCTGCTGCTCGCCACCGCCACCGTGGCCCTGCTCGGCCTCGAGGTCGAGACCATCGGCTCACGGTTCGGCGAGATCCAGGCCGGACTGCCCCGGCCGCGTCTGCCCGCGCTCTCTTTCGAGCTGCTCCGTGAGCTGAGCCCGGCCGCCGTCACCATCGCGCTGCTCGCGGCCATCGAATCGCTGCTCTCCGCCGTCGTCGCGGATGGCATGATCGGCACCCGGCACGACTCGAACACCGAGCTGATCGCGCAGGGCGTCGCCAACATCGCGGCCCCCATCTTCGGCGGCATGCCCGCGACCGGCGCGATCGCTCGCACCGCCACCAACATCCGCGCGGGCGGGCGCACTCCGATCGCCGGCATCGTGCATGCCCTGACGCTGCTGCTCATCACGCTCTTCTTCGGCCGCTGGGCCGCCCTGATCCCGCTCGCGGCGCTGGCCGCGATCCTGGTGGTCGTCGCGTATCACATGAGCGAGTGGCGCACGGTGCGCAGCGAGATCACGGGCGGGCCGCGCAGCGACACGCTGGTGTTGCTGGCGACGCTCCTGCTCACCGTCTTCATCGACCTCACGGTCGCGATCGAGACCGGCATGGTGCTGGCCGCGTTCCTGTTCATGCGGCGCATGTCGGAGGTCACCGAGGTGAGCCGCGTCAGCCTCGAGTTCGGTACCGCGACCCCGGGCGTCGGCGAGCGGAGTGCACCGCCCCCCGGGGTGGCCGTCTACGAGATCAACGGACCGTTCTTCTTCGGGGCCGCGGAGAAGTTCAAGGAGACGCTCGGCACGATCGACGATCCGCCCCGGGTGCTGATCCTCCGCATGCGCAACGTGCCGGCGATCGACTCGACCGGGCTCAATGCCTTCCGCAGCATGGTGCACCGCTTCCGGGGTGACGGCACGCTCGTGTTGCTGAGCGAGGTGCCGCCCCAGCCGCTCGCCGCGCTCGCGCGCTCGCCCGTGCTCGCCGACATCGGCGAGGAGCACATCTACCCCGAGTACGCGGCCGCGCTCGCCGCCGCCGCGGAGCACGTCCAGGCCCTGACCCTGCTGCACGCTTGATGCAGAACGGCGCCCGCACGCGGGCGCCGTTCCAGGTCGTTTCCCCGGCGGGCTTCAGGGCTGCTTCCGCCGCCGCTTCAGCTCGGCGTGGACCCGCGCGTTTTCCTCCCACGGCCGGCGCTCGAAGTAGCTGTCCGCCATCTCCTTCACCTTGCCGGAGAGCAGGATCAGCGCGAGCAGGTTGGGCAGGATCACCATGCCCAGGAACACGTCGCCGAGCGCCCAGACCGATGCGAGCGGCAGGACCGCGCCCACGAAGTGCATGCCGACGTACATCATGCGGTAGGGCAGGATGACGCGGCTGCCGAACAGGTACTGCGCGCAGCGGTCGCCGTAGTAGCTCCAGGAGATCGCCGTCGAGACCGCGAACAGCAGCACGCCGGCAATGACGATGAAACGGCCGAACGTGCCCGGCAGACCCTTCTGGAACGCCAGCATCGTGAGCGGGGCGCCGGTCTCGACCGCGTTGCCGTAGAGCGCGGCATACTGCTGCCCATCGTCACCGATGGCGCGCGCCTGGGCCGGCACGATCCGGCCACTGAACGGGCGGGTGTGCTGCGGATCGATGAAGAACGTGTCGACGCGCACGTCGTGCCACGCGAAGCGCGGTGCGGCCGGATCGGTCATGACCGGCATGCCCGCCTCGATCCGGAACTCGGTCGGCCCCGGGATGCCGCGCGCGATCTGCCCATCGGGTCGGTCCGCGACCCAGCTCATGTCGCCGCCGCCGATCACCAGCTGCTGCGGGTGCTTGTCGTCCCAGACCTGGGTCATGATCACGACCAGGCCGGTCATGGTGCAGATGACGATCGTGTCGATGAACGGCTCGAGCAGCGCGACCACGCCCTCCGAGACGGGCTCGTCGGTCTTGGCGGCCGCGTGTGCGATCGGGGCCGAGCCCTGGCCGGCCTCGTTCGAGAAGAGACCGCGCCGCACGCCCCACATGAGCGTCACCAGGATGGCACCGATGCCCGTGCCGGCGACCCCGGCGGTCGGGTTGAACGCCTCGCGGAAGATCAGCGCGAACGTGGGGATCACCTGGCCGGCGTTCATCAGGATGACGATCAGTGCGCCACCCACGTAGATGGCGGCCATGAGCGGGGCGAGCACCCCCGTGACCGCGCCGATGCGGCTGATGCCGCCCACGATCACCGCCCCGACGAGGGTCGCGCTGATCAGGCCGGACACCCAGGTCGGCAGGCCGAACGAGTTGTTCATGGTATCGGCCAGCGTATTCGCCTGGATCGCGTTGCCGGTCAGGAACGCGGTCACCGCGAGCAGCGCGGCGAACAGGATGGCGAGCGGCTTCCAGTGCCGGCCGAGGCCGCGCTCGATGTAGTACATGGGGCCGCCCGAGACGCTGCCCTCCCACTTCGCCGGGTCGTGGTCGGTCGTGACCGAGCGGTACTTCTGAGCGAGCGTCACCTCGGTGAACTTCGTGGCCATGCCGAGGAATGCGGTCACCCACATCCAGAACAGCGCGCCCGGCCCGCCCCAGTGCAGCGCGATCGCGACGCCCGCGATGTTGCCGATGCCGACGGTGGCGGACAGTGCGGTGGTGAGCGCCTGGAAGTGTGATACGTCACCCGGCTCGTTCGGATCGTCGTACTTCCCGGACGTGACGCCGAAGCCGTGGCCCAGCCGCCGCAGCTGGATGAAGCCGAGTCGCACCGTCAGGAAGAGGCCCGTGCCGAGCAGGGCGATCACCGCCAGCGGGACCTGCTCGGACCCGATGGTCGGACCCCACCAGACGATCGAGTCGAGCGCCCCGACCAGCCAGTCCAGCGTCTGCATACTCACCTCGTCGCGGGTGTACAGGAGGCCGCAACATGGTCTCGCGTCTGGGGCTGAGCAAGGGGATCGGGATCGCTGCACCGGTGCGGCGGGTAGCACGCTGCGTTGCCGGCGCACCGACGGCACGCATACGATTAGCGCCGGCCGCCGCGCAGGCGGCCGGAACCAGACTCACCCAGGAGGCCGTACATGCGCTCTCTCGTACTTGCCGCGCTGCTCGCCGCGCTGCCCCCCGCCGCACTGGCGGCGCAGACCGCCAGCGTCCCCGCGCACGGCGGCGCCGCGATCACCGCCGAGGATGTGGCGGCACGCGTCGCCTGGCTGGCGAGCGACGAGCTGGCCGGACGAGAGACGCCGAGCCCGGGCCTCGAGGCCGCCGCCGCGTACGCTGCTGCCGAGTTCGCGCGCTTCGGCCTGCAGCCGGCCGGCGACAGTGGCAGCTTCGTGCAGCGCTACCCGTTGCAGAGTGCCCGCATGGATCGCGAGCGGGTGCTCTTCCGCGCCGGCCCCGACGTGTTCGCCTACGGCACCCAGTACTTCGTCGCCCCCTCGATGCGCGGCGATTCTACCGCCGCCGCGGCGATCTACCTCGGCAACGTGCGGCCGGGCCTGGCCTTGCCGACCGAGGCCCGCGACCGGATCGTCGTGTTCGCGATCGCCGACACGCTCTCGGCCGCGACGCAGGAGGCCTGGCAGGAGAAACTGGTCGCCTCGGTGGTCACGGCCATGAGCGGCGGCGCTGCCGGTATCGTCCTGATCCTCGACCCGGCGTTCAGCGTCGCCACCATCGGCATGCTCGCGCAGTTCGTTGCCGGACAGCAGGCGCCCCTCCCGGTGGTCGGTGTCGCGCACGACGCGATCGCCCCTCTCTTCGCCACCGCCGGCCACGACCTCGCCGCGCTCCGCGCCGCCGATCCCGCCGCGCCGCTGGTGCTGCCCGGCGAGTTCGTCATCCGCACAGCCGCGAGCGCTGCCACCGACCTGGTGCCGAACGTGGTCGCCCTGCTGCCCGGCAGCGATCCGGCGCTGAAGGATGAGTACATCGTCTTCACCGCCCACATCGATCACGTCGGCATCGGCGCGCCCGACGCCCGCGGCGACTCCATCTACAACGGCGCCGATGACGACGCCTCCGGTACGGCCGCCGTGCTCGAGCTGGCGCAGGCATTCGCCGCGGCGCCCCGCGCGCCGCAGCGCTCGCTGCTCTTCCTGCTGGTGAGCGGTGAGGAGCGAGGGTTGCTCGGCTCGCGTCATTTCGTCGCGGAGCCTACCGTTCCGCTCGCCCAGATCGTCGCCAACATCAATGCCGACATGATCGGGCGGAACCACCCGGACACGGTCTACGCGATCGGCGGTGATTACACCACCATGGGTGAGGTCGTACAGCGGGTGGCGCGGGAGAACCCCGAGCTGCGACTCGCGGTCGCCCCCGATCCGCTGCCGGAGGAGCAGCTCTTCTTCCGGAGCGATCACTACAGCTTCGCGGCGCGGGATATCCCGGCGCTCTTCTTCACGACCGGACTGCACGCCGACTACCACCGGGCGTCCGACGAGGCGGAGCACATCGACGCCGACAAGCTCGCCCGCATCACCCGCCTGCTTTACGCGCTCGGCGAGCAGCTGGGGAACGCCGCGGAGCGGCCCGCGTGGACGGAGGCGGGAAGGGCGGCGCTCGAGGCGGCCCGCGCCTCCCGGTAGCTTCGCGACCGACAGCGTAACGCGCGCGACGGCGGCGCGCGCTTCAGCTCTCCAGGGCGCGCAACAGGCGGTCGTGGATGCCGCCGAAGCCGCCGTTGGACATGATCAGCACGACGTCGCCGGGCGCGGTATGCGCCGACAGCCAGGCGACGATCTCGCCGACATCGGGCGTGTGCCGGGCGGGTACGCCGCGCGCGGCGCAGCTCGCCACCAGCTCGTGCGGATCCATCCCCGTGCTGCGATCGTAGCGCTCGGGGTGGAACAGGCCGGCCAGCACGATCGCGTCCGCCGTGCTGAGCGCATCCGCGTAGGACTGCTGGAACTCGCGGCGCTGCGCCGTATAGCTGCGCGGCTCGAACACCGCGATCAGGCGGCGGCCGGCATAGCGCTGTCGCGCCGCCGCGATCGTCTCGCGCACCGCGGTGGGATGATGCGCGAAGTCGTCGAGCACCGTTACGCCGTTCACCGTGCCCCGCTCCTCGAGCCGGCGCCGGACGCTCCGGTAGCTGCGCAGCCCCTCGCGCACGCGCGCCGGATCAGCACCGAGCGCGGCTGATGCGGCGATTACCGCCAGCGCGTTGCGCACGTTGAACGCGCCCGCCAGCGGCGTCTCCACCCGGCCCCACACCCCGCCGTCGCGCAGCACGGTGTATTGCGTCAGCGCACCGTAGGTCACGTCCGTGGCCGTCCAGCGCGGCGTCCCGCCCGGATCGCGTGCGGGCGGCGATCCCGTGAATCCGAACGAGTCCACCGGCGCCGGCGATTTCGCCGCCAGCTCGCGCACCTTCGGCGAATCCCAGCCGGCGATCAGTCGGCCCCGCCCGGGCACCAGGTTGATGAACCGCGCGAACGCGTAATCGTAAGCGATCTCGTCGCGGAAGATGTCGGCGTGGTCGAACTCGATGTTGTTGACGATCGCGACCCAGGGCAGGTAGTGCCACATCTTCGGGCCCTTGTCGAAGTACGCGGTGTCGTACTCGTCGGCCTCGATCACGAACACGTCGGATCCGGTTAGCCGGAACGACGTGCCGAAGTTCTCCGCCACGCCCCCGATCAGGAACGAGGGCTCGAGCCCCGCGGCATCCAGGACCCAGGCGAGCAGTGAGGTGGTGGACGTCTTGCCGTGGGTCCCGGCCACCGCTGCCACCGTCCGCCCGCGCAGGAACTCTTCCTTGATGACCGCCGCCGCGGACGCGTACGGCAGCCGCTCGTTGAGCACGTGCTCGAGCTCGGGGTTGCCGCGCGAGATCGCGTTCCCGACCACGACCACGTCCGGCCGCTCCGCCAGGTTGCGCGCCGAGTATCCCTCGGCGTACCGGATCCCCAGCCGCTGCAGCTGATCCGACATCGGCGGGTACACGTTCTCGTCCGATCCGCTCACCCGGTGCCCCGCGGCCTGCAGCAGCCCCGCCAGCGAGCCCATCGCCGTGCCACCGATCCCCAGCAGGTGGTAATGCCGAGCTGTCCTGGCCATGCCCCACTCCCGTTGTGATCTTCTCGCCCGCCACCCGCGCTCCCGACGGGCGCGAGCCTGCTCCGTACCGGAACCGCGCCCGGCTGGAGCGATCTCCGCGCAACCCGCCCTGGCCTTGCCCTGCCAATCTGCCGCCCGGAGGGGCCCTCGCGCCTCCCCCCCCGGCAACCTCCCCGGCGGCCCCCCGGGGGTTGCTCGGCCGGCCGCGCCCCCGTTAAACTTCTCAGTCTGGGGTGGACAGCAAAGGAAGACCATGATCGAGATCCAGATCGGCGAAGGCGACCGTATCGAATGGGCCCTGAAGCAGTTCCGGCGCAAGATGCTGCGCTCGGGCCTGTTCAAGGACATGAAGAAGAAGCGCTTCTACGAGAAGCCGAGCGAGGCGAAGAAGCGCAAGGCGGCGGATGCGCGTCGACGCAACGCCCGCGCGCGCCGCCGTCGCTAGCCGATCTCGCGCACGGGCCGGCGGTCCGGCGCGTCGTGCTTCAGTTTCAGCGGCAGGGTTTCCACGAAGCCCTGCCGTTTTTGCGTCCGCACGTTACCGACTCGCGCTCGGCCGTCGTGCGCACCGGTTTCGCGCCCACCCCGGGTGCGACGCAGCGCCGAGCGCTGCTCCTCTCCCTGAGTGCCGCGGCTGCGCGCGAGCGGCTCTCCGTCACGACGGCGTACTTCGCGTAGCGGGAGCGCCTGCGGGACCGGCCGGCGCGGCAGTCCGTCCGGTTCCTTCAGCACTCTTGCCGCAGCCCATGGCCCCCGCCACCTTGGGGACATAATTCAGCGCATGCGGCAGCCGATGACGGCATCCAGCGACAGGCAGAAGCGATGCTCCTGAACGACCAGTTTCAGCCGTTCGTGAGCATCATCGGCGTGCTGCTGCAGCTGGTTGGCTCCACGTTGCTCGCCGCGCTCTTCCTGCTGCTCCGGCCGCATTCCCGCCGGCGGCGCTACTTCCGGACCTGGTCCCTCGCCTGGCTGGCGCTGGCGCTCGCTGTCGGCGCCATCGCCGCCCGCTATCTGCTCATTGCCGGACCGCCGCTCGATGCCGTCGAGGTGCGCACTCCGGGCGCCGTGGGCCTCGACATCTTCCATCAGCTTGCCCGCTTGACGTTCGTGGCGCTGCTCGTGGTCGGCACACGGCAGTTCACGCACGGCACCGAGCCCGGGCGCGTGCTCCGCCTGCTCGCGCCCGCGCTGCTCGGCTACACCGCGCTCAGCCTCTGGCAGTCCACCACGCTGCGCGAGGTGCTGCTCTGGCAAACGCCGGTCGCGATCGTCGGCTTCGGCTGGTGCGCGGTGCAGATCGGTGCGCTGGCACCTTCGCGGCAGCGCATCGGGACGCTCCTGTCGAGCGGCGCGTTCGCGATCATGGCGCTCGTCGCGGTCGTGTACGTGTTCGCTTTCGGTTATTCCCCGGCCGGCGCCGCCGCGGCCCCGCTCGAGCTGGTGGCGCGCCTGCACCCCTACGTCGAGATCGTGCTGCACGTCGTGCTCGGCTATGGCATGGTGGTCCTGATGATGGAGGATGCAAAGCGCGAGGTGGATGCGGCCAACGCGGAGCTGGCGGTTGCCCACAGCGTCATGCGGCGCGCGGCGCTCTACGACAGCCTGACCGGATGCCTCAACCGGCGCGCGTTCGCCGAGGGCGTCGGCCTCGCCACCGCCCGGGCCGGGTTCGGCTCGGTCATCAGCTTCGACCTGGATGACCTGAAGGCCATCAACGACGCGTATGGTCACAGTGCCGGCGACGCGCTGCTGCGTCACCTGACCGACGCGCTGCGCGCCGAGCTGCGGCCGTCCGACAAGCTCTACCGCTGGGGCGGCGACGAATTCCTCATGCTGCTGCCCGGCGCGGACGCCATCCGGGCGCGCGCCCGCCTGGAGGACGTGGTGAGCCAGGCGGCCGTGCTGCGCCTCGGTCCGCACGGCGAGGAAGTACGCCTGAAGGTGAGCATCGGCTGTGCGGCGTACGGTGGCGCCGAGCAGATCGAGGAGGCGATCGACGTCGCCGATGCCATGATGTATCACGAGAAAGCGCGTCGGAAGGCCGTGCGCGTCTGAGCCTTGCGCTGCCCGTGAAGCCTGCCCACCTTCGCGCCTCCGCGCGGTATGCGCGTCTTCTGCTCGAGCCTGGCGAACCCACGAGATGCCGGACCCACGTACGCCCTTGGATCAGCCCCCCTGGCCGGGCGGCGGCGGCGACGACCGCGGCCTGCGCGACATGCTGCGGTGGTGGCTGCAGCGCTGGCGTCACGGGGTCGCGCCGACACCTCCCGCGGCGGCCTTCCCGCGCGCCGACCCGACCCCTGCCGTCCCGAGGCTGGACGCGGACGAGGTGCGGGTCACGTGGGTCGGCCACTCGACGTTCCTGATCCAGCTGCCCGGCTGCAACGTGCTCACCGATCCGGTCTGGAGCCGGCGCGCATCGCCCGTGCAGTGGACCGGTCCGGTTCGGCTCGCGCCCCCCGGCCTGGAGTTCGACGCGCTGCCGCCCATCGATGTCGTGCTCCTCTCGCACGACCATTACGATCATCTCGACCGTCCCACGATCACGCGCCTGCACGAGCGCGGCGGCGATGAACTCACCTTCGTGACCCCGCTCGGCTATCGCAGCTGGCTGGCCCGGCTCGGCATCGAGCGCGTCGCCGAGCTGGGCTGGCACCAGCAGGCCCGGTTCGCGAGCGGCCTGAACGTCACGGCGCTGCCGGCGCGTCACTGGGCGCAGCGCACCCCCTGGGACTCGATGCGTCGGCTCTGGGCGTCGTTCGCGCTGCGGCTCGGCGCGTGGCGCCTCTACTTCTGCGGCGACAGCGGTTACGCTCCCATCTTCGCGGACATCGGACGCTACGCGGGGCCGTTCGACATCGTGCTCCTCCCGATCGGCGCCTACGAGCCACGCTGGTTCATGCAGCCCGCCCACATGAACCCGGAGGAAGCGGTCCAGGCCTGGGTCGACCTCGGCGCCACGGGGGTATTCGTCGCCATGCACTGGGGCACGTTCCGGATGACCGACGAGCCGCCCCTCGAGCCGCCCGAGCGCCTGCGCGCCGCCTGGCGCGAGCGCGGCCTCGATGAGACGGCGCTGCACGTGCCCCGACACGGCGAGACCCTGCGCCTGACCAGAGGGGCACGCCCATGAGCACCGACCCGGGGCTCGATCTCGAGCTGCTGATCCGGTCGCGCTACGGGCTGATCCACGTGGACACGCTCGAGGAGGAGCGCGTCGCGAAACTGCTGCGCCACGTCTCCGACCGGCTCACACTGCCGCTCTTCACCTGGTCGCGCAGCCGCGGACTGCGCCGCGACGGCTACGAGAACGCGGTCTACGATACCCAGGAGCCGGCGCAGGCGCTCGCCCACATCGCGGCCAGCCGGACCGCGTCGCTCTACCACTTCGCGGGCGGCGCCGCGCTGCTCCGGGAAGCTGCCCTCACCGACCGGTTCAAGGAGATCGCCGCGGAGCTCGGCCAGCGTCATGGCGCGCTGGTCCTTTGCGGTACCGAGCTGGACGCGCCGCCCGCGCTCGAGCGCATCCTCGCGGTGGTGAGGCTGCCCGAGCCGGATGCCGCTGATTTCCGGGCGCTGCTGCAGCACCTCGTGCGCGACCTCCGGCGCCGCGGTCCGGCCCAGGTCGAGCTCACTCCGGGCGATGAGACTCGCCTGCTTGCCAGCCTCCGCGGCCTCACCCTGCTGGAAGCGGAGAAGCTGCTGACGCGCGCGATCGTCGACGACGGTCGCCTGACCGCCGACGACGTGGAGCGCATTGCCGCCGCGCGCCGCGCGCGCGTGGAGCGCGCTGGGGTGCTCGAGTACTATCCGGCGGAGGAAAGCCTGGCGGAAGTCGCCGACCTGGCTGGCCTGAAGGCGTGGCTGGCGCGCCGGCGCAGCATCATCGCACATCCCGAGCAGGCCGCGGACTTCGGGCTGACGTTTCCGCGCGGCGTGCTGCTCATCGGCGTGCCCGGCTGCGGCAAGAGCCTCTGCGCGCGCGCCGTCGCGGCCGACTGGGGACTGCCGCTGCTCAAGCTCGATACCGGGACGCTCTACAACAAGTACATCGGCGAGACCGAGAAGAACTTCCGGCGCGCGATGCAGTCGGCCGAAAAGCTCGCGCCCTGTGTCCTCTTCATCGACGAGCTGGAGAAGGCGTTCGCCTCCGACGGCAGCGCCGATGGCGGCGTCTCTCAGCGCGTGCTCGGCAGCTTCCTGGGCTGGATGCAGGAGCGCAAAGGCGACGTCTTCACTGTCGCCACCGCCAACGACGTCTCCCGGCTGCCGCCCGAGTTCCTGCGCAAGGGACGCTTCGACGAGATCTTCTTCGTCGATCTGCCCGACGAGGCCGCCCGCCGCCAGATCCTGGAGATCCACCTGCGGCGCCGCCGGCAGGAGCCGGATCGCTTCGACCTCGCCGCGATCGCCGCTGCCGCCCCCCAGTTCAGCGGCGCCGAGCTCGAGCAGGCCGTGGTCGCCGCGCTCTACACCGCGTTCTCCGCGCGCGAGCCGCTCACCACCGCCTCGATCCTCGCGGAGATCGCCGCCACGCGGCCGCTAAGCACCGTCATGGCCGAGAAGATCGGGGCGCTGCGCGCGTGGGCGCACGGGCGCACCGTCGCCGCGAACTGAGCGGGTCGTCCGACCCGCTGCGCCCGGCCGTGGATGCAGGAGCGGGTGCCGCCTGCGCCGCACCCGCTCCCGTTCCTCCCGTACCGCCCGCCCGGTGGTGGCCCGCCTACCACCCCGGCATGATCTGGAACCCGAAGTGGCCGCCTTTCTCAGGCCGCTGGAACGGGTGGGCCCAGTACGTCTCCAGGATCAGATAGCCGAGCAGGTTCACGCGCGCGCTCACGCCCGCGCTGTAGACCGCCCTTCGCGAGTACTCGATCTCCGCCCCCGGCACGTCCTCCGGGTAGACATCGCCCCAGGCGTAGCCGATATCGAAGAACGGCGCGATCTCGGTGGGCAGGAACGGGAAGTTCAGCAGCCCCAGCTCGCTCACGCCCAGCAGCGGCACGCGCAACTCCACGTTGCCGACCGCCATGCGCGTGCCGACCAGGCGGTCGAACGCAGGACACGCCGAGTTGGCCGTCTCGGTCGGGCCGCATTCACGCTCCCACTCGAACGACTCCTGCGAGTAGCCGCGCACGAAGTTCTCGTAACCTACGAACAGCGGCGACATGATCCGCTCGCCATCCGAGAAGCCGGCCGCATCCGCACCGTAGCGGCCGTAATGGAAGCCGCGCACCGCGAACGTGAATGGGCGGAAGAAGACGTAGCGCCGGTAGTCGGCCAGCAGGGCCTGGTAGGTGAGCGAGCCGAACGTCGGCGACACCTCGAACCGGAACCGTGTGCCCGCCACCGGCGAGGTGAAGCCGAAGTAGGAGTTGTCGCCGACGAACGCGGCGGACCCCTCCGCGAAGTAGAGCGGATCGTGCGCGGGCAGAT
The DNA here is from genome assembly GCA_035461105.1 of Longimicrobiales bacterium. Taxonomy (GTDB): domain Bacteria; phylum Gemmatimonadota; class Gemmatimonadetes; order Longimicrobiales; family RSA9; genus VEPF01. The sequence goes on along the minus strand of DATHVV010000010.1, from coordinate 20,919 downwards.
CCCGCCGGTCGACCAGCTCGCCCGTGAACCGGCTGAACGTCATCGCCTCGTTGCTGAACGCGTACCGGGTGGCCCCCGCGGAGAGCTCGAAGCGCCGGGTCATCGAGAACGGGTACTGGGTGATCCCCATCACCTGGTCGATGTAGGTGCGCTGCAGCACCTGCGTGAACGTCTCCGGCTGGTTGAAGCCGTAGCCGGACAGGTACGGGATGTGGCCCAGCGCGACGCCGTAGTTCCAGCGCCGCGAGCTGTTCATGTACACGGCCTGCCCGCCGATGTCCTTGAACGAGCCGTTCGCCTGCACCGCGGTGCCGATGAAGTGGTCGCCCAGCATGTCCGAGAAGAAGAGCGACACGCCGCCGCCCACGCCGGTGCCGAACTGGCTCACGCCGATCCCGAACGAGGGCGGTCCGATGTAGTCGAGCCCGATACTCGGCTTGTAGTCGCGGTCCGAGAACGTCGCATCCACCGGCGGCAGCCCCGTCAGGACGTCGCCCAGATACTCGTGGATCACGCCGCTGCCGAACGCCTCCGCCGGCGGCAGCAGCGCCGCCGCCGCCACCCGCGGCGCGGTCCGCTCGACCTCACGGCCCTGCGTCCGCTCCGGGTCCAGTCCGTACACGTTGTGTCCCGAGTTCTGGAACACCGAGAACAGCATGCGCCCACTCCGGGCCGCGATCGAGAGCGCCGGCGACAGCTTGGTGATGCCGCTCACGCCCGTCGCCGCGTCCGTCACCCTGAACACCGACCCGCTCGCCAGCTCGAGCCGGTAGATGTTGCTGAACCCGTCCGGGTCGGCGACGAAGTACAGGCTCGAGCCGTCCGCCGCGAACTGCGGGTTGATGTGCTTCCCGCTCGGGAATACGTCCAGCAGTCGCGTCGCCGCGCTGGCGACGTCGTAGAGCGCCAGCCGCATGTCGCCGTACACCAGGTTGCCGAAATCCGTCCCCTGGTCCCGGTCGGTCGCGAACGCGATGCTCCGTCCATCCGGCGACCACGCCGGGTGCAGCTCCGCGTACCGGTCGTTCGTCAGCTGCTGCAGCGCGCCCGTCTCCACGTCCACCAGGTACAGGTCCGTGACGCCGCCCGCCATGCCGCTGAACGCGATGCTGCGACCGTCCGGCGACCACGCCGGGTTCTGGATCGCGCCCACCCCCGGTACCGAGATCCGGCGCTCCACCCGCGCGTTGCTCACGTTCATGATCTGGAGCCGATGGTCGCCCTGCTCGAACGCCACGAACGCGAACCGGCTCCCGTCCGGCGACCACGTGCCCGCCGACGAGATGAAGCTAAGCGCGTCGAAGTGCGCCGATCGGCTCGGGCTCGTGAGCTTCCGGATCACCCGCCCCGTGCGCGCATCCGCCAGGTAGAGGTCCACCGTGAAGATCTCGCGCCGGCCGAAGAACGCGACGTGCTGCCCGTCCGGGCTCACCGTGGGCGACAGGTGCATCGCGCCCGGCTCGTCCTCCACCAGGATCGGGTCGCCCGCGTCCTGCGGTCGCTGCTTGCCCTCGATCAGCGGCAGGTAGAGCGCGCGCGTCGCCTGCACCCAGTCCTGCGAGACCTGCTCGCTCGTCACCCCCAGCACCCGCTGCAGCGCCTCCTCCCAGCCCGCCCGCGTCGCGTACCGGTACAGCTCCGGAACCGCCCGGTCACCGAAGCGGCCCGCGATGTACGCCCACAGCGCCTGGCCGTACCGGTACGGGAAGTAGCGCGTGTCCCGCGTCAGCTGCCGGATCGTCGGCAGCTGACCCCGCAACGCCGCGTCCCGCAGCCACATCGCCGTGTGCGCATCCTCCCGACCCAGCGACAGGTACTCCGCCATCCCCTCGATCAGCCACCCCGGCAGGTTGTTCATCCCCACCAGCCCGCCGCCTCCCGGCGACGTCGCCAGGTCGTACTGGAACACGTGCACCATCTCGTGACCGACCACGTGGTCGTTGTCGGCATACACCCCCGTGAACGGCATCACGATCCGGTTGCGCAACGCGTCCGTGAAGCCGCCCGTGCCTTCCGTCAGCTGGTACGGCGTCGTGTTCGTCTGCTGGAAGTCCGGATGGTCCGCGTAGAAGATGATCGGCTTCTTGCCGAACTCGTGCTGGAAGATCCGCGAGAAACGCGTGTACCAGCGCTCCCCCATGCGCGCGCCGTCCTCGGCCGCCACCTGCGCCGCCGGATAGTAATGCACGTTGAAGTGCTCCGTGCCCAGCACCCGCCAGTCGAAATCCTCGTACTGCACCTTCTGCCGGCCGAAGTACTGCGCCTGGCCGTGCACCGGCACCGCTGCGCCCGCACCCAGCACCAGCGCACTGGTCGCGCACAGGAGCTGGCGCCCCCCGCGAATCCTCATCCTTCCCCCTCTGCTTGTGTGCCGCGCGCCGGAATCGCGCAATCCCTATACCATGCCCGGCCCTCGAAGGCTCCATCCCCGCGCCACGTTGCCGCCCACCCACGCCCGCCGCGACCGGCGGGCGCCGACGGACGCCGGCGGCTGTCGTCGCCAGGTAGGCAGTCCGCCAGTCGACTCCGAGCGGACTCAGGGGGACGCGGAATGAGCGCTGGCGGGCGCGCCGGACACGTGGCGGACGGAGGCGCGCGGATCGCGGGCAGGCTGGCTGGGGCAGCGGGCGGGTTGCGGGCAGGTTGCGCGCGGCGGACGGGCGGTTTGCGGGCGCACGGCCGGGCTTGGCGGTGCCGCGGGTCTGCCGTACTACGCAAGCGTATTCCTTGCAATCTGCAAAAGGGGGTCCTACCTTGGCGTGGTTCCCACCGCCCGCGCCTCCCCCGGGCAGGTCTGGTCGTGCCATCACATTGAAGCCGGTGAAACGCTGATGGGGCCTATGCTCCAGGTATTGCGCTGGCTCTTCACGGGCCGGCTGGTCGTCGCGACCTCGATTTTCGTGGCGGCGCTGGTGATGTGGCAGAGCGCGACCCAGCTGCAGACGCTGGTGGCGACGCTGGCACTGGTGAGCGCGCTCGCCATGACGGCGCTGGGGGTGTGGCGGGTGATCGTGCAGCGGCGGGTGCCGGGCACGAACTTCCTGTACCTGCAGATCCTCTACGACACGCTGCTGGTGACGGCGATCGTGCACATCACGCACGAGCCGGCGGAGCTGCAGCTGAGTCCGTACGCACCCCTCTACATCTTCGTGATCGCGGCTGCGGCGCTGCTGCTGCCGCTGCCGGGCGGGATGCTGATCGGGGCGCTGGCGAGCCTGCTGTACCTGGTGGACGTGCTGCTGCTGGACATGCACTCGCTGCCGGCGCTGCTGCAGGTCGGGCTGTTCGTGCTGGTGGCGATCGCGACGGCGGCCCTGGGGGACCGGTTGCAGCGGACGGGGACGGCGCTGGGCGCGGTGCAGTCGGCGCTGCGGCAGCTGCGCCTGGACGTGAACGAGATGCTGGCGGCGATCGACACCGGGATGGTGACGGTGGACGGGGAGGGGCGGCTGGCCCACCTGAACGATGCCGCGCGCGACCTGCTGGCGCTGGACCCGGCGCGCTGGTACGGGCGCGCGGTGCTGGACGAGCTGGACCGCTGCGCTCCCGGCCTGGGAACGGTGATCCGGCGCACGGCGTCGACGAGCCAGGAGGTGCGTCGCTACGAGCTGCGCCAGCAGCGGCCGGACGGGGACCGCTACCTGAGCCTGCGCACCACGTTGCTGGAGCGGGAGGGCGTGCCGTGGGTGACGGCGGTGCTGCAGGACGTGACCGAGGGCAAGCAGGTCGAGGACCTGATCCGGCGGGCGGAGCGACTGCAGGCGGTGGCCGAGCTGGGCGCCTCGCTGGCCCACGAGATCAAGAATCCGCTGGCGTCGATCCGCAGCGCGGTCGAGCAGATCGCGGGCACGCGCGCGACCGGCGAGGATCGGGAGACGCTGCGACGGCTCGTGGTGGTGGAGTCGGAGCGGCTCTCCCGGCTGCTCTCGGAGTTCATGGAGTTCAGCCGCGTGGAGATGCGGCGGTGGGGCGTGGTCGACCTGGGCGCGGTCGCGCGCGACGCCATCGAGCTGGTGGCGCAGCACCCCGATCGGGGCGCGCGCGCCCGCATCGAGCTGGTCGGGCCGGTCGCGCCCGTGGAAGTGGATGGCGACCAGGACCTGCTGCACCGGGCCGTGTTCAACCTGGTGCTGAATGCGGTCCAGCATTCCGGTCCGGATGGCCACGTGCGCGTCGATCTCACGCCGATCCCGGCCGGCGAGCTGCCGACCAGCGTGGCCGTGAGCGAACCCGTGCGGCTGCGCGTCTTCGACAGCGGACCGGGTGTGCGCGACGAGGATATCGAGCGGATGTTCGACCCGTTCTACTCGACGAGGCAGGGCGGCACCGGGCTCGGCCTGGCGCTGGTGCATCGCGCGGTCGAGGCGCACCGCGGTGCCATTCTGGTCGATGGGGTGAAGGGAAACGGTGCCTGTTTCACGGTCTATCTGCCCGCGCACGTCGGGCGGGGAGATGGCAATGGAGTCAGCTAGCGTGGGCACGGCCGCACGCGTGCTCGTGGTCGACGACGAGCGGGGCATTCTGGAGACGGTCGAGATTCTGCTGCGCGGCGAGGGGTTCGAGCCGATCGTCTGCCAGAGCGGCCGGGAGGCGCTCGATCAGCTCGGGGACATCCGGCCCGATGTCGTGCTTACCGACATCCGCATGCCCGGCGTCGACGGGCTGGCCGTGCTGAGCGCCGTGCGCGAGCTCGATCCCGAGGTCCCGGTCATCCTGATGACGGCCCAGGCGTCGCTCCAGTCGGCGGTAAAAGCCGTGAACCAGGGCGCCTACTACTACCTGCAGAAGCCGTTCAGCAACGATGAGCTGATCGTGCTCTGTCGGCGCGCCGCCGACACACGTCGGCTGTCCACCGAGAACCGCGCGCTCAAGCGCGAGATCCGGCGGCGCGAAGGTGCCGGTGCCGACCGTCCGGTCGGCCGGAACCGGGCGTTCGTCGACGTCGTGCGCCTGGCCGAGACGGTCGCGCCCACCGATTCCACGGTACTGATCACCGGCGAGAGCGGCACCGGCAAGGAGATCCTCGCTCGCTACATCCACGACCTCTCGGAGCGCGAGAACGGTCCCTTCATCTCCATAAACTGTGGCGCGCTGCCCGAGAACCTGCTCGAGTCCGAGCTGTTCGGCCACGTGAAGGGCAGCTTCACCGGTGCGGTGCGCGACAAGGAGGGCCTGCTGGTGGCGGCGCGCGGCGGCACGTTCTTCCTGGACGAGGTCGCCGAGATGTCACCGGCGCTGCAGGTGAAGCTGCTGCGCGCGCTGCAGGAGCGCGAGATCGTGCCGGTCGGCGCCACCCAGACCATCGACATCGACGTACGCGTCATTGCCGCCACCAATCGCGACCTGGACGAGGAGATCCGGCGCGGCACGTTCCGCAGCGACCTGTACTACCGCCTGAACGTGATCACGCTGCACCTGCCGCCGCTGCGGGACCGGACCGACGACATCGTGATGCTCACCGAGCACTTTCTTCGGGGACACGCACGCAGCGGCCGCGAGCTGCGCGTCGATGACGCCGCGTTCGCCGTGCTCCAGTCCTACGGCTGGCCCGGGAACGTGCGCGAGCTCGAGAACGCGATCGAGCGGGCCGCGATCCTGAGCCGCAACGGTGTCATCACCGTCGAAACCCTGCCCGCGCGCGTGGCCGAGCCTGCACCCCTGCCGCTGGTGTCCGAGCGCGCGCAGGAGAATCCCACGCTCGAGCTGGTCGAGCGCGCCTACATCATGTGGGTGCTGCAGGCGGAAGGCGGCAACAAGGCCCGCGCCGCCGAGGTCCTGGGCATCGACCCGTCCACGCTGTATCGCAAGCTGAATCGCTACGAGACGAGTGAGCCATGACCAGCAATGCCGAGCGACGCTGTCGCCTCTCGGTCGTCATGCCCGTGTACAACGAGGAACGCACCGTGGCCGCCTCCATCCAGCGCCTGCGCAGTGTGCCGCTCGACATTGAGCTGATCTGCGTCGAGGACGGATCGCGTGATCGCACCGCGGATGTGCTGCGGGAGCTGCACGCGGCCGGGGCGATCGACACGCTGCTGGTCCAGCCGCGCAACCTGGGGAAGGGTGCCGCGGTGCGGCGCGGGATCGCGGCCGCGACGGGGGACGTCGTCGTGATCCAGGACGCCGACCTGGAATACGATCCGCGCGAATTGCCGCAGCTGCTCGACCCGATCGTGGATGGCCGTGCCGATGCGGTCTTCGGCAGCCGCTTCCTGGGCGGACCGCACCGGGTGCTCTACTTCTGGCACCGCCTCGGCAACGGTCTGCTGACGCTGATCTCGAACATGTTCACGGACCTGAACCTGACCGACATGGAGACCTGCTACAAGATGGCGCGCCGGGACCTGATGCAGAGCCTGCCGCTCTCCGCCGACCGCTTCGGCATCGAGCCGGAGCTGACCGCGCGGCTGGCCCAGACCGAGGCCCGCATCTACGAGGTGCCGATCAGCTACGCCGGGCGCACGTACGCCGAGGGGAAGAAGATCAACTGGAAGGACGGCATCGCGGCATTCTGGCACATCTTCCGCGCCAACGTGCTGGGGCCGCGCGCTCCGCGTTACACGTCGCCGGTCTCCCGGGTGGATGCCGCGCTTGCCGAGACCGGCGTGCGATACATCGCCGGCGAGCGCGCCTAGCCTGGTGCGCAGCCGGTTGCTGGACCGGGCCCGGCGCGGGGCCGCCGTGGCGACGCCGGCCGCTGCCGCCGGCGTGGCCGACGGCCGGGCCGCGGGCGCGCGGCTCGCGCTCGTGATTCGCGTCGCCGTCGCGAGTGCGCTGCTCCTGCTCACGGTGGTGCCGCTCTACCGGTTGCTCGATCCCGAGCGGACCGGCATCGCCGGTGCCGTCACGGTGGCACGGCTCGACATCTACTCCGAGTTCGCATGGGCGGGGCTGCTGCTGCTGCTGCCGGCAGGCATCGTGGCCGCACGACTGCTGTCACCGGCGCGCCTCGAGGCCCTGCTGCAGCTCGGGCGGCGCGCGCTGCTCCGACCGTCGCCGCATGCTTTCGCTCTCACCGCCGCCCTGGCGGCCGCGCTGGCCGGCGCACTCTTCTCGCTGCTCGTCCTGGACCGCAGCGCGAACCTCATGGACGCGCTCGCGCAGCTGCTGCAGGCCCGCTACTGGGCGCACGGGCAGCTGGCCGGACCCGCCTCCGATCTGGGTGGGTTCTGGGGGATTCAGAACGCGCTGTTCACCGATCGGGGCTGGGTCTCGCAGTACCCCCCGGGTCACGTCGCGCTGCTCGTCCCCTTCCACTGGCTCGGCGCCCCCTGGCTGTTCGGGCCGGTGCTGATCTTCATCACCGTGCTCGCGGCGGGGCTGCTCGCGCGCCGACTCTTCCCCGATGATGCCGCGACCGCGCGGGCCGCCGTCCTGCTGCTCGCGCTGAGCCCGTTCTTCATCTTCGTGGGCGCGTCGCTGATGAACCACATCACGACTGCCGCCTGCACCTGCCTGGGCGGCTACCTGCTGGTGCGGGCCTGGCAGCAGCAGGCACGGTGGAGCGTCGCGGCCGGAGCGCTCTTCGCGCTCTCGCTGGCCACGCGCCCGCTGTCGACCATCGCGATCGGCGTCGTGTTCGTCGTGGGCGTACCGCTGCTCTGGCCCGGTGGCCGGCGTCGGGCCGGAGCGGTCGCCCTCGGCGGCCTGCTCGGTGCCGCGCCGGTCGTGGGCGCCTGGCTGGCATACAATCAGTACTTCTTCGGCGCGCCGTTCACCTCCGGCTACCGCGCCGCGCTCGGGCCGAGCATGAGCCTGGGGTTCCACGTCGACCCGTGGGGGAACTGGTACGGGCTCCGGGAGGCGCTCGCCTACACCTCTGCGGACCTGACCGCTCTCGCAGTGAGCCTGTTCGAAACCCCGCTGCCCGCGGTGCTCGTCATCGCGCTGTTTCTGCTGGTGGCACGCGACCTCCCGCGCGCCGCCTGGTTCGTGCTCGCCTGGGCGCTCGTGCCGGTGCTCGCCAACGCGCTCTACTGGCACCACGGGCTCTACATGGGGCCGCGCATGCTGCACGAGGCGGCGCCCGCCTGGGCAGCGTTGTCCGCGATCGCCGTCATCGGCATCCTCCGGCGCACGCCCGCGCGCCTGGCAGTGGCGGGACGATACTTCGTTCGGTCGGGTGTCGCCGGCATGTTCGCGGCGGCGTTCGCGGCGGGCCTGGTGTTCATGGTTCCCCAGCGCGCGCTCAGCCACTCGGTCCGGCCGGTTCCGCTGCCCCGGACGTCCGGCCCGGCGCTCGTGTTCGTGCACGATGCCTGGAACGCCCGCACCGCGATGACGCTGGCCTCGGCCGGGCTGAGGCTGGACCTCGTCGAGACCCTGCTGCGCCAGAACTCGACGTGTCGCGTGCACGCGCTGGCGGGCGCGCTCGCGTCGGGCGATCGCCAGGCCGCGACGCAGCTGCTCGCCGGGCTGGACACCGTGCCACGGCCCGGCTGGCTACTCCCCGAGGATTTCTCCAGCGACGCCCCGCCCCGCGCCCGGTACGCCCCGGCCGGCCAGGCCGTCCCGGTCGAGATCGCGCCGGGCAGCCGGCTGCGCTACCAGCCCGGCGAGGTGCTCGCGCCCGCCTGTGTGCGGGAAGTGCTGAGTGACCGTCTGGGCACGATCGACATCGCACCGCTGCTCGTGCGCGCCGGCCTGCACGGCGATGACGCGGCCCGGCTGCTGATCGTCCGCGATCTGGGTCCGGAGCGGAACGCCGCGCTGGTACGCGCCGAGCCGGCGCGCACGCCGTGGGTATATGCCATGAGCCACCCGCAGGGCAGCCCGGAGCTGCTGCCCTACGACGTCGGCATGACGCGTTTGTGGCAGGCGCCGGTCCGCGAGGCGCCGCCGATGCTCCGGCGGCACGGGCTGCTGCCATGAACCGGGTGCGGTACGCTGCGCGGTTGCCGGAGCCGCCCGGGGTGCGCGCGCTTCCCGCCGAGGTCTGACCGGTGGATCGCGACGTGTTCGAGACGCACGCGCGCGTGGAGCGCCGGCACTGGTGGTTCGAGGCGCGCCGCCGCATCCTGCGCGCCGTCGCGGACGCGGCCGCGCCGCGCCGGCCGGCGCCGCGGGTGATCGACATCGGCTGCGGTGTGGGGGCTACGCTCGCCGCGTTCCGCGATGGGTACGCCTGCGTCGGCTACGATCCCTCACCCGATGCGATAGCGCTCGGCCGGGAGCAGCACCCGGACTTCGACCTGCGCTCCGGCACGGCCCGCGATGCCGCGCCCGAGATCGCGCGGGCCACGGTCGTGCTCCTGAACGACGTCATCGAGCACGTCCCCGATGATCGCGCGCTGCTCGCCGCCGCGGTCGCGCCGATGAGCGCGGGCAGCGTGCTCATCGTCACGGTGCCCGCGGACATGCGGCTCTGGAGCCCTCACGATGAAGCGCTCGGTCACTACCGCCGCTACGACGCGGCCATGCTGAGCAGCGTCCTGGCAGGTTTGCCGCTCAGGCCCCGTCTGCTCTCCCACTTCAACACCCGCCTGTACCCGGTGGTGCGCGCCGTGCGCATCCTGGCGCGGGCATCGGGACGGGCCGTGGGTTCCGACGGCACCGACCTGCGCCCGGCCCCGCCGCTCATCAACGGGGTGCTCGTGCGCGTGCTCGCCGGCGAGCGTCGCCGGCTGCTCGCCGTCCTCGCGGGGAGGCGCCCGCCGTACCGGCGCGGCGTCAGCCTGATGGCCGTGCTGGAGCGCACCGGAGGCGCGGCATGAGCTACCGCGTGCGCATCGTGGTGCCCTGCTACAACGAGGCGCTGCGGCTCGACGTCGCCGGCCTCGAGGCGTTCCTGGAGCGTGCCCCCGAGGTGGCGTTCACGCTGGTCGATGATGGCAGCACCGACCACACCTGGCGGCTGCTGGGTGAGCTCGCCGGCCGCTCACCCGGGGTGGAGCGGCTGCGGCTGACTCGCAACGCGGGCAAGGCGGAAGCCGTACGCCGCGGTGTGCTGCACGCGATCGCGCTGGGCGACGCGCCCCTGCTCGGCTACTGGGACGCGGACTTCTCGACGCCTCTGGCCACGATCCTCGATATGAGCGACGAGCTCGAGGCGCACCCGTCGCTGATGCTGCTGATGGCGTCGCGGGTGCAGCTCCTCGGCCGCAGCATCGAGCGGCGGCCGGTGCGCCATTACGCCGGCCGGGTGATCGCTACCCTCGCCGCAGCCACGCTCGGGTTGCGCGTCTACGACACCCAGTGCGGCGCCAAGCTCCTGCGTGCCGGCGCCGAGGTGGCTGCCTGCTTCGAGGCGCCGTTCATCACCCGCTGGATGTTCGACGTCGAGCTGATCGCCCGCATCGTCCGCGGCCGCAGCCAGGAGCGCGCCGCCGAGCGCATCCGCGAGTACCCGCTGCCCGTCTGGCGCGACGTGGCCGGCTCGAAGATCTCCACCCGTGCCGGCCTCCGCGCGCTGCTCGATCTGGCCCGCATCCGCCGTCACTACTACCCCGTGAGGAGTGCGTCTTGAGACCGCAGCTCACTGGTGCGGCGGCGGGACGGCTCGCGCTCGTCCTGATCATGATCGCGTTCGCGGTGCTGGCCGCCACCGCGATGCGACGAACATCGGCGACGTTCGACGAGATCCTGCTGCCCGCAGCCGGAGCGCGCGGACTGCACACCGGCCAGTTCAACCTGGTCACCGATCACCCGCCGCTGCTCCAGTACGTGTACGGTCTGCCGGTGGTGCTGAGCGATATCCGGTATCCGGCCGAGCCGGAGGGAGGCTGGCAGTACCCGGACCGCTACACCTATGCCCGCGCATTCTTCTGGGCCGAGGGCAACAATCCCGTCGATATCGCATTTCGGGCCCGCCTGATGGGCGTACTCATCGGCGTGCTGCTGATCGGCGCGGTGTATGGCATCACCCGCAGTTACGTCGGCACCGGCGCCGCCGTGCTGGCGGCGCTGCTGGTCGCGTTCATCCCCGATGTGCTCGCCCATTCCGGCGTCGCCTACAACGATGTGCCGGTCGCGCTCGTGCTGCTGCTGGCGGCCTACGCGCTCGATCGCGCGGTCCGCGATCCGCGTCCGCGGCGGGTCGCAATGGCGGGTATCGCTTCGGGGCTCGCGCTCGCAACGAAGTTCAGCGCGATCGCGCTCGGGCCGCTGGGCCTCATCCTGCTCGCGCTCGAGGCCGGCGGCGGCCGCTGGCGCGAGGCCGCCTGGTGGCGGCGCATCGGCATCGGTGTGCCGCTGCTCCTGTTCACGACGTACCTCACCCTGGTCGCGGCGTACCAGGGGGATTTCACGCTCGCCGACTTCTGGTTCGGCCTTGAATTCAACCTTCGCCACGTGGCCCAGGGTCATCCCGCCTACCTGCTCGGCGAGCAGCGCATGGATGGCTGGTGGTACTACTTCCCGGTGGCCTTCCTGCTGAAGACCCCCGCCGCACTGCACCTGCTGATGCTGGTCGCGGCGGTCATGCTGCTGCGAGCACCTCGAGGCGCATCGTGGCGCGGTCTGCTGGCTCACCCGCTGCGCATGCCGGTCGCCGCCGGGGGACTCTTCCTGCTGTTCGTGCTGGCCGCGGATCTGAACATCGGATTCCGTCACGCCCTGCCGATCATCCCGTTCGCCTGCATGCTGATCGGTATCGGCTTGGCCGCCGCCTGGCGGAAGGGCAGCCGCGGCATGCGCGCCGTCCTGGTCGCGCTGCTGCTCTGGAACACCGTATCGGTGGCGCGCGCCTGGCCGTGGTTCCTCTCCTACCTGAGCGAGTACGCGGGCGCGGAGGAGGAGGGTTACCGGCTGCTCGGGGACTCCAGTCTCGACTGGGGTCAGGGGCTGCTCGAGCTGCGGCGGTACATGCATGCGAACGACATTCCGGTGGTGTACCTGAGTTACTTCGGTACCGCGCCCCCGGAAGGCTACGGCCTCGAGTACCTGCCGCTGCCGAGCTTCGGGCCGCTCGGCGCCCGCCGCATGGCCGAGGGGCAGCCGCCGCCGCGCTACATGGCGATCTCCGCCACCAACCTGGCGGGCATCTACCTCCCCACGGATCCGTTCGCGGGCGTCCGGCAGCACCGCCCGCTGACCGTGCTGGCCGGCAGCATCTGGCTCTTCGAGGTCGATGAGAGTGCGCTCCGCTGACGCCCGCGCCCCTGTGCGCCACCGGTTCGCAGCCGGTCACGCGGCGGCCGTGGCCGCGCTCGTCGCCGCGCTCCTGTTCCTGCCGGCGCTGCGCAACGACTTCGCCTACGACGATGTCGCCGTGGTGCTGCGCGATGCCCGCGTGCACGACCTCGACTCGATTCCGGCTATCCTCGGCGCCGGCTACTGGCAGGATGACGCCACCTCGCTCTGGCGCCCGCTCACGACCCTCAGCTTCGCGCTCGACTGGGCGATCCGCCCCGCCGATGCCGCCTGGTTCCACGCCGTCAACATCGCCTGGCACGCGCTCGCCACCGCGCTGGTCACGCTGCTCCTCGCGAGTCTCTGCGGGCCGCTGGCCGCGCTCGCCGGCGGTCTCGTCTTCGCGGTCCATCCGGTGCACGTGGAAGCGGTCGCCAACGTGGTAGGACGGGCCGAGCTGATGGCCGCGTGCGCCGCCTTCGGCGCCGCCCTGGTCTGGTTGCCCGAGCGGCACGGCCGGGGCCGGGCCGCCGCGGCCGCCGCCCTATACCTGCTCGCGCTCGGGGCCAAGGAGAGCGCGATCATGCTCCCGGCGCTCCTCGTGCTCGTCGACATGGCGACCGGCGCGCTGCGAACGGACCGGTGGCGGCCCTGGCTCGCCGACCGAGCGCCCGGCCTGCTGATGCTGGTGCTCGTGGCCGCGACCTACCTGGCCATCCGGACACAGGTGCTGGACACCCTTGTTCCTGCGCGCGTCGACCCGGCGCTGGACCTCGCTCGCGGCGCACCGGAGCGGGTCTTCACGGCGCTGCAGGTCTGGCCGCACATCGTGCGGCTGCTCCTGTTTCCGCGCACGCTGCTGGCCGACTACGGCCCGCGCATCCTGCTGCCGCGCCCGGGGCCCGACGTCGCGGTCGTCGCCGGTGTCATGGTCCTGCTGGGTCTCTTCGGCGGCGCTCTGCTCTCCCTGCGGCACGGGAAGCGACGCACCGCACTGCTGCTGCTCTGGGCACCGGTGGCGCTGCTCCCGGTCTCCAACTTCTTCTTCCCCATCGGCCTCCTGCTCGGCGAGCGCATGCTCTACCTGCCATCGTTCGCCGTGGCGCTGGCCGTATCGCTCGCGGTGACCGCGAGTTTTCCGCGCGGCGCCATCCCGTCCCGCGCCGTGCTCGTTGCGGCGGCGCTGGCGTGCGTGCTCCTGGCCGGGAGGGCGCGCGCCCGCATCCCGGAATGGCGCAGCACCGATGCCGTGTTCGTCGCGCTGCTGCGGGACCGGCCGGACTCGTTCTACGCGCACTGGCACATCGCCCGGGTCGCGGCCGCCCGTGGCGACCACAGCGCCGCGCTGGCCGGGTACGGTCGGGCGCTTTCGCTCTGGCCCTACCGGCAGCGCCTCATCGTGGAGGCCGCGAGCCACGCCGCGCTCGCCGGCGATACCGCCTTTGCCGGCCGCATCACCGCGCACGGAGTGCGCGTCTGGCCGCAGGCGCTCGACATCCGCCGCATGGCAGCGGGCCTCGCGCTCGACCGCGGCGACACCATCGCCGCCGCGCGGGAGATCGGTGTGGGGCTCGGTATCGATTCCGCGGACCCCACCCTGCTCCGCATGCGCGCCGCTCTCGAAGGTTCTTCACCATGAAACGCCCGCAGCTGCTGGCCGCTCTCGGCGTCGCGCTCGCCGCGGTCCTCGTCTACCTGAACACGCTGCCGCTCGGGTTCGCGCTCGATGATGTCTGGATCATCGCGCAGAACGATCGGGTGCACCGGCTCTGGGATCTGCGCGGCATCCTGCTCACGCCCTACTGGCCGTTCTTCGGTACCGAGCTCGGCCTGTATCGGCCTTTCGCGATCCTCGCCTATGCGCTGCAGTGGGCGGCCGGGGGTGGTGCGTCCTGGCTCTTCCATCTCGTGAACATCCTGCTGCACGCGCTCGCGAGCGTGCTCGTGCTGCTGCTCCTGCGCGCGTTCGTGCCGCTCGCCGCCGCACTCGCGGGCGCGCTCCTGTTCGCCGTGCATCCGGTGCATACCGAGGCCGTCGCGAACGTGGTCGGGCAGGCGGAGCTGATCACGGCCGTGGCCGTCCTGGCGATCTGCGTGCTGCACCTGCGCCGTCCCCCGGGTGCTGCCGTGTCCTGGCGGCTGCGGGTCGCCTACGCGCTGCTCTTCGCGCTTGCCCTAGGCACCAAGGAAAACGTCGTCGTGCTTCCCGCCCTGCTGGTGCTGCTCGATCTTGCACAACGGCGCATCTCGCTCACCGCCCGGGGAGTCGTGCGCTACGTCGACGCCATGGCGTTCACGTTCCTCCTGCTGGGCGCGACGCTCGCTGCCTACCTGCTGTTCCGGTTCGAGGCCCTGGAAGGCCAGCTGATCGGCATGGATGCCAACCCCGCGCTTCCGTTCCTGCGCGAGGAGTACCGCGTCCTCAACGCACTGCGCGCGTTCCCCGAGTTCGTGCGGCTGCTGGTTTACCCGCTGCGCCTCTCGGCCGACTACCTGCCCGCCGTCATCCTGCCGGTCGAGTCGTTCACGCCGATGACGCTCCTCGGCCTGGTCATCCTGGTGGCGCTGGTCTTCCTCACGCTCCTGGCGCCCTGGCGCGCGGCGCTGGCGCTGCCGGCCGGCTGGTTCCTGCTCACCATCGTCACCGTCTCCAATCTGTTCTTCCCGGTGGGCGTGCTGGTTGCCGAACGCACGCTGTACCTCCCCTCGGTGGCCCTGGCCATGGCCGTCGCCCTGCTGTGGGAGCCGATCCGCGCGCGTGCCGAGCCCGGAGCGCGCCGCGCGCTGGCCGCCGGCTTCCTGGTCGTGCTCGCGGCCGCGGCTGCCCGCACCTGGCTCCGCAACCCGGACTGGGACTCCACCAGCACGATCTACGACGCCGTGGCGCGCCAGCACCCGCAGTCCTATCGCGCCCAGTGGGCTCTCGCCGGGACCCACTGGGAGCTCGGCAACCTGCGCACCGCGGCCGAACGCTACGACCTGGCCTACATGATCTATCCGCGCGACTCCCAGTTCCTCGTCGAGTACGCCAACTTCTTCGTGGCCATCGGCAACTACCGCCGCGCCCTCGAGCTCCTCGAGCAGTCGCGCGCCATGCATCCCGACATTCCCCGCACCGAGCTGCTGCTCGCGTACGTGTACGTGCTGAACCAGCGCTACGACGATGCGCTGACCGCCATCGCACGCGCCGAGCGCCTCGGCGCGGCCCGCTCCATCTCGATGCCCATCCGCGCCATCGCCTGGGAAGGCCTCGACCGCCGCGAGCACGCGGTGGCCGCCTGGCGCGTCGCGCTCGCCGGCACCCGCGCCGCGAACTGGAGCTTCTGGGCCTACTACTCACGCTCGCTGGCCCGTATCGGCGACACCGATGAGGCGCGGGTCGCGCTCGCCCGCGCCCGCGAGCGTGCCGAGACCGATTCCGCCGCCCTCGCCCGCATCGCGGAGCTCGAGGAGAACCACGTGGCCGGGTGCTACGCTCCCGGTGTACCGACGACGAGGTGTCCCGATCCGCTGGGCCGGCTCGAGGGCATATCGAAGCCTCTCGCGAAATCACCACGTCGGTTGCAGAATGCAACTTTTTTACGCAGGGAGGAGGCGCTGCCCGTGCCGGCCGATGGGCCCGAAACCGAGCCCTGACAACGGTTTGTGGGCATAGCCCAACATCTGGAATGCCAATTGCCCTTGACCGCCGCCGACGCATGACCTGCCGGTCGTCACACATTCAAGAACCCTAGTCAGGAGCGCCGCATGCTCAAGAGAAGGCAAGGTTTCACGCTGATCGAGCTGCTGATCGTGATCGTCATCATCGGCATTCTGGCCGCGATCGCGATTCCGAAGTTCGGCAAGACGCGTGAGAAGGCCTACTTCAAGGCCATGATGTCCGACCTGCGGAACATGCAGGCGCAGCAGGAGCTGTATTACTCGAATCCGGCGAACAACTACAACTACGCAGCGAGCGTGGCGGCCCTCACGGACTTCCAGCCGTCGGCTGGTGTGACCGTGACGATCGCCGGCGCGACCACGCAGGGCTGGTCGGCCACCTCGTCGCACGCCGCGCTGGATGCGACGACGCAGAACTGCGGCATCTTCTTCGGCACGCCGGGCGCGACTCCGGCCTTCACGCCCACCGCGGGTGTCGTAGCCTGCACGGGCGAGTAGCCGGACGGTCAGTGCGAGTCAGGGGCGGTGGCTTTCGGGCCGCCGCCCCTTTTTCGTTCCCCCGGTCCGGCCGCGTCCGGCCGCGTCCGGCCGTGCACGGCACGATTGCCGGCGCGCGCCCGGACGCCTTAGCTTTCCGCATGCCAGCGCTGCCGACGCTACGCCGCGAGCTGATCAGTGCCTTTGCGGTCGTGTTCGCGGGTGCTCTCGTGGTGGCGCTGGCGGGGCTCGCCTTCGTGGTGCCGCGGCTGCCCCCGGCGCAGGCGGGCATTTACCTCGGCGCGCTCCTCCTGGCCGACGTCGGCATCTTCTCCGCGATCGGGGCGGTGCTCCTGAGGCGGCGCCTGCTGGCGCCGATCGACCGCATGATCGCAGGCGTGGAGGCGATCTCGGCGGGGGAGCTGACCGCCCGGTTGCCGGCGGCGGAGACCCGCGAGATGGCGCGGCTGTCCGCCGCCGTGACCAACATGGTCGAACGGCTGATCCGGGATCAGCGCACGCTGGCGGAAAACATCCGCTCGCTGGACGAGACCAACCGGCTGCTCACCGAGGCGCGCGACGCGATGGTGCGGACCGAGAAGATGGCTTCGGTCGGCAGGCTCAGCGCCGGTATCGCGCACGAGGTCGGCAACCCGCTCGGCGCCATTCTGGGATATCTCGGGCTGATCGGCCGCGACCATCACCAGGACCGTCGCGCGGAGCTGCTGGTGGCGGCCGAGCGCGAAGCCCGGCGCATCGACCGGATCATCCGCGGGCTGCTCGACTTCGCCCGCATCCGCGACGCCGTGACCCAGCCGGTGGACGTCAACGCGGTCGTCCGCGAGACGGTCGAGCTGGTGCAGATGCAGGGGCATTTCGCCAACGTCACGCTCGCCCTGCACCTGACCGAGGGACCACTGATCGTCGACGGCGACCATTACCAGCTGCAGCAGGTGCTTGTGAACCTGCTCGTCAATGCCGCCGACGCGATCCCGGAGGGTGAGCCGGCGCGCATCGAGGTGCACACCCGCGAACGCGCCGCGATCCCTCCCGCGCAGCCCGGGCCGGCCCGCCGCCGCGGCGATCCGCCCGGCGTCGATTACACGCACCGGCGACGCCTGGCGGCGAGCATGCTGCATCTCGGCGACGACCCGGAGTCGCCGTCCGGCCGGGTCGCCGAGATCGTCATCGCCGACGAGGGCTCCGGCATCCCGGAGGAGCTGCTGCCGCAGATCTTCGAGCCGTTCGTGACGACCAAGGAGCCGGGCAAGGGCACGGGTCTCGGGCTGGCCGTCTGCGCCCGCCTGGTGGAGGGGATGGGAGGCGCGATCCGCGCCGACAACCGCGTCCCGTCCGGCGCGGAGTTCACCGTAGTGCTGCCGCTCACGCAGGCGGAGGCTGGAGCCGAATGACCGTTCTGATCATCGATGACGAGCAGGGGCTGCGTCAGACCGTTTCGCTGATCCTCGCCGAGGAAGGCTACGAGACGCACGTCGCCAGCGACGGCGAGGAGGGACTCGCCCGGGCCCTCGAGCTGAAGCCCGACATCGTGCTCTGCGACGTGCGCATGCCGCGCCTTCCCGGCCTCGATTTCATCGAGCGCTACCGCACCGCCGGCGGCAACGGGCTCGTCATCATGATGACCGCCTACGGCAGCACCGAGCTGGCGCTCCAGGCGATGAAACGTGGAGCGTACGACTACCTGCCCAAGCCGTTCAGCCCCGATCAGCTCATCCTGGTGCTGAAGAAGGCGGAGGAGCGCGAAGCGCTGCGCCAGGAGGTGAGCCGGCTTCGCGAGGAGGTCAACATCGGGCGTCGCTACCGCGAGATCATCGCGAAGTCGCCCGCGATGACGCGCGCGCTCGAGGTGGCCGCCAAGGTGGCCCGCCACCCCTCGCCGGTGATGATCACGGGCGAGAGCGGCACCGGCAAGGAGCTGGTTGCTCGCCTGATCCACGGCGAGAGCGACCGCGTCGATGGCCAGTTCGTGACCGTCAACTGTGGCGCGATCCCGGAGAATCTGCTCGAGTCCGAGCTGTTCGGGTACGTGCGGGGCGCGTTCACCGGTGCGGAGCGCGAGAAGCAGGGTCTCTTCGAGGTCGCCTCCGGGGGCACCATCTTCCTCGATGAGATCGGTGAGATGCCGGCCACGCTGCAGGTAAAGCTGTTGCGCGTGCTCCAGGAGGGCGAGGTGCGTCGCCTGGGCGACACCCGCTCGCGGCAGGTCGATGTGCGTCTCGTATCGGCCACCAACAAGGACCTCGAGGAGGAGATCCGCGGCGGCGGGTTCCGCCGCGACCTTTACTACCGGATTGCGGTCGTGCCCATCCACCTGGTGCCGCTGCGACAGCGACGTGAGGAGATCCCGCTGCTCGTCCACCACTTCATCGCGCAGTACAACCGCAAGCTCCGGCTGGCCATCGACGGCGTCGATGCCGAAGCGATGCGCCTGCTGCTCGAGTACGGCTGGCCGGGCAACGTCCGCGAGCTGGAGAACACGATCGAGCGCGGCATGGTGCTCACCGAAGGTGCGCGCCTCACGCCCGGCGACCTGCCTTCCCACATCGCGCACCCCGTGCCCGCCCTCGACGACCCGGACCTGCCCGACGACGAGCTCTCCGTGAAGAAGCACGGCGCCGTCCTCGAGAAGCGCCTCATCCAGCGCGCGCTCGAGCGTACCGGCGGCAACAAGACCCGCGCCGCCGACCTGCTCGAGCTCTCCTCGCGCGCGCTGCTCTACAAGATCCGGGAGTACGGCCTGGATTAGTCGCCCGGGCGACCCCGCGTCCGCAGCGAACGATCGGTCCGCGCCCCGCGCATCCCGCGCCTGCCGGCGCGGTGTCGCCCATTCGCACCTGGCCGGCGCGGCGCGGCTCACGCCTTCCGTGCGCCGCGAGTTCGGCCGATCCGGGTATTCCTGCGCCCCGCCGCGACCGCCATGATCGCGCCATGCGCAGCCGCCCCGGCTTCACCCTCCTCGAGCTCGCGCTCGTCCTCTGCATCGCCGGCATTCTGGTGCTGCTGGCGACGCCGCCGCTCGACCGCGCGCGCGACCTCGTCGCGACCCGCGCCGCGCGGGACTACGTGCTCACCCAGCTGGCGCTCGCCCGGGCCCTGGCCCCGGCGCATGCCGGGGCTGAAGTGGTCCTGGATACCGTCGCGGCACGCCTGTCCGTCAGGAGTCCCGGCCGTGTCCACGAAAGCACGTCGCTGCGCGAGCGCTTCGGGGTGGGCGTCGAGCTGTCGGGCCAGTCCTCCGGCAGCGTCGCGCTGCGCTTCGACGGCATGGGCCTGGGCCGCATGGCGAGCCGCACCGTGACGTTCCGCCGGGGCCGGGCGCAGGCACACGTCAGCATTTCGGCCTACGGCCGGGCCCGCCCATGGTGAGGGCCGGCTTCACGCTGGTGGAGGTGATTGCGAGCCTCGCGGTGCTCGCCGCCGCTGCCCTCGGTCTGGCCGGTACCGCCGTCGTCGCGCAGCGGACTCTGCGCGCCGCAGAGCTGCAGGAGCAGGCAGTGCGTCACGCCGCCGCGCTCCTCGATTCGCTCAGCTTCACGGACGGCGCTGGATCGGACTCGCTCTCCATTGGAGCGATCGGCCTGTCCTGGATCACGCACCCGGGAGATGCCGCGCCCGTGCACGTCGTCGCGACCTACCCCGCGGGAGGGGCACTCGTGGCGCTCGCGTTCGCCACTCGCAGGGTACCGCTGCCGCCGGTGCGTCGACCATGACCGGGAGGTCCGGACACAGCCTGGCCGAGATGATCGTGGTGCTGCCACTGACTTCCTTGCTGCTCGCGCTGCTGCTCGGCACTCTGGTCGCGCAGCTCCGCCTCGCTCGCACCATCACGGACCGGCTCGGTCGCGCCGAGACGGAGCGCATCGCGTACGCGGTGCTGCGGCAGGAGTTGCGCTGGACCGGTGCCGCCGACATCGCGGCGGCAGCCGATGACTCCGTCACGCTCCGCCTGCTTCGCGCGGTCGGCGTCGTCTGCCGCGCCGATGCGGACGGCTGGCTGGTCGCGTACCGAGGCTGGCGCGAGCCGAATCCCGACAAGGACTCGGTGCTCATCGTCGACGGCCAGGGCGAGCGGCACGCCCCGCTCGAAGGCAGCACGGCGGCCACCGCTCCCTGCGGCGATTCCCCGGCTCGCAGGCTCCGTGCGGGGACGGATCCGTCGCGCGGCGTCGTTCTCCTCTACGAGCGCGGTTCCTATCACCTGGCGGGCGGCGCGCTCCGCTTCCGCGCGGGTGCCGAGGGCCGCCAGCCGCTCACCGGCGAATGGCTCGATGATGGCGCGACCAGCCTCACGTTCACGGCCGGCCGGCCCGTCCCGTCCGGAGTCGTGCTGCAGCTGAGTGAGCATCCCGCCCGGGCTTGGCGGTGGCTGCTGCCGAATCAGTTCCCGCCGTGAAACCGCCCTTCATGAATCCGCGGCGCCGCCCGGCGGGGAACCGGACCGGATTCGCGCTGCTCCTGACCCTGCTCGGCATCCTGGTGCTCGAGGTCATCGCCGCCGGCAGTTTCCACGTGGCGACTCAGCAGGTGCGCACCGCGCGCGCCGCCACCCGCGCGCTCCAGCTTCAGCTCGCTGCGCAGTCCGGCGCCGCTCTGGCGCTGCGTGACTGGGATGGGGCGGGCGCCGACTCCCTGGCGCTGGACAGCACCCGCATTCTCGCTTTCGAGGCGCCGGCCAGCGGCATCTCGCACCGG
>DATHVV010000009.1:0-37337 GCA_035461105.1 Longimicrobiales bacterium | reverse complement strand
GCCAGCGCGACGAGGCGCCCCTCGGCCACCATGCGGCGGACGACGCCCGGCAGGTCGGGATCCGAGCGGAGCGGCTCGGGCAGCTCCGCCAGGCGGGGCGCGGCCAGCCCGGCGGTGGCGAGCGAAGCGGCGACGCGCGTGGCGAGTGCTTCCTGATCGGCGTCGAGCGTCGGCTCGAAGTCGGGTGCCGCCACCGTGCTGCCCCGGGCGAGGAGCATCCCCTTCGCGAGCAGCTCGCGGAGCACTCCGTCCACCAGCGCCGCGGGCTCGGGCGCTCCGGCACGGCGCAGCTCCTCGCGCTCGATCCCCAGCTCGAGCGGCCGCCGCTCGTGGACCCGGCGCACAGCAGCGACGAGCGTGTCGCGCAGCCTGGTCGCGCGCTCGGCGGCGAAGAGCCGGTCGCCGGCCTGGAACACGGCCTCGCCTGGAAGCCCGTCCGGCGGGGGCGCTCCTGGCGACGCGATCGGCAAGCGCGCGGCCTCGAGACCCTCTGCTCCCGCGAGCCGAACCGCCGCGAGGGCCCCGGCCGCGCCCCCGCCCAGGATTGCCCGCAGGTCGTCGTCGAGCGCGGCGCCGCACCGTTTCCGGCGCGGTGCTACGGTCTCGACGACGGCACCGCCCGCGATGGTGCGCACGGGAGAATAGTGGCGGATCACGAAGCGGTCGCCGGCCCGGGCGACCACGGGCTTCTCCAGGCGCAGTTGCGCCCAGCCGCTCGCCCCCGGCTCGATGGCGGGACCCTCGAGCGGCGTGATGCGCCCGAGCACCTCGGCCGTCCCGAGGTGGAAGCGCACCCGCTGCCGGGCACGCAGCGGCACCCCTGCCTCGGCCAGTACCTGCACCCTCAGCGTCAGCAGCAGGCTCGCCTGCCAGGCGTCGCCGTCCACGAGCGTCATCCCGCGCGCGATCTGCTCCCGCTCGACCGCCACCGCCAGCGCGACCCGTTCGCCGGCGCCCGCCTCGGTCCCGGCGCTGCCGTGCCGCTGCAGCCCCCGAACCCGCACGCGCAGGTCCCCTGGCAGCGCGCGGAGCACGGCGTCGGAGCGCACCGCACCGCTCCAGATCGTGCCGGTCACGACCGTGCCCGTGCCGCGCACGGTGAAGACGCGGTCGATGGGGAGTCGGAGCAGATCGGTCCGCGTGCGCCCGGCGGCGGTTGCAGCTGCGCCGACCAGCGCCGCGCGCAACCCGCTCAGGCCCTGCCCGGTGACGGCCGAGACCGGCACCAGCGGCGCGTCGGCGTAGCGAGATCCGGCGAGCGTCCGCCGCACGTCATCGATGACCAGCTCCAGCCAGTCCGCCTCCACCCGGTCCACCTTGGTGAGCGCTACGACCGCGCTGCCCACCTCGAGCAGCTCCATGATCGCCAGGTGCTCGCGGGTCTGTGGCATGATGCCTTCATCCGCGGCGATCACCAGCAGCACGATGTCGATGCCGGTAGCACCCGCCAGCATGTTGCGCACGAGCGACTCGTGGCCGGGCACGTCGACGACGGCCAGGTCGAGCCCGGCCTCGAGCGGCAGGTGCGCGAACCCCAGGTCGATGCTGATGCCGCGCCGCTTCTCTTCCGGCAGCCGGTCGGTGTCGATGCCGGTGAGCGCGCGTACCAGCGCCGTCTTGCCGTGATCGATGTGGCCGGCCGTGCCGAGCACCAGGCGGCGGCTCATCGCTCGGGCAGCGCCTCGGCGAGGAACTCGAAGGAGCGCAGCGCGCCTCCCTCGAGGACGTGGTGGTCGAGGTAGCGTTCCAGCAGCCGCCAGTGGCCCAGAGTCGCGCCGAGCGGCACTTCCCCGCCCTCGACCAGCGCCTGCAGCGCCGCGCGCGCGTGCGGCGGCAGCGTCGCGCCGCCGCCGGCCACCGCGCATGCCTCGCAGAGCACGCCGCCCGCCTCGTAGCTGAAACGCGCAACCTCGTCGGCGCCGAGCGGGCGGCCGCACACCGTGCATTCCTCCAGGGAGGGCGCGAATCCGAGCAGCGCGACCAGCCGCCACACGCGCGCGAGAATCGTGGCTTCCAGCCGCTCGGCGGGCGCATCCTGCACCGCGTCGAGCGCGGCGCTCACGGCGTCGAAGAGGTCCGGCTGGGATTCCTCGCTGCCCGTCCGCAGCACCAGCTCGGCGATGAGCGAGGCGCCGCCGATGCGGAGCAGGTCCATCCCGAGGGACTGGCGGGCGCGGGCCAGCTCGAACCCGGTGAGCGTGTGCAACTCGCGCTGGTCCTTGAGCGTGAACGTCGCCGTGCCCTCGACGAACGGCTCGAGCACGCCGCCGAACCGGCTGCGCGGGCGGCTCGCCCCCTTCGCGATGACGGATTGCAGCCCGTGCGTGCGCGTCAGCAGCCGCAGGATGCGGCTGGTGTCACCGTAGGCGTAGGTCTGGAGGATGAGGGCGTCCGTGGAGACCAGCGCCATGGCCGACTACTCGTCGGCCGCGCGCACCTGCATGATCAGCACGGCGCGCCGCTCGTGGTAGGCGCGCAGCGCCGCGGCATCGTTGCTGTCGGCATGCTCCAGGTCGAGCTCGGCGATCTCCGCGAGCAGGCGCCGCCGCTCCGGCACGTGGCTGCGGCGGCGCAGCAGGAAGTAGGCGAGCACGCCCAGCAGCGCGATCGCCGGGATCGCGAACAACAGCCAGCGCGTGTTCGTCGCGGGGGCGCTGCCGGGCATGCGTACGGGCGTCCCCGGGGGAGGCATGGCGCCCTCGCCCTCGCCGATGAGCGCACTCGCGGAAGTGCCGGGTATGCCGACCCGGAGCAGGTACTCCGGCGCGGTGAAGGGGGCGCGGAAGGCGTCGCCGATGTAGAGCTCGCCGTCGTAGCGCGCGGCCAGGAAGTAGACGGCCTCGGCGCTGGGCGCGCTGTCGGCTTCGATCGTGAAGCGGCCCTCGGCGTCGCTCTGCGCCTCGGCGATGGTCGCACCCCCGACGCCGACCACGCGGTGCAACACGACCCGCGTGTCGCGCAGCGGCTCGCCCTCCGGGCCGAGCACGCGGCCGCGCACGAGCGGCGCCTGAGCGGCGAGCGTACCGGCCGCGAGCAGCAGCAGCGCGGACCAGAGGAGCGCGCGTCGCATCATGGATTGAAACGTCCCAGGTCCTCGGGGTTCATCCGCTTCAGGTACTCGCGCAGCTCTTCCGGACTCAGTCCGCCCGCGCCCGCGCGTCCGCGCTCCGGCTCCTCCGGCGAGATGAACTCCTGCGGTGAGTCGGACGCGTCCGCGATCTCGATCGAGGTGTGCTCGAGCAGGTCCTCGGTGGTGAAGATCGTGGCGGACATGCGCAGCGCGATCGCGATCGAGTCGGAGGGACGCGCATCGACGCTGATCAGCTCGCCGTGGCGCTGGATGATCAGCTCGGCATAGTAGGTGTTCTCGATGACCTTCGTGATCATGACGCGCTGCAGCGACCCGCCCAGCCCCATGATCACCGAGGCGAACAGGTCGTGGGTGAGCGGGCGGGAGAACTTCATGCCGGCGAGCTCCATGGCGATGGCGCTCGCCTCGCCCGGTCCGATCCAGATCGGGAGCACGCGATGGCCATCGGCTTCCTGGAGTATGACTACCGGAGTGTTGGACGCTCGGTCCAATCCCAGGCTCTGAACCCTGACCTCAACCATGGTTGCGCCTCACTGCTGAATCGGCGTCCACCGGCATGGTAGCCGGTCAGCCTCCCTCCGACAAGTTCCAGCGTCCGCCGAATAGGGTCAGGTCGAGCCAGCGCGAGATGCCGCGGGTCAGCACCGCGACCACCTCCTGCGGCGTCGCCGCGCCGAGTGCTTCGGTGACGATCTCGCGCGCATCGCCGGCCGGCACGGTGCGCACCACCTTCTTGATCTCGGGGAGCGCCGAGGGCGCCACGCTCAGGGCGGTGATCCCGAGACCCAGCAACAGGTACACGCCGAGCGGATTGCTGGCCAGCTCGCCGCACACGCTCACCTCGATGCCGGCGTCACGGCCGGCCTGCGCGGTGCGGTGGATCAGCCGGATCACGCTCGGGTGGAAGGGCGTGTAGAGCGGCGCCAGCCGGGCGTTGCCGCGATCCACGGCCAGCGTGTACTGCACCAGGTCGTTCGTGCCGATCGAGAAGAAGTCCGAGTAGCGCGCGAGCTCGGGCGCGGTCATGGCCGCGGCCGGCGTCTCGATCATGACGCCGACCTTGTAGCCCGGATTGAACGCCACGCCATCGGCCCGCAGGCTCACCTCTTCGTCCTCGAGGATGCGGCGGGTGCGCTGCACCTCCGAGACGTCGTTGATCAGCGGCAGCATGATCCGCAGGTCGCCGTGCGCGCTCGCCCGCAGCAGCGCGCGCAGCTGGGCGCGGAACAGGTCGGGCGTGTCGAGGCAGACCCGGATCGCGCGCCAGCCGAGGAACGGGTTCTCCTCCTGCGGCATGTTCAGGAACAGCGGGAACTTGTCGCCGCCCAGGTCGAAGGTGCGGATGAAAACTGCATCGTTCGGGAAGACCTCGGCGACCTCGCGGTAACAACGGTACTGCTCCTCCTCCTGCGGCGGGGTGGTACGCCCGACCACGAAGAACTCGGTGCGGTACAGCCCGATGCCGCGCGCGCCATGGTCGCGGGCCGAGCGTGCCTCGCCCGGCAGATCGATGTTGGCGCGCAGCTGCACCTCCTGGTGATCGGGCGTGATCGCGTCCAGGTGGGCGAGCAGCAGCAGCTCCTGCTCCCATTCGCGCAGCTTGCGGTCGCGTTCGTGATAGGCCTCCACCTCCGGCTCGGAGGGTTCGACGATGACCCGGCCCATGCGCCCGTCCAGGATGAGCCGCTGCCCGGGCTCGACGGTGCTCGACAGGTCGCCCAGGCTGACCACGCTCGGCAGGTTCAGCGAGCGCGCCAGGATGGCCGAGTGCGACGTGCGCGTACCCGCATCCGTGGCCAGCCCCAGAATGGCCTCGGGATCGAGCTGCACCGTGATGGTGGGGGTCAGGTCGTGGGCGACGATGATGACGCGCTCGGGACCGCCGCTCAGGCTGAAATCGGGGTCCGCCATGTCGAGCAGCCGGCGCACGACGCGCACCTGGATGTCGAGCAGGTCATTGAGCCGGTCGAGAATCATCGGGTGGCCGCTGCGCGACCACTGCGACTGATACTCCAGCATGCGCAGCTCGAAGGCGCGCGCCGCAGAGAGGTGGTTCTCCCTGATGTAGGCCTCGGTGCCGGCGACCAGATCCGGGTCCTCGAGCATCAGGATCTGGGGCTCGAAGATCTGGGCCTCGACCGTGCCGAGTCGCACCTCCGTGTGACGCTGGATGTCACGGATGCGGTCCTGGGCCCAGCAGCGCGCCTCCGTGAAGCGTGCGACCTCCGCCTCCACGTCCGCCTCCGCCACCGTGACGTGCGGTACCCGCGGCGGCTCCCAGCGAACCACGTAGGCCGGCCCGATCACGATCCCGGGCGATGCCGGTATGCCGTCCCGCACGATGCGCATCATTCCTCCCCGAAGCGCTGCTCGATGAGCGCTGCCAGCTCTACAACCGCGTGCTCCGCGTCCGCGCCGCGCGCGCGGATCGTGATCTCGGCACCGAATTCCGCCGCCAGCATCATCATGCCCATGATGCTCTTACCGTTCACCTCGAGATCGTCACGGCACACCAGCACCTCCGAACGGAAGCGGGTCGCCAGCTTCACGAACTCGGCGGCCGGCCGGGCATGCAGCCCCTGCCGGTTCTGGATGGTGACCGTGCGCTCGCAGCTGGTATCGGTGCTCATTGCGTCACTTTCAACAGGAACCCCAGCGCGATCAGTGCCGTGAGGCCGCCAATGACCGGGGTGCGAATGCGCGCGCCGAAGAGCACGCCGAGCGCGGCCGCGCTCGCCGCCAGCAGGCTGCCCCAGAGCGTGACCGGCTCCATGCCCGCACCGCGCACGACCAGCAGGGGCAGGAGCACGCCGGTGCCGAGTGCGCCGGCGGTCGCGATCCGCTCGCGCAGGGCATCCAGCCCGGCCGCACGCACGCGCTCGGCGACCTGCCGGCCGGACTCGAAGCCGGTTCGCAGCGCCCACCAGCGGAGCGCGATGTGCCCGGCGTTGTAGACCAGCAGGAAAACCGCCAGCACGCCCCACCACGGCAGGCCGGCCAGCAGCAGGGCCAGCGCGAGCAGCACGCAGGCCGGCCGCCAACCGGCCCACACCAGCCGGTCGCCCAGCTGTCCGAGCGACCCGCGCAGCGCCGCCTTGAAGCGTTCGATCAACTCGGGCGGCGCGCCGTCAGCCTCGAGGCGCGCGACCGCGCCGAGCGCAATGCCGGCCAGGTACGGGTGACTGTTGAAGAGCGACGCATGACGGTCCACGGCGGCGTGCAATGCGGTCCGCTCCCGGTACACGACGCGCAGCACCGGCAGCAGCGCGAAAGCGAAGCCGGTGCCGAGCAGCGTGCGGTAGTTCCAGGAGCCCTGGATCGCGAACGAGCGCAGGAACACGCGCAGCCGGAGGAACGGCCCGATCATCAGCGCAACAACAGCAGCAGCAGTGACCCGCCCAGCACTCCGATCCCGAGCGCGCGACGACGCTCGCGCCAGCCGCCGAAGACGCCGAGCAGCGCCCCGGCCATGGCCGCCGCCGCGACGGTCAGACCCGCGGTCGCGATCTCGGCGCCCAGCACCCAGCGCCCGGCCGCCAGCCGCAGCAGCACCCCGCCGACGGCGGCACCAGTCACGGCCAGCGCCGCCGCCCGCAGGAAGTCGAGCACCATGGACAACAGGTGCTGGCGTTCCAGCGTGCGTCCCGGGTTGCCACGCCAGCGTGGCGTGCCCAGCACCAGGCGCTCGTTCACGCGTCGCAGCAGCACGGTCGAGGTCCCGGTCACGCTCTCCCATGCGAGCCCGAACAGGACGGCCAGGAGCAGCACGCCGGGATCGAGGGCATGGAGCGGCACCGTCGAGTAGGCGGCGACGGCCGCCACCGTGGCGGTGCCCGCATCGGGGTAGCGGGTGGCGCCGACCGGCAGGATGCCCAGGTCGAAGATCTCGAGCACCGCGCCGATCATGGCGCCCTCGCGCGGGTGTCCGAAGAGCAGCCCCGTGAGGATGCCGGCGACGAGCGGACGCGAGAGCATGACCTGGGCGAACGACGTCGCATCGAGGCCGGCCACGCCG
The DNA here is from genome assembly GCA_035461105.1 of Longimicrobiales bacterium. Taxonomy (GTDB): domain Bacteria; phylum Gemmatimonadota; class Gemmatimonadetes; order Longimicrobiales; family RSA9; genus VEPF01. The sequence continues at coordinate 30,231 of DATHVV010000009.1, read as the reverse complement.
CCCAGCACGCCGACCCCGAGCCAGTTCACGGGCGTGCCTCGCCGGCCAGCAGCTGCTCGAGCGGGATGCGTCGGGCGCCCGGCAGGTCGCGCGCACTGATGTGCGCGCCATCGCGCGCCAGTGCCCGCAGGTGCTCCGCCTCGGCTTCGCTCAGGTACACGTACGGCAGCACTTCGCGGCGACCCGGGGCGTGGTGGAGCCCGCCGATGTTGACCTCCTCGCCCGCCAGCGCGCCGGTTTGCGCGAGCTGCCGCATCGTGGCGACATCGCGCGTGAGCAGGATCACGACCTCTCCGGACGCGCGCCAATCGCGCAGCCGCGCGCGTGCGGCATCCACGCCCAGGAACTCGGTGCTCAGGTCGGGCGACAGGCCCATGGTGTAGAGCTCCTGCTCCCAGACCGAGTCCGCCAGGCCGTCATCGACCACGACGATGCGGTGGGGATGCAGCGCGTTGCCCCAGCCGACCACCACCTGGCCGTGGATCAGGCGCTCGTCAACTCGATAGAGCGCGATCGCCATGGCTCTCCAGTTCGGCGGGGGCGCAGCCGATCGACGCCCGGCCCTTCGCGAGCAGGCGCGGCACCAGCTGCTCGATCGGCAGCTGGCGATGCATGACGAACTCGAGCAGCAGCGGCAGGTTCACACCCGAGACGACGACGACGTGCGGCTGGTGCTGCGCGATGCGGCGCGCCACGAAGCCGCAGCTCCCGCTCTGCAGGTCGGTGAAGACGATGGCGGGCTGACCGCCGACGCGCTCGTTGACCGCGTCGGCGAGCGCCTCCGGGGAGAGCCCCTTGTTGCTCAGCGGCGCCAGCACCTCCTCGCCCATGCCCGTGATCTGCTGTACGGCATCGGCCAGGCCGCGCGCCATCGCGCCGTGGCCGAGCAGGATGCCGCGCACGGCGGGAGCCTCACTCATAGTCCTCCTCGAGATAATCGCGCACCGGCCGCATCGCGTCCTGGAGCCGCTGGTTGAACTCCCGCGCGGAGTGCACGCCCGAATACTTGAGCAGGTGGTTCATGGCCACTACTTCCGAGATCACGGTGATGTTCTTGCCCGCGTTCAACGGTACCATGACCTTCGGGATCTGCACGCCCAGGATGTCGATCTCGGCGGTCTCCAGCCCGGTGCGCTCGTAGCTCGCGGTGTCGTCCCAGTCGACCAGCTGGACCACCACCTCGATGCGCTTCTGCTGGCGGATCGCGCGAATGCCGAACAGCGCGCGGATGTCGACAATGCCGATACCCCGAATCTCCATGTGATGCTGCTGCAGCTCGTGGCCGCGGCCAATCAGCACGTCGACGCCCCGGCGCGTGACGATTACCACATCGTCGGCCACCAGCCGGTGACCGCGCTCGACCAGGTCGAGCACACACTCGCTCTTGCCGATGCCACTGCGCCCCACGAAGAGCAGCCCGACGCCATAGACGTCGGCGAGCGAGCCGTGCAGCGTGGTCGAGGGCGCGAACTGCTCCTCCAGGTACGGCTGCAGGCGGCGATACAGCTCGCCGGTCTTGAGCGCCGTGCGGAATACGGGCACGCCGTGGTCGCGGGCCAGCTCGACGAGCAGCTCGGGCACGTCCTGGTGCTTGGTGACGAACAGCGCCGGAATGCCGAGCTTCAGGAATGCCTCGAGCGCAGCCCGGCGCTGCGCATCGGGAAGCGCCGCGATGTAATGCATCTCGGTCTCGCCCATGACCTGCAGCCGGCCGGTCAGGAAGCGGTCGGTGAAGCCGGTCAGCACCAGCCCCGGGCTCGAGACCGTGGGCGACTCGATCTGACGCCCGAGGTTGGCCTCGGGCGTCAGCAGCTCGAGCTGCAGCGTCTCGCGCTTGGACCGGTAGAGCTCCTCGATGGTGACGCGGCTCACGCGGAGATCGGTGCCTCCACGGGGGCAGTGCTGCGGGTGCGGTAGGTGCGGCGCCGATCACGCCGGCGCTTGACCTGGCGCTCCATGCGGTCCATGGCACGATCGAGCGCATAGCGGAACGTCGGGCCGGCCCCGTGCCCCACCTGGGGCGGACCTCCCTTTATGACTGCCCGGATGTCGACCTGTTTCACACCATTCTCCGCCAGGTACGTCACGGTCGCCCCCAGCATGCGTGGCTCGAAGCGCTGCAGCCGCTCCAGCCGCGCCTGCGCCTGCTTGCGGATCGACTCGGGAACCGAACAGTGACGGGCGTTCATGGTGATGTCCATACTACCTCCTGTGCGTTCGGATCGACTTCCGAAGGATGATCACGCCGCGAGCGTCTGCTCCAGGTGTCGCTCGGTGCCGGTCGCGGCCCGATCCCAGGTGAACCGTTCCGCGAAGCTGCGCGCACCGGCACCGAGACGCTCGCGCAGGGCGGGCGACTCCAGGACCTGGCGCATGCGCTCCGCGAGCGCGTTCACGTCGCCGTGCGGCACCAGATACCCCGTCTCACCATGCACCACGCTGTCGCGCAGGCCCGGCGAGTCGCTGGCGATGGTCGGGGTGCCGCACCCGGCCGCCTCCAGGTTGCTGATGCCCCAGCCCTCCTTTGGTGAAGTGAGTGCATGCAGCCACGCACGCCGCAGCAGCGTGCGCTTCTCCGTCTCGCTGACGAAGCCGGGCAGCTGCACGGCCTCATCGAGCCCCAGCTCCGAGACGAGCGCCCGCAGTGCGGGCTCGGCATCGCCCCGGCCGGCGACGATCAGGCGGGCCGGGACCCCGAGCGCATGGAGCCGCGCCGTCGCGCGCACCAGCAGGTCCACCCGCTTGTAGCGCTTGAGGCGGCCCAGGTACAGCATGGTGGGCTCCTCGAAGCGGGGCAGCAGGGGGTCGGGGGAGTAATGATCCACGTCGACGCCGTTCTCGATCACGGCAATGCGCTCGCGCCGGAATCCGCGCCCGACCAGGTCGTCGGCCGTGCTCTGCGAGACGGCCTGAACCGGCAGCCGCCGGTAGCACCACGGCAGCGGGCGCTCGAGCAGCCAGGTCGCGGTCGCGAACGGCAGGCTCGCCTCGGCGAAGGCGGTGCTGCCGAAGAGGTGATGGACCAGCAGGACGACCCTGCGGTGCGTCCAGGCCGGCGCAAACACGGGCACCTTGTTCAGGTCCTCCACCACCACATCGAAATCACGCTTCCACAGGTGTCGCCGGTAGTACCACGGCGCCGCTCCCGAGAAGGTATTGCGTCCGCCCGCCCGATGCACGTCCATGCCATCGAGCTGGCCCCGGGCCGGCGCGCCCCGCCACCCCGACACCAGCAGGCTGACCCGGTGGCCGCGCGCCGCCAGCCGGCCGAAAACCTCGTGCAGGTGGATCTCGGCGCCTCCCGAACGCGGGTTGAGCCGGTCCTGCCAGTTGATCACGAGGATGTTCAGGGCGCCTCCCGCGCCGCCGCGGCGCCGCGCATGAGCGCGTCGAGCACGCCATTCACGAAGCGCGCGCTCTGCATCGTGCCGAACTTCTCCGCCAGCAGGATCGCCTCCTGGATCGCGACGCGGGGCGGCACGTCGGGAAGGTAGAGCAGCTCCGCGGCGCCGAGGCGCAAGACGTTCCGGTCGATGGCCGAGAGCCGCTCCAGCCGCCAGTTGAGGAGCGCGCCCTGGACCTGTTCGTCGATCTCCGGGAGGTGGCTGGCCACGGTCTCGACCAGCGTCCGGATGTAGGGCACCCGCTCGGGAGCGACCCGGCGTTCCTTCACAAAGCGCCCGACGAAACCGCCCAGCGGCTCGGTGCCGCCGCGCGTCTCCCAGGCGAACAGGGTGCAGAGCGCCCAGCTACGTGCCTTGCTGCGGACCCGGCTCATGCCCCTCCAGCCGATCTGACAGGGCCATCATCTCGAGCACGGCCAGCGCCGCTTCCCATCCCTTGTTCCCTTCCTTGCCGCCGGCCCGCGCCAGCGCCTGTTCCGTGTCCTCGGTGGTCAGCACGCCGAACGCGACCGGGATGCCCGCATCGAGCGAAACGCGGGCCAGACCCTCGGCCGCCGCGCCGGCCACGTACTCGAAGTGCGGCGTGTCGCCGCGGATGATGCAGCCGAGCGCGATCACACCGGCAGGGCGCTGCCGCGCGAGCCACTGGGCCGCGAGCGGCAGCTCCCAGGCACCCGGAACGTGCACCACGGTGATGTCCTCGGCTCGAACGCCGTATTCCAGGAGGCAGGCCCTGGCCCCCATGGCCAGGCGTTCCGTGATCGGCTCGTTGAATCGGCTCACCGCGATCGCGAAGCGACGTCCACGTCCGCTCGACGGGGCGGCACCGGTCATCTACGCCTCGCTCGGGCTCGCCGTCCGCGACCCATCGTCGGCGGGCGCGGGGGCAGGAGGCGGCGCTGCGGTCTCGGCGCCGGCCGCCTCTTCCCAGAGCAGGTGGCCCAGCTTCGAGCGCTTCGTCTCGAGGTATTCCCGGTTGTGCGCGCCCGGCACCACCTGGATCGGCTCCCGCCCGGTGATGCGCAGGCCGTAGCCCTCGAGGCCCACGACCTTGCGCGGGTTGTTGGTGAGCAGCCGGATCGAGCTCAGACCCAGGTCGAGCAGGATCTGCGCGCCGATCCCGTAGTCGCGCAGGTCCGGCTTGAAGCCCAGCGACTCGTTCGCCTCCACCGTGTCCTGGCCCCCGTCCTGGAGCGCGTATGCCCGGATCTTGTTCGCGAGCCCGATGCCGCGCCCCTCCTGGCGCAGGTACACGACCGCGCCCAGGCCGGCCTCGTCGATGCGCCGCATGGCGGCGTGCAGCTGCTCGCCGCAGTCGCAGCGCAAGGAGTGGAAGACGTCGCCGGTCAGACACTCGGAGTGCATGCGCACGAGCACGTTCTTGCGCCCTTCCAGCTCGCCCTTCACGAGCGCGACGTGCTCGCGGCCGTCGACCTGGTTCTCGTACGCGATGACCCGGAACTCGCCGTACGGCGTCGGCAGCACGGCGTCCGCGATGCGGCGCACCAGCCGCTCGTGGCGCAGCCGGTACGCCACGATCTGGGCCACCGTGATGAAGCGGAGCCGGTGCTCGCGCGCGAACGACTCCAGCTGCGGACGCCGCGCCATCGTGCCGTCCGCGTTCAGGATCTCGCAGATCACGCCCGCCGGGGGCAGCCCCGCGAGGCGCGCCAGGTCAACCGATGCTTCCGTCTGACCGACGCGCCGGAGCACACCGCCCGGCACCGCGCGCAGCGGGAAAATGTGTCCCGGGCGGCGCAGGTCCGCGGGCCGCGTGGCCGGGTCGATGAGCAGCTGGATCGTCTTCGCGCGGTCGAACGCGCTGATGCCGGTGGTGACCCCGAAGCGCGGGTGCGCGTCCACGGAAACCGTGAACGCCGTGCCCATCAGATCCTGGTTCTGCTCGGTCATGGGCGGCAGCCCGAGCGCATCCGCGCGCTCCTGCGTGAGCGGCACGCAGATCAGGCCGCGCGCGTGCACCGCCATGAAGTTGACCAGCTCCGGCGTGATCAGCGACGCAGCCCCCACGAGATCGCCCTCGTTCTCGCGATCCTCGTCATCCGCGACGATCACCAGCCGGCCCTGACGTATGTCGTTGATCGCGTCTTCGACGCGGTCGAATGGCATAAAGACGCCTCTCCCGTGCGAGCGTGACGCCCGAAGGCGGCACGCCCATCCCGTGCGTGCGTCGCCCCTTTTGAGCCTGCCAGCGTGACGCCCGGAGGCGGCACGCCCGTCCCGTACGTGCGTCGCCCCTTTTGAGCCTGCGAGCGTAACGCCCGGAGGCGGCACGCCAGGCCGATCCCCGGCTTATACCCCGCTGCCGCCCCTGCGCTGCAGGTAGTGTACGACGAAGCGCCCGATCATGTCACCCTCCAGGTTCACGCCGTCGCCAGGGGCGAGTCCGGCCAGGTTCGTCCGTTCCCACGTGTGCGGAATGAGGGCCACCTGGAAAACGTCCGGCCCGGGCAGCTCGTTGACGGTGAGGCTCACGCCGTTCACGGCGATCGAGCCGTGCAGGACGGTCACATCCGCGACCTCGGGCGGCATGCTGACGTCGAGCAGCACGTGCTCGCCGCGATGCTCCACGGCGTGCACCGTGCCGACCGCGTCCACGTGCCCCTGCACCAGGTGGCCACCCAGGACGCCGCCGAGGGCGAGGGGCCGCTCCAGGTTGACGGCACGCCCGGGTACGAAGCGGCCGAACGTGGTGCGCGAAAGGGTGGTGCCGATCGCTTCCACCACGAAGCAGGCGCCGTCGTGCCGCACCAGCGTCTGGCACACCCCGTCCACCGCGATCGAGCCGCCGACCGCCACTGGCGCGAGGTAGGCCGCGTCCGCCTCGATGACGATGCGCAGCCCGCCCGCGAGCGGGCTCACCTCCCGCACGTGCCCGACCCGATCAACGATGCCCGTGAACATTCCCGCTCCTGTCGCGCTCGATCACCAGCAGCGCGTCCGCGCCGACGCGCTGCGCGCTGGCGACGTGCCACGCCCCGGGCGAGGTCTCCGGCACCGACTCGAGAGGGCGCAGGCCTCCCGGACCGAGCCGCCGCGCCGCGATGAAAAGGTACTGCCGTTCGACCCGGTCCGCTGCCAGCAGCGCGCGCGCGACCTGGACGCCTCCCTCGCAGAACACGCTGCGCACGCCCGTGTCCCGCAAGTGCTCCAGCATTGGTTCGATCGCGAGGCCGACGGCCGCGCGCGGGACCGGCTCCACGCGTGCGCCGCGCTCGCGCAGGGCGGCCACGCGGGCCGGGTCTGCATCCGGTGCGCAGCACACGATCACGCGACCGGCGCCGTCTTCGAGCAGGCGGCTCTCGAGTGGCAGGCGGGCGTCGCTGTCCAGCACGACCCGGAGCGGCGGCACGCGCACGGCGTGATCGCGCACGGTGAGCTGCGGATCATCGCTCAGCACGGTGCCGATCCCTACCAGGATGGCGTCGAACCCGGCCCGGAGCCGGTTCGCCTCGGTGCGCGCGGCTTCTCCCGTGACCAGCACGCGCGGCGCATCCTTCACTCCGATCGCGCCATCCAGGGACAGGGCAAGCTTGAGGGCGACGTACGGGGTCTGCCGCTCGTGCCAGTGGAAGAAGGACGCATTCTGGCTGCGGGCCTCGGCTTCGAGCACGCCGCCCGTGACCACGATCCCTGCAGCCCGCAGCACGGTCGCGCCGCCCGCCGCGGTTCGATCGGGGTCGTGGGCCGCGAAGACGACACGGCGCACGCCGGCGCTCAGGATGGCGTCGGTGCAGGGCGGTGTCTTGCCCTGATGCCGGCAGGGCTCGAGCGTGACGTACAGGGTGGCGCCACGCGCTGCCGTGCCGGCCGCCGCCAGCGCCACCGCCTCGGCGTGCGGACCGCCGTAGCGGGCGTGCCAGCCTTCCGCGATCACGTGCCCGTCGTCCGCCACGATGAGCGCGCCCACCAGCGGATTCGGGTGCACCCGGCCCCAGCCCTGCTCCGCGAGACGGAGCGCCCGGCGCATCAGCTCCGGGTCGACGGGCGCGGCCATGATCGGCTACAGCGTGAGGCGCAGCGCGATGCTGCCGTACAACGCCGACTTGTCGAGCTGTTCGGTAGGGATGTCCGCGCTGCCGTCGGGATCGCCCCCGCTCTGCCAGCCGACCTCGCCCACCAGGTGCAGGATGAGCATCGTCAGCGAGGCGTTGCCGAAGAACGTGGTACGGCCGGTCTCGAGGTTGTCGGTGGCGAGCTCGAAGGGCGCATCCCGCACGACCAGGCGTACCCCGCTGCTGTAGCGGTCATAGCCGGCTCCCGCCGTCAGGCCCAGGCCGAGCAGGCGCTTGCTCACGGCGCCCCGCAGCGTCCAGCCGCTCAGGTCGTCCATCAGGAAGTACGCGTCGCGCTCCTGCAGCTCGGGGTCGCCATACTCGACATCACCCAGGCGGCGATACATCCCGGATACCGAGACGCCCGGTGCCGTGAACGATTCGCGCAGGATGCCGACGCGTGCGCCCGCCGCCCACGAGGAGGGCGACCCGCTGAAGCCTTCGCCGTCCGGCAGAGGGAGAATGCCGAGGCTGCCGAGCAGGTCGAGCGCGCCGAAGCCGCCGATCGTCGGGGCCAGCGTCAGGCCGGAGAACAGCCCGACGCTCGCGTCCACGTTGATGCTGGGCACCGCAAACGTCATCTGATCGTCATCGGCTGTCCGCTCGATGCCACCGGTCTGCACCCGCGCCGCGGTCGCGCGCAGCGCAAGGCTGATGCGCGGCATGGCGCCCAGGCGCATGCCCATCGTGCTCGCCGTGCCGGGCACCGGGTTGCCGCCCGAGAGCGCGATGCCCACGCGCGGCTGGACCACCTGTATCCCCTCGGCGACGCGGCCGCAGAACTCGCGCGCGCCGCTCGACAGGTTGGCGCACTCCGCGCCGAAACCCGCGCCGGCTGTTCCGAGCTGGGCCTCTGTGCTCGTCGCGCCGACCACCAGCGCGAGCACGGCCGTCACCAGGTGCCGCCTCATCCCCGACCTCCGCATCAATGTAGTACGACCCGGTGCATCCCGGGTTCGACTTCGCCCAGCCGCCAGCCACCCAGCTCCTGGCCGGCCAGCGCCGCGGCGGTCGCCTCAGCGCGTCCCGGCGGTACGACCAGGATCATGCCGACTCCACAGTTGAACGTGTGGAGCATCTCCTCATCGGACACCGACCCGAGCTGCTGCACGGTTCGGAACTCGGGCGGCAACCGCCACGCTGCGCGCCGCACCTGCGCGCTCAGACCATCCGGGATCACCCGCTCCAGGTTCTCGGGGATGCCGCCGCCGGTGATGTGCGCCATGGCGTGAATGTCGCCGCGCGCGATCATCGGCTGCAGCGACGCCAGGTAACTCCGGTGCGGCCGGAGCAGCACGTCGCCGATCGTCTCCGTGCTGCCCGGAAACGCGTCGTGCACGTTGCGGCCGAGCCGGTCGAAGAACAGCCGCCGCAGCAGTGAGTAGCCATTGGTGTGAAAGCCGGATGCGGCGAGGCCGATCAGCACGTCGCCGGCCTGTACACGATGCGCGCCCAGCCGGCGCTCCTCCTCCAGGATGCCCACGACGAAGCCGGCCAGGTCGTACTCGCCGGGCTGGTAGAAGTCCGGCAGCTCGGCGGTCTCGCCACCGATCAGCGCGCACCCGTTGTCGCTGCATCCGGCCGCGAGACCCGCCACGATCTGCTCGACCGTGCCCGGCTCGAGGCGGCCCATGCCGATGTAGTCCAGGAAGAACAGCGGCGATGCACCCTCGACCAGGATGTCGTTGACGCAGTGATTGACGAGATCCGTGCCCACCGTGTCGTGGCGGCCCGCGAGCATGGCTACCTTGAGCTTCGTGCCCACGCCGTCCGCGCTCGAGACCAGTACGGGGTTCTCCAGCCCCGCCGGCACCCGGAACAGGCCGCCGAAGCCCCCCGGGCCGCCCACGACCTGCCCGGTGTGGGTGGCCGCGATCAGCTCGCCGATGCGCCGCTTGGCACGCGTGGCGACGTCCCGGTCGACGCCCGCCTCGCGATAGCTGAGGCCGTCCTGCTCAGACATGGGCCGCCAGCGGCACCGTCTCCTCGAACGCGGTCAGCTCGCGGAAGTCGCAGACGCGCTGGTGCAGCTCTTGGCCGCGCAGGTCTATGAGCCGCTCCAGCCCGAATCGCTCCACCGCGAAGGAGCCGAGCGCGGAGCCATAGATCATGGCCCGGCGCAGGTGGGCCGCGTCCAGGATGCCACCGTGCGCGAGATACCCCACGAAGCCGCCCGCGAACGCGTCGCCGGCACCGGTGGGGTCGAAGACCTCCTCGAGGGGATAGCCGGGCGCGTAGAACACGAAGTCGCGCGTGAACAGGATCGCGCCGTGCTCGCCCTTCTTCACCACCACCATGCTCGGTCCGTGCTGCTGAATCCAGCGCGCCGCGCGCAGCAGGTTGTGGTCGCCGGACAGCTGGCGGGCTTCGCTGTCGTTGACCAGCAGCAGATCGACGCGCTCCAGCAGCCGCATCAGCGCCGCGCGCTTGCCCTCGATCCAGAAGTTCATGGTGTCGCAGGCGACCAGCTTCGGACGGTGCACCTGCTCGAGCACGTCCAGCTGGAGCTCCGGATCGATGTTGCCGAGGAAAAGCCACTCGGCGGCGCGGAACGGCTCCGGGATGTTCGGCCGGAAATCGGCGAATACGCCCAGCCGCGTCTCCAGCGTCTCGCGGCTGTTCAGGTCGAAGGCGTAGCGGCCGGACCAGCGGAAGCTTTCACCGTCCTGCTCCTCGAGGCCACCCAGATCGACGCCGCGCCGCTCCAGGAACTCGAGCTGCCCGCGTGGGAAGTCACTGCCCACGACCCCGACCAGCTGAACTTTGCAGAACAGCGATGCGGCCGCGCTGAAGAAGGTCGCCGAACCGCCCAGCGCATCACGCACCGCGCCGAACGGCGTCTCGATGCTGTCCAGCGCCACACTGCCGACCACCAGCAGACTCATTCCGATGCCTCACGATCCATTCGCTCGGGCGCGGTCAGCCCGAGCAGCTCGAGTCCATTGCGCAGCACGATGCGCGTGGCGCGTACCAGCGCGAGCCGCGCCCGCCGCAGCGCCGGATCGGCGACCAGCACGGCCAGCTCCGGATTGCGGCTGGGATTGCCCGCGTGATACCACGAGTTCACCATGCCGGCCGTGGCCTCGAGGTAGTCGCACACGACGTGCGGGGCGCGCGCTTCCGCGGCCCGCTCCACGATCCTGGGGAAGGCGCTCAGCTGCTTGATCAGCTCTCGCTCGCTCTCGTGCGTGAGCGCCGCGCTCTCGCCGGCGCCGGCACCGACGGTTGCCGGCTCCACCCCGGCGCGCCGGAAGATGCTCATCATCCGGGCATGCGCGTACTGCACCTTGTACACCGGGTTCTTCTCGGACTGGTCGAGTGCCAGATCGAGATCGAAGAGCATCTGGGTGTCGCAGCGCCGCATCAGGAAGAAGTAGCGCGCCACGTCGCGGCCGGTCTCCTCGAACAGCTCCCGCAGCGTCACGAAATCGCCGGCCCGCTTGCTGAACTTGGCCTCCCGGCCCCCGCGCATGATACGCACCATCTGGACGATCTCGACGTCCAGGAAATCGGGCAGCCCGAGCGCGCCCAGGGCGGCCTTCATACGCGGCACGTAACCGTGGTGATCCGCGCCCCAGACATTGATGGCGTGCGTGTAGCCCCGCCGCGCCTTGTCGCGGTGGTACGCGATGTCGGGCAGGAAGTACGTGAAGCTGCCATCGCTCTTGACCAGCACGCGGTCCTTGTCGTCGCCGAACGCACTGGTGCGCAGCCAGGTCGCCCCGTCCCGCTCGTAAGTGAGACCGCGCGCCTCCAGCTCGGCCAGCGTCTCGGGCAGCCGCTGCTCGTCGTAGAGCGTGGTCTCCGAGAAGTACGTGTCGAAGACGACGCCGAACGCGCGCAGGTCGGCATCCTGCTCGGCGCGCAGGGCCGCGACGGCACGCTCTCGGAAGCAGGCCAGGCGTGCGGCCGGGTCCAGGGTCGCCAGCTCGCCACCCCGCTCCTCGGTGAGGGCACGCGCCAGCTCGATGACGTAGTCCCCGTGATAGCCCCCCTCGGGGACTTCGGCCGGCTCGCCCCGCTGCTGGTGCCAGCGCGCGTCCACGGATTCCGCGAGCCGGTCGATCTGGAGGCCGGCGTCGTTCACGTAGTACTCGCGGCTGACCTCGTGACCGGTGCTCTCGAGCAGAGCGGCGATCGCGTCGCCGAGCGCCGCGCCCCGGCCATGCGCCACGTGCAGCGGACCGGTCGGATTCGCGGAGACGAACTCGACGATGATGCGCTGGCCGCGGCCGGCGGCCGTGCGGCCGTAGCCACGGTCGGCAGCGATCACGTCGGCCAGCAGCGCGTGCACGCTCGCGCTGGCGAAGCGGAAGTTGATGAAGCCGGGGCCCGCGATCTCGGCTCCCTCCAGCCCGGCCGCGTTCAGGTCGAGCCGCGCCACGATTTCCTGCGCCAGCTCGCGCGGGTTGCGGCGCAGCTGCCTGGCCAGCACCATCGCGAGGCTGGTGGCGAGATCGCCGTGCTCGGGATTGCGCGGCGTCTCCAGCTGGACGGCGTCGGCGGCGCCACCCAGCTCGGCCGCCAGCCGCTCGAGCTGGACGCGCAGCTGCTCGACGGACATCAGCCCGCCGTCGATGCGCCCGGGGTTGGACCCGCGCCGCCGCTGCCGCCGCTCTTCTCGCCGCCCTTGACCTCGCCCTTGCCGGCGCTCTTCTCGCCGGCTGCGTCAGCGCCCTTCCCGCCCCCGCCCTCGGCGCCGCCGGCAGCGCCACCCTGGTCGGATGCGGCGGCCTTCCGGTACGAGTCGCTGCGATAGTCCGTGATGTAGAATCCGGAGCCCTTGAAGAGCAGGCCGGCGCCGCCCGAGAGGATGCGTTCCGCAGGCGCGCCGCACTGCGGGCACACCTCGAGCGGCGGATCCGAGATCCTCTGGAACTGCTCGAACGCGTGCGCGTTCTCACAACGGTATTCGTAGGTCGGCATCGATTCCCGTCCCCAGGGCAAAAAAACCCGTCTATTCTAGGGACTTGCAGACTATGCCGCCACTCCGTGATACGTCCCCCAGACCTCGCGCAGCACGTCGCTGATCTCGCCCAGGGTGGCCTGTGCGCGCACCGCCTCGATCATCGGTGGCAACAGGTTTTCCGTGCCGGACGCCGCCCGGCGGACCGCGGCCAGGGCAGCGCCCACCGCGGGGGCGTCGCGTTCCGCCCGGAGCGCCCGCAGGCGTGCACGCTGGCCTTCTTCCAGCTCGGCATAGGCGGGTCGCGCGATGTGCGGCGCGGCCTCGGTCGTGGTATGCACGTTCACGCCCACCACCTCGCGCTCGCCGCTCTCGACGGCGAGCTGGTGCGCGTACGCGGCGCGCGAGATCTCGTCCTGGAAGAACGCGAGGGCACGGGCCGCCCCACCGAGCTCCGCGATCCGGTCCAGGTAGCGGACGGCCTCCGCCTCGAGCGCGTCCGTGAGCGCCTCCACGTAATAGCTGCCGCCGAGCGGATCGACGCTTTCGGCAACCCCCGATTCGGAGGCCAGAACCTGCTGCGTGCGGAGCGCGAGGCGGGCCGATTCCGCGGTCGGCAGCGCGAGCGCCTCATCGTAGCCGTTGGTGTGGAGCGACTGCGTGCCTCCGAGCACGGCCGCGAGCGCCTGCACCGCGACCCGCACCACGTTGTTGAGCGGCTGCTGCGCCGTGAGCGTGACGCCGCCGGTCTGGGTGTGGAAGCGCAGCCGCTGGGCGTCGAGCGAGCCGCCGAAGCGCTCGCGCATGAGACGACCCCAGAGGCGCCGCGCCGCCCGGAACTTCGCGACTTCCTCGAACAGGTTGCTGTGCGCCGCAAAGAAGAACGAGAGGCGCGGTGCGAACGACTCGAGGGCGAGCCCGGCGGCGAGCGCACGAGCCACGTACTCGAGCGCGTTCGCGAACGTGAAGGCGATCTCCTGGGCCGCCGTCGAGCCGGCTTCGCGGATGTGGTAGCCGCTGATCGAAATGGTGTTCCACTTCGGCACCTCGCGCGAGCAGAACGCGAAGATGTCGGTGACCAGGCGCAGGCTCGGCTCGACCGGGTACACGTAGGTGCCGCGGGCGATGTACTCCTTCAGGATGTCGTTCTGCACGGTGCCGGCCAGGCGGGTTCGCGGTATGCCGCGCTCGTCCGCGAGCGCCACATAGAACGCGAGCAGCACGGCCGCGGTCGCGTTGATCGTCATCGAGACCGACACCTTCTCGAGCGGGATGCCGTCGAAGAGGGTGCGCATGTCTGCGAGGCTCGCGATGGCGACGCCGACCCGGCCGACCTCGCCGCGCGCCATGTCATGATCCGAATCGTATCCCATCTGCGTCGGCAGGTCGAAGGCGACGCTCAGGCCGGTCTGACCGGCGTCGAGCAGGTACCGGTAGCGCCGGTTCGTCTCCTGCGCCGTGCCGAACCCGGAGTACTGACGCATGGTCCACAGCCGGCTGCGATACATGGTCGGATAGATCCCGCGCGTGAACGGCGGCTCGCCCGGGAAGCCGAGTTGCTCGAGGTAGTCGGCGTCCGGCCGGGGCGGCGCATACAGGCGCTCGACCTCGATCCCGTCCGTGGTCTGGAACTGCGCCCGGCGCTCGCCGCTCCGGGCCAGCACCGGCTCGAGGCACTCCTGCTCCCACCGTTTGCGTTCGCTCATCTATGCACCCGCACCGTCCCGCTCGAATTCGATCAGCACGGTGCCCTTTTCCACGGGTTGGCCTGCGCTCACGAGCACGCGGGCGACGACCCCCTCGCCATCGGCGCGCAGCTCGTTTTCCATCTTCATGGCTTCCATGATCACTACGCCCTGGCCGGCGCTGACGCGCTCTCCGGGGGTGACCTCGATCCGCACCACCAGGCCCGGCATCGGCGCGCGTACCGGACGCGGCCCCTGCGGTCCTTCCTGCATCCGGGTCAGGCTGCGGATGGCGAGCGTGCGCTCGTCCACGACCTCCACGCCGTGGCGCACTCCATCCACGTGCAGGTCCCAGCGGCCGCGCCCGGCCGCGGGACGCGCGACCAGAGTGTGCGAGCGCCCGGCCAGGAGCAGGTGATGGATCGGCGTGCCGGGGACCGCGATCAGCTCGGTATCGGCGAGGGGCTCGCCATCGATCGAGACCTGGCCGTCGCGCAGCTCGATCCGATACGTGTGCGCTCCGAGCGTTACGTGGTAGAGCATGCCAGCTCCGCGACCGATTCCACGTGGGAGGTCTGGGGAAAGAGGTCGAAACAGCGCAGCGACTGCAAGCGGTAGCGTGGCGCCATTCGCGCCAGGTCGCGGGCCAGGGTAGCCGGGTCGCAGCTGATGTAGATGAGCCGCGCCGGAGCCGCTCCCAGGAGCGCCTCGATGGCGGCGGCATCGACGCCGGCGCGCGGCGGATTCAGGATCACCAGATCGGCGGGGAGCGCGCCGGGCAGCAGGTCCTCGACGCGCCCCGCGCGGAACTCGGCGCCGGCCGGCGCGTCCGCGCGGGCGACGGCGATCGCGTGCGGATCGAGCTCCAGTCCCGTGACCTGCGCGCCCTGCCGCGCGAGCCGGCGCGCGTGCAGGCCGACGCCGCAATAGGCATCGACCACCTGCAGACCGTCCGCTCGACCGACCAGTCCCAGCACGTGCTGCTCGAGCAGGGCCGCGGCGCCGCGATTCACCTGCAGAAAGAGCGCGCCGCTGAGCGTCAGGGCTTCCTCCTGCCAAAGCTCCGGGATCGTCGCCGCTCCGGCCTGCAACACCGCGGCGGCACCGGGCCGGGCGCGGTGCCACACCGCGGCGAGCTGCGGTACCGCGGTCCGCAGCGCGCTGGCGTCGCCCCCGGTCCCGCCCTCCACCAGCAGCGTCACTTCGCCGGCCGCCGAGGCGCGCAGCGTGAGGCGGAGCGTGCGCCCGCCGGGCAGCAGGCGCGCACCCTGGCCCCAGCCCCGGCGGAGCGCGTCCCAGGCGTGCGCGATCGGCGCTTCGGGCAGCAGGCAGGCGCCGCCGACGTCCAGGATCCGGCCCGGGCGCTCCAGCTCGTGGAAGCCGGCAAGCACCCGTCCCCCGACCCGCAGCAGCGTGAAGGAGACGCGGTTCCGGTAGCGGAACTCGAGCGGCGAGCCGACGATGGCAGGAGCGGCCGGGAGCTGCAGCCCGCCGATCCGCGCGAGCGCATCACGCACGAGCGTGCGCTTCGCGTCCAGCTGCGCCGCATACTCCAGATGCTCGAGCGTACAGCCGCCGCAGCGCGCATAGTATCGACACGGCGCGTCGCGTCGCCCCGGACCGGCCTCCACGACGCGCAGCAGGCGCGCCCGCCCCCACCGCGGTTTCTGCTCCACCAGCTCGGCGGTGATGCGATCGCCGGGCGCGGTTCGCTGCACGAACACGGCGCGACCGTCAGCCGCGCGACCCACGCCCGCGCCGCCCGCGGCGATACCCTCGATGCGGAGCTCGACCGGGCTCACGGCACGCCGGCCGGCTCGAACCCGGTCCGCGCCATCGCGCCCCAGCGCTGCCGGCGCAGCGTCAACATGCCGCGCACGCGCCAGTACGTGAGCAGCTGTCGGTAGCCGAAGTTCTCGAGCACTGCGAGCAGGAACAGGCGCGCCAGGTCGCCGGTCCGGCGGTAGCGCCGGAACGTGAGCTCCTCGAGGCTGACCGCCGCGATCGAGGTGCTCACGCCGAGCAGGAACGCCACACAGAAGAAGGCAATGGTGAACGGCACCGAGATCAGGCCGGCCGCGAGCAGCCCGAAGAAGGCGATGTAGCCGATCGCCTCCACGAGCGGGCCGATCATCTCGAGAAAGTAGAAGAACGGGAAGGCGACCATGCCGACGCGACCATATCGCGGGTTGAAGAGCATCCGCTGGTGGCGGAGCAGCGACTGGGCAAGCCCGCGCTGCCAGCGGTCGCGCTGCCGCCCGAGCACGCGCAGCGTCTCCGGGCACTCGGTCCAGGCGACCGGGTCGGGCACGAAGCGGATCCGGTACGGCATGCGCCGCTCCCGCGCATAGCGGTGCAGCCGCACCACCAGCTCCATGTCCTCGCCCACGGTGGTCGTCGAGAACCCACCCGCGTCGATCACCATCGAGCGGCGAAACAGGCCGAACGCTCCCGAGATGATGAGCATCGCGTCGAACTGCGCCCAGACCAGCCGGCCGGAAAGGAACGCGCGCAGGTACTCCAGCACCTGCACCTGTCCGAGCAGTGTATGTGGCAGGCGAACCTCTTCCACGCGGCCGTTGCGCACGCGCGAGCCGTTCACGATGCGGATGATGCCGCCGGCGGCGATCGTGGTCCGATTCTCCAGGAACGGACGGATCACGCGGATCAGGGCGTCAGGCTCGAGCAGCGTGTCCGCATCGAGCGCGCAGAACATGGGAGCGCGGCAGTAGTTGAGCCCGCAGTTGAGGGCGTCGGCCTTGCCTCCATTCGCCTTGTCGATCAGCCACAGATTGCGGTGCGCGCGGCTGTGGTACATGCCCCGCACGGGCGCAGTCGGCAGACTCGCCATCGGCAGCCGCGTCGCGGGCTCCAGCGCGAACGCCCCCCGCAGCCGCTCCAGCGTGTCGTCCTGTGAGCCATCGTTGACGATGACCACATCGAACGCGGGATACCGCATCGCGAGCAGCGCGCGCGTCGCCTCGACGCACGTCGAAGCCTCGTTGTACGCCGGTGTGATCAGGGTGATCGGCGGGGCATCGCCGAACGTGAGCAGCTCCTCGATGTCGAGTGACTTGATGCGCGCGGCGTACCGGCGCAACGCGAAGAACGCGAATACCGTCGTGCCCAGGTAGATCCCGTTCAGCAGCAGGAAGTAGCCGAGCAGGATGCCCGAGAAGATGAGCGCCGCAGTGGTCATGGGCGACTCTCCGAAAGCACTTCCTGCGCGACCACGGACGCCTGTCCGACTCCGGTCGCGGCCCGGTCGAGCAGGTCCAGCCGGCGTGCACCGGCGAGCGCCTGGCCGGCGGTGAGCGCGACCCACGGGGATTCGTCCTCGAGCGCGGCCTCGACCTGGGCCAGCTCGGCCGGTCCACCGATCCGCACCAGCGCCTCGAGAGCGGCGGCACGCACGAACGGGACGGGGTGCGTTGCGAAGCCGCTCACCACCGGCACGTGTGCAGCCCGCCCCACGGTGCCGAGCAGCTGCAGGGCGGCCTGCTGAAGGTCGGGATCCTGCGTCTGCGCGAGCGCATCCGCCGCGTGCGGTCCGGCTTCCAGATGGCGCAGCGTGGTCAGAGCGCCGGCCGCCACGGCCCGCGCCCGCGGCGCCTCGGCCGGATCGGCGAGCGACGCGCGCAGGCCGGGCGCCGCCGCCGGGCCCATCCCGGCCAGCATGGCGGCGACGAACCGGGGGTTCCAGAGCTGAAACCGTTCCAGTCGCGCCAGCACTTCGACCGCGAACTCCGGGTGCTCGCGCCGGGCCAGCCCGTGCGCCGCCCGCATCGCGACCAGGTACGAGGGATCGTCGAGCGCGCCGATGACCTGTGGTGCATACCCGGGCAGCCCGAGCGATGCGAGCGTCTGTACGGCCCGGGCACGCACCTCGGCGGAGCGATCGTTCAGCCGAGCGGCGACGCGCGGGAGCAGCGGTTCGGCCAGCGCCATGACCGTGCGGCGCTCGGCACCGCGCAGACGGCGCGCGTAGCGGCCCAGGAAGTTGACCAGGTGCAGCTGCTGCGCGTGCGCTACCGGGATCGGAAACGCGTCGCTGGACCGGGCCCCGGACAGCACCTCCAGCAGGGCCGGCTCCCACTCCCGGTCGAGCCGCGCGCGCAACGCGTCCCGCCGCTCGTTGCGGAAATGCAGCACGAAGACGAGGCCCGCCAGCAGCAGCGCGGCCGCGAACAGCACCAGGATCGTGATGCTGAGCAGCGCGAGCAGGCGGTCGCCGCCGAGTGCGCTCATGAAGTGAGCAGCCGGTGCACGCGGGCGATCAGCTCGACGGGAGAGAACGGCTTGATCACGTAATCGTTGGCCCCCAGCTCGAGGCCGCGCACGACGTCCCGCTCGCCGCCCAGGGCGGTCAGCATGATCACGGGCAGCGTGGTGGTTCCGGGGTGCGAGCGCACCCGCTCGAGCAGTTGGAAGCCGTCCATGCCAGGCAGCTTGACGTCGATGATCGCGAGCATGAAGTCGCCGCGCTCCAGCGCGGCGGCCGCGCTCGTGCCATCCGCGTAGTGGTGGATCGTGAAGCCCTCGCGCTCCAGCCGGTGCTTGAGGATCGACGCGACCAGCTCATCGTCCTCGACCACGACAATGTCGCGACCGGGGGGCGGCGCGCTCTCCGGACGGGCGGGCGGGGCGGCTCCGCGCAGCAGCTCCGCAGTGACCGCGGCGGCCACGGTCGCCGGGTCGAACGGCTTCTCGAAGAACCCGTTCGCGCCGAGCGCGAAGCATTCCGTGCGTGCGTGCGCCCCGGATTTCGCCGACAGCACGAACACCGGCGTGGTGGTGTTGCCGGCCGTGTCCCGGATGGTGAGCAACACCTTGCGCCCGTCCGCATCGGGCAGCAGCAGGTCGAGCAGGATCAGGTCGAAACGCGCCTCCCGAACGCGCTGCTGGGCCGTCACCGCGGTTTCGGCGATCTCGACCTGTACGTCCGGTGCTTGCAGCACCGCGCGCAGCAGTAGCTGCATCTCCGGGTCATCGTCGACCACGAGCACGGTCCGGGCAGAGCCGGGCTCGGCGATGCCGTGCAGCACCTCCAGCAGCTCGCGGGCGCGATGCTCGAGCCCGGCATCGGCGCTCTCCTCGAGTGCCGCCGCCGCGCTCGTCACTTCCGCGAAGCCGTACGAGGCGCCCGAGCCGCGCAGCGAGTGCGCGAGGCGCCGCAGGCTCGAGCGCGCCTCCTCGGGCTCGGTGGCCAGGGCGGCCAGCGCCGCGTCCAGCGCCTGGATCCGGGCGCCGAGCGCGCGCCTGTAGATCCGCTTCAGGTCGTCCATGACGGCGCACCACCCGGTGGCCCGCCCAGCAGGCGGGCGACCTCGTCCAGCAGGATCTGCTCGTCCACGATCGGCTTGGAGACGTACGCGTCGAAACCGGCGGCGAGGAAGCGCTCGCGGTCACCGGCCATGGCGTGCGCCGTCAGCGCGATCACGGGCAGGTCGCGGAGTCGCGGGACCTGGCGCAGGCGGCGGAGCACCTCGCTGCCGTCCATTTCCGGCAGAGAGATGTCCAGGAGTACGACGTCGGGCGGATCGTCGACCATGGCCGCGAGCGCTACCGCCCCGCCGTCGTACTCGACGATCCGGTAATGGTCTTCGAGGATGGCCCGCGCCAGCAGGCGGTTGTCCGCATTGTCCTCAATCACCGCGATCGTCGGCATCGCGCAACTCCTGCCAGAGACACCGCAGTGCCGCTTCGGCCACGGGGCATTCCCGCTTCACGGCGATGCCCGCAGCCGCGGCGGCTGCGCCATCCCCGGCGGCCGCCGCCCCCTCCGCCTGGCCGGCGGCGGTCTGCAGGCGGATTGCCCCCAGGTTGCCGGCGCTCGACTTCAGCGAATGCCACGCCCGCTCTGCCTCGGCCAGCGCCCCGGCGGCCAGCGCCGCATCGGCGGCTGCGAGCCGTGCCGGCGCGTGCTCCAGGAACAGCTCGATCATGCCCTGCAGCAGGCGCGTCCCGCCGATCCGGTGCAGGCGTCGGGCGGCCTCCGGATCCAGCACGTCGCTCACGCGCGCCAGCCCTGCTGCCGCCAGCCGCTCGCGCCCGGCGTGCCCGGGTCGATGCGCGGCACCGATTCGCGCTGTCGGCGCTGCTCCTCGAGCAGCGCGGCAGCCAGCGCCGCGGCGCGCAGCGCTTCCTCGTCCGGGCCCGCCGTGAGCACCTGCGGATGCTTCTCCAGGTAGCGTATGTCCACGCGGCCGTCGCGGAAGTCGGGCTCCGCGAGTACGGCCCGGTGGAACGGGATGCTGGTCTCGACGCCGATGATACGAAGTTCGTGCAGGGCACGCTGCATGCGCGCCACCGCCGCCGCGCGATCCGGCGCATGCACGATCAGCTTGCCCAGCAGCGGATCGTAGTACAGCGACACGGCGTACCCTTCCACGATGCCGCCATCCCAGCGTACCCCGGGACCGCTCGGGTAGTCGAGCAGCTCGATGCGCCCGGTCGAGGGCAGGAACCCGTTCGCCGGATCTTCGCTCGTGATCCGACACTCGAGCGCGTGGCCGACCAGGCGCACGTCGTCCTGTGCCAGCTCGAGCGGCTCGCCCCCCGCGATGCGCAGCTGCCACTGCACCAGGTCGATGCCCGTGACCAGCTCCGTCACCGGGTGCTCGACCTGGATGCGCGTGTTCATTTCCAGGAAGTAGAACTCACCGTCCTGGAACAGGAACTCGACGGTGCCGGCACCCACGTAGTCGACGGCGCGCGCCGCCGACACCGCGGCCGCGCCCATGCGTGCCCGCAGTGCGGGGGTCAGGGCCGGCGAGGGCGCCTCTTCGATCATCTTCTGGTGCCGTCGCTGCACCGAGCAGTCGCGTTCGCCCAGGTGCAGTACCGTGCCGTGCCCATCCGCCAGCACCTGGACCTCTATGTGCCGCGGCTCCGCCAGGTACTTCTCCACGTACACGCTGCCGTCGCCGAACGCCGCCCGGGCCTCGTGGGTCGTCGCCTCGAAGGCGCGTCGGAGCTCGGCGGGCGCGTGCACCACGCGCATGCCCTTGCCGCCCCCGCCCGCCGCGGCCTTCAACAGCACCGGGTAACCCAGCCCGGCAGCCACGGCCGCCACCGCGTCCGGGTCGGGCAGCGCCTCGGCGTTGCCCGGTACCACCGGCACACCTGCGGCCATCATGCGCTGGCGGGCCTGCGTCTTGTCGCCCATCGCGGCGATGGCCGAAGCCGAGGGGCCGATGAAGACCAGGCCGGCGCTGGTGACCTGCTCCGCGAAGAACGCGCGCTCGGCCAGGAAGCCGTAACCGGGATGCAGCGCGTCGCAGCCGGTGCGCAGCGCCGTCTCGATCAGCCGTTCCGCCTGCAGATAGCTCGCGGCCGCGGGCGCGGGACCGATGCCGTGCGCCTCATCGGCCGCCAGCACATGCGGCGCGAGCCGGTCCGCTTCCGAGAATACGGCCACGCTGCCGATGCCGAGCTCGCGACAGGCGCGGGCGACGCGCACCGCGATTTCACCCCGGTTCGCGATCAGCACCTTGCGCAGCGTCATAGCGGCAGATTGCCGTGTTTGCGGGGAGGGTTGCCGTCGCGCTTGTTGCGCAGCATGTCGAGCGCGCTGATGAGGCGCGGCCGCGTCTCGCGCGGATCGATCACATCATCGATGTACCCGCGCGCGGCGGCGATGTACGGATTCGCGAACTGCTCCCGGTACTCGCGCTCGCGCTGCGTCGTGACTGCCTCGCGATCGGCGGCCTCGGCGATCTCCTTTCGATACAGGATCTCGACCGCGCCCTTCGGTCCCATGACCGCGATCTCGGCGGTCGGCCACGCCAGGTTGATGTCGCCACGAATGTGCTTGGAGTTCATGACGTCGTACGCGCCGCCGTACGCCTTGCGCGTGATCACCGTCACGCGCGGCACGGTCGCTTCGCAGAACGCGTACAGCAGCTTGGCGCCGTGGCGGATGATGCCGCCATGCTCCTGGGCCACGCCCGGCAGGAAACCCGGCACGTCCTCGAATACGACCAGCGGCACGTTGAACGCGTCACAGCAGCGCACGAA
This sequence comes from Longimicrobiales bacterium, assembly GCA_035461105.1. Taxonomy (GTDB): domain Bacteria; phylum Gemmatimonadota; class Gemmatimonadetes; order Longimicrobiales; family RSA9; genus VEPF01. The sequence goes on along the minus strand of DATHVV010000009.1, from coordinate 8,144 downwards.
ACGCGCGCCCTTCACGGCGCTGTTGATGTCGAGCACGCCGGCGAGCACGGCCGGCTGGTTCGCGACGATGCCGACGGCACGACCGCCCAGGTGCGCGAAACCGACGATGATGTTGCCGGCGAAGTCGCGGTGCACCTCGTAGAACTCGCCGTCATCGACCACCCGCCGGATCACGTCGTGCATGTCGTAGGGGCGGCTCGGCTCGTCAGGTACGATCGTGGCCAGCTCCTCGTCGGCGCGATCGAAGGGATCGCCGGTCTCCCGGCCGGGCGGGTCTTCGCGGTTGTTCTGCGGCAGGAACGTGAGCAGCCGGCGTATCGACTCCAGGCACTCCAGCTCGCTGTCGTGGGCGAAATGGGCGACTCCCGAGGTGCCCGCGTGCACGTCCGCGCCGCCCAGGCCCTCCATGTCGATGGACTCGTGCGTGACCGTCTTCACCACGTTGGGACCGGTCACGAACATGTAGCTCGTGCCCCGCACCATGTAGACGAAGTCGGTGATCGCCGGCGAGTACACCGCGCCGCCCGCGCACGGGCCCAGGATGGCGCTGATCTGGGGCACGACGCCGGAGGCGAGCGTGTTGCGCAGGAAGATGTCGGCGTAGCCGCCCAGCGAGACGACGCCCTCCTGGATGCGGGCGCCCCCGGAGTCGTTCAACCCGATCAAGGGCGCGCCGTTCTTGAGCGCAAGGTCCATCAGCTTCACGATCTTCTCGGCGTGAGCTTCCGAGAGGGATCCGCCGAATACCGTGAAGTCCTGGCTGAAGACGTAGACCAGGCGGCCGTGCACGGTGCCGTAGCCGGTAACGACGCCGTCCCCGAGATAGCGCTGGTCCTCCAGCCCGACCGTGCGGTGCGTGACGAACCGGTCCAGCTCGATGAAGCTGCCCGGATCGAGCAGCAGGTCGAGCCGCTCGCGCGCCGAGAGCTTGCCGCGTTCGTGCTGGGCCTGGATGCGGGCTTCGCCGCCGCCCAACTCCGCGGCGCGACGGAGCTCCTCGAGCCGCTTCAGCTTCTCGGTGATGCTCATGGCAGCGGCACCAGCCGCCCCTCGCGGACCTGTACCAGCTGCGGAGCGCGTCCCAGCTCGGTACCGGCCACGACCAGGCGGCCGGTGGCCGCACTCACATCGCGCGCCCGGCTCAGCGCCCGGCGGGCGCCATCCGCGTCGACCCGGCCGTCGGGGAGCGCCCCGAGAACGAGCAGCGCCGCATCGTGTCCGAGCGCCGGGATCGCGTTCTCCAGCGAGCGCCGGTATGTCTGCTCGTAGGCATGGCGGAACCGCTGCCAGCCGCTCGCGGGATCCTCCTCCAGGAACGGCACCGCCAGCACCGCCCCTTCCAGCTCGCGGATGCCGATCGCACGGATGCCGTCCGGCGTCGTCCATGGCCCGGTGCCGAGCACGTCCGCTTCGAGGCCGTAATAGCGCAGCTGGGGCAGGATCTGGCGGACGTCGGTGTCGACGCCGACCAGCAGCAGCGTGCGCACCCCGGCGTCACGCAGCTGGCGCACCTGGGCCGCGTAGGTGGTGGTGCCCGGCGAGTACGCGATCTCGATGGGTGCACCGTCGCCGGAGGCAGCACGATAGGCATGGCGGAACGCCTGCGCCTGCAGCGTCGCGTCGGGCGTGCGCGCGTACAGCACACCCGTCGCACCGGGGCGGCTGGCCGCATGGCGCGCGAGCGCCGCGGCGCCGAGCGTGTCAGAGACGTTCAATGCGTACGCATTCGGCAGCCCCGGGTTCTGCGTTGCGGTCGGCGAGATCAGCAGCAGGCCGGGGTCCGGCCGCGCGCGCGCGGCCACGCCGACGTTCTCCTCCAGCAGCGGTCCGATGATGGCGACGACACCGGCCGCAGCCAGCTCGCGGACGGCGGCGCTCACCTGCTCCCGCGTGCTCGCGTCGCGGACCTCCAGCTCGACCCGGTGCGCCCCGGTACGCTCGTGGTCGGCCGCGGCCACGCGGATGCCTTCCAGCACGGCCGTGGCGTACGGCTGCAAGGCGCCGCCCTGCGGCAGCACCACGCCCAGGCGGACCAGCGGGGCTTCCCGCACCGGCTCCCGGGGCGGGGCGTCGCGTGCGGGCGGCGGCGTCTCGGGCGCGGGGCCCGCGACCGTGCAGGCGCTGAGCAGGAAGAGGACGAGCGCCGGCAGGATCCGGCGCCTCTCGGCGGGCGCGGCTCGAAATGGCTTCATACGGGCGGGAAGATAGGGCTCGGACATGAGCAAAAAAAGAGACGGGGCCCGTGCGGGCGCCCCGTCTCGGCGTACCTGAGCGTGGGGCAAGCCTACTCGGCCGGCTCTTCGACCGGCTCGATCGCCTCGGTCGTCTCGGTGGCCTCCGAGCCCGGCTCTACTTCCGTCACCGGCGCCATGCGCATGCTCTCGGGCAGCTGCTCCAGCGGCGACGTGACCGTCAGCACGATCCGGCGGTTCGCCGCATCGAACTCGATCACCCGGAGCGACAACTCCATGCCGTCGTGCACGTAGGCGGCAAGCTCCTCGCCGGCCGGGATCTCCGCCTGGCTGCGCGGCACGAAGCCCTCCACATCGCTGCCGAGATCGACGACGATGCCGTCCTCGACCAGCCGCACCACCTTGCCCTGGGTCTCCACCCCCGCCGCGTACTGCGTCGCCAGCGAGTCCCAGGGATCGTCCTGCGTCTGCTTCAGGCCCAGCGAGATCCGCTTGTTCTCCGGATCCACGCCCAGGACCACGACCTGCACGTCATCGCTCTTGCGGAGCACCTCGGAGGGGTGCTGCACCCGCTTCGTCCAGCTCATGTCGCTGATGTGGATCAGCCCGTCGATGCCCGGCTCGATCTCCACGAACGCGCCGAAGCTCGTCAGGTTGCGGACCTTGCCCTCGACGCGCGTGCCGATCGGGTACTTCTGCGGCAGCGCCAGCCACGGGTCCTCCTCGATCTGCTTCATGCCCAGCGAGATCTTCTCGTCGTCGCGGTCCACCTTCAGCACCACCGCCTCGATCTCGTCCCCGATCGTGACCAGCTTCGACGGATGCTTCACGTTGCGCGTCCAGCTCATCTCGCTGATGTGGACGAGCCCTTCAACGCCCTTCTCCAGCTCCACGAACGCGCCGTAGTTGGTGATCGACACCACCTTGCCGCGGACGCGCGCGCCCACCGGGTATTTGCGCTCGATGTCCTTCCACGGATACGGCAGCAGCTGCTTGAGCCCGAGCGAGATGCGCTCGCGGTTCCAGTCGATGTCGAGCACCTTGACGTCCAGCTCGTCGCCGATCTGCACGATCTCCGAAGGATGGCCGACCCGGCCCCAGCTCATGTCCGTGATGTGGAGCAGCCCGTCCAGGCCGCCCAGGTCGATGAACGCGCCGAAGTCGGTCACGTTCTTGACCACGCCCTTGCGCACCTGGCCGACCAGCAGCTCCTTCACCAGCTGCTCGCGCTTCGTCTCGCGCTCCTCCTCCAGGATCACGCGGCGGCTCACCACGATGTTGCGGCGGCGCTTGTTCAGCTTGATGATCTTGAACTCGAACGTCTGCCCGATCAGGTCCTCGATGTTCGGCACTCGCCGCAGCGCGATCTGGGAGCCCGGCAGGAACGCATCCACACCCATCAGGTCCACCGTGACGCCGCCCTTGATCTTGCGCGTCAGGATGCCCGGCACCTTCTCGTTCTCCTCGTGCGCGCGCTTGATCTTCTCCCACACGCGCAGGAAGTCCGCCTTCTTCTTGGAGAGGACGACCACGCCCTCCTGGTCCTCGAGGTTCTCCAGGAAAACCTCGACCTCGTCGCCCGGCTGCAGCGAGTCCGCGTTCTTGAACTCGTCACGCGTGATCGAGCCCTCGCTCTTGAAGCCGACGTCCAGGATGACCGCGTTCTCCGTGACCCGCAGTACCTTGGCCTTGACGATCTCGCCTTCCTCGATGTTGGACAGGGTCTGCTCGTACATCCCGAGCAGCGCCTCGTACTCCTCCTGCGAGTACTCGTCCTCCTCGAAGAACGGCGACTCGGTCGCCGAGCCGGGCGGCACCACCTGCTTCTTGCGAGGCTTGGTGGCGATGTAATCGTCGTCCATCATGTCGTTGCGGGAAGTCTGGCCGTACGCCATGGGTGGGATCCTCCGTACGAACCGGCGTCGGACCCGCCGGCAGGGCTGAGTGATGGCTGTCCCGGCCCATGTGGTCCGGGTATAGCCCGGAAAAGATAACCGGGGGCGGGATCCGAGGCTAGGGCACGCGGCCCGGTTCCGCTACTGCGCGGGTCCCCGCTCGCCCTCGGCTGCGCGCGGATTCCTCTTCTCCTCCTGCTGCCTCTCTTTCCTGCCTTCCCTTTCGCCCTTCCTTTCCCTCACCTTCGCGACGATCCACTCGACCTGCTCCTCGAAGGCGAGCTCGGTGGTGTCGACGCGCAGCGCGTCCGCGGGCTGGCGGAGGGGGGCCAGGGTGCGCCCGGCATCGGCCCGGTCGCGGGCCTCGATGCGTGCGATCTCGGCGGCGAGCACGTCGGGCTGGCGCGGGTCGTGGCCGGTCTCGCGGAGGCGACGTCCGGCGCGGGTGGCCGGGCTCGCGTCGAGGTAGAACTTGAGGTCGGCCTGCGGGAAGACGACCGTGCCCATGTCGCGGCCGTCCGTGACCAGGTCGGTGCCGCGGGCCGCCTCGCGGAGCCGGCCGAGCAGCCACTCCCGTACGGCCGGCAGGGCCGCCACGGCGGAGACGTGGGCGTTCACTTCCGGGGAGCGGATGAGCCCGGTGAGGTCGGCGCCACGCGCCTCGAGGCGGTAGCCGTCTTCGGTGGCGACGCCGCGCACGCCGAGCTCATCGAGCTGCCCCGGCGTCAGGCGCGACCAGTCCTCGGGCGCGAGCCCGCTGTCGAGGAGCGTCCGCGTAAGCGCCCGGTAGAACGCGCCGGAATCCAGGTGGCGGAAGCCGAGCCGGCGGGCCACCTCGCGGGCGGTCGAGCTTTTCCCGGAGCCGGCTGGTCCGTCCAGCGTGACGATCATGGTGTGTCCTGGAGTCGCCGCAGGAGCATGGAGAAGTCGGGGAAGCTGACCTGCTCCAGCTCTGGCTGATCGATCGTGAGCGCGCTGCCGGGCGCGGCGCCGAGCACGGCGAATGCCATGGCGATCCGGTGATCGCCGCGCGCCTGGACGCGTCCCCTCAGCGGCCGGGCGGTGCCCTCCACGTCGAAGCCGTCGGGATGCTCCTCGGCGGCCACGCCCAGGGCACGGAGGCCCGCCACCAGCGCCGCGATGCGATCCGTCTCCTTCACGCGCAGCTCGGCGGCGCCGCGCACCGTGGTCACTCCCCCGGCACGGGCCGCCAGGACCGCGACCAGCGGCAGCTCGTCGATCAGTGCCGGCACCTCGGCCGCGCTCACGGCAGTGGCGCGCAGCTCTCCCGGCACGGGGCGCAGATCCGCGCGCGGTTCCCCGCCCTCTTCACGAACCGCCTCGACGGCGACCCCGACCCCCATGCGTGCGAGCACGTCCAGGAGCCCGGTGCGCGTCGGGTTCACCCCGACACCCCGGATCGTCAGGTCCCCGGTATTCAACAGGGCGGCGGCGCCCAGCAGGAAAGCGGCGGAAGAGAAGTCCCCGGGCACCGCCAGATCCAGGTCGGCCGGTCCAGTCCCGGCGATCAGGGTCACTTCGTGACTTCCATCCCGCTCCGCTTCCTCGATGCGTACCCCCAGCGCGCGCAGCAGGCGCTCGGTGTGGTCGCGCGAGCGCCGCGGTTCACGCACCCGCACGTCCACGCCCCCCGCCAGCCCGGCCAGCAGCAGCGCGCTCTTCACCTGCGCGCTCGCGGCGGGGCTCTCGTGCGTGATGGCGCGGAGGGCGCCGCCATGAATCCGCAGCGGCAGCCGATCCGGCTCGGCCAGCTCCTCGATGCGCGCCCCCATTCGTGCGAGCGGATCGGTGACCCGGCGCATCGGACGCCCCCGCAGCGACACATCCCCGGTGAGCGTGGCCGCGAACGGCTGGGCCGCGAGCGCGCCGAGGAGCAGCCGCGCCGTGGTGCCGCTGTTCGCGCAGTCGAGCTCGCGGGGGGGCACGCGCCATCCGGTCCGGCCGTGAGCGGCGGTCCGCACCTCGTCGCCGTGGAGCGGCCCGACGGACACCCCCAGCGCCCGCAGCGCCGCCGCCGTGGCCCGGGTGTCGGCGGCGTCGAGTGCGCCCCGGATCCGGCCGGGACCGCTCGCGAGCGCGCCCAGCAGCAGCGCGCGGTGCGTGATCGACTTGTCGCCGGGAACGCGCATCTCCATGCGCGGGTCAGGCTTCGTCGGAGAAAGGCACTTCGACGACCATCCCGTCCTGCGCGACCTGCACCCGCGCGAAGACCTCGCGCGCTTCGCGCTCGAGGATGCGAGGATCGTCGGCGTAGCGCGCCGAGAGGTGGGTGAGGAGCAGACGGCGTGCGCCCGCGCGGCGGGCGACGTCCGCCGCCTCCCGCGCAGTCGAGTGGCCGGTGGCCCGGGCGCGGTCGGCCTCTTCGTTCGCGAAGGTGGCGTCGTGGATCAGCAGGTCGGCCGCGCGGGCGGCTTCGACGGTCTCGCGGCACGGCCGGGTGTCGCCGCTGTAGACGACGCGGCGTCCGGGCCGCGGCCCGCCGACCAGGTCGGACGGCTGGATGATGCGGCCGTCCACCTCGACGCTCTCCCCGCGGTGCAGCCGGCCGAACAGCGGCCCTTCCGGGACCCCCAGCGCGCGCGCTCTCTCCACGTCGAAGCGGCCCAGCCGGTCGTGCTCGACGAGCGCGAAGCCCAGGGCCTGGCGGCCGTGCTGGGCCGCGAACGCGACGACGTCATAGCCCTCGCGGGCCACCCGCGCGCCCGGCTCCAACTCGCGGATCTCGACCGCGAACGGCACGCGCTCGACGCCGAGATTGACGGCCTGCTCCAGGATGCCGGCGCTGCCCGCGGGCGCCCAGAGCCGCATCGGCTCCTCGCGCGCCTGCAGCCCCATCGTGCGCAACAGGCCGATCACGCCCAGGTAGTGATCGGCGTGCATGTGCGTGAAGAAGATGTCGTGGACGCCGAAACCCGTGCCGTAGCGCATCATCTGCCGCTGCGTGCCCTCGCCGCAGTCGAACAGGAAATGATCGCCCTCGCGCTGCACCAGCACCGAGCTGACGTTGCGGCCGACGGTCGGCCGGCTTGCGGCCGTGCCCAGGAAGGTGACGCGGATCATGCCCGCGGGCGCCGCCGCGGCAGCAGCCAGAGCAGCGCGTACGCGGCATACAGCGCGCCCGGCCAGGGGGTGAGAGGGGGCAGCAGCAGGAGCGCCGTCCACAGCACCAGCAGCGCGAGCGCCACGCGCCGTCGCGCGCCCGCCGCCAGCCGCTCCGACTCGGCCTCCTCGAGGCCGGTCAGGTCGCCGTGCTGGGCACGGGCACTCGCCCGGCCGCTCGCCAGAGCGGCTTCCACGTCGCCGTGGAGCAGGCGCAACAGGGCGTCGAGCGCATGGCGCACGACCGCGATGAAGCCGGCTATCCCGAGGATGACGAGGAGCGAATGCATCGCCGCAAAACTATGCGCGGGTGCGCCGCGGCAGCAACTCGGGGGCCATGCCGCCCGGACTACGCGAGAGCGCGCGGAGTCCGGGCGCACAAGGCTCGGTCAGAACCTCACCCGTGCAGGGGTCGCAGGGCTGATGGACTGAGGTAGCTGACCAGAACCTCCCAACGACTCTCGTCCGCCTCGGAGGGGGACGGCCGGGGCGCCGCCGGGTGGATCATGCAGGTGTGGATTTCACCCCGCCGCATCGCCCACCGGATGCGTCGCAGGATCAGGCGCGTGGCACGCGCGCTGCCGGTGTAGCGTAGTACGAGATGCCGCAGCCTGCGATCATTGAGCAGGTGCGTGCCGGTGATGAGCAGCATGCGCATGGCTCACCCTCCGACCTGCAGTTGCGGCTGCGCTGGGGATAAAGGAGTGTGGCCCATCTACGCTTCCTCTCTCGCCTGCGGGGTTAGCTGTCGGGTTGGGAGAAGGAAGGTCCCCCTCCGGCGTTCGCCGGATTCACCCCTGCATCCTGGGTCCCCCGCCGCACGGCGAGCGCCGTGCGTTCGGCACGTTGAGTTGTCAAACGGCGGACGTTGCGTCCGCTCTCGAAAGATAGCTCACAAAGGGTGCTCGCTCAAGGGCTTGGAGCCGCTCGGCCGGGG
>DATHVV010000008.1:0-24816 GCA_035461105.1 Longimicrobiales bacterium | reverse complement strand
CAGGTCCGCGCCCAGCGCCCGCGTTTCCTCGATGATCACGTGCGGCGTGTCCTTCGGCACCACCACGTGGCACGGCAGGCCCGCCGCCGCGGCGTACGCGGCCGCGGCAGAGCCTGCGTTGCCCGCCGACGGCAGCGCCAGCTCGCGTGCCCCCAGCTCCCAGGCGCGCGCCACGGCGACGGCCAGCCCGCGCGCCTTGAAGCTCGCGGTCGGGTTCTGCCCCTCGTCCTTGAGCCACACACGCCCGAGTCCGAGCCGCCCGGCCAGCCGCGCCGACTCCAGCAGCGGCGTCATCCCCTCGCCCAGCGTGAGCCGGAACCGGGCATCACGCACCGGCAGCACCTCGGCGTAGCGCCAGAGCGTAGGCTCCCGCCCGCGCACCGCGTCCGGCGTGAATTCGCCGGCCAGCGCCGCAAGATCGTAGCGCGGGTAGAGCGGCTTCTCGCAGCACGGCGAGAGCCGCATCAGCTCCTCCGCGTCCCAGGGCGCGCCACAACGTGTGCACTCCAGGTGCGTCGCGCCGCCCGCGTACTTCATCGTTGTTCCGCTCTCCCGGGCGCTGCCTCGCGCCCGCCGCGGCAATATGTCCGGGGGGTACCGCCCTCGAAAGGGACGCTCAGCGCGCGTCTTCCATGGACTTTCCGGGGCGGCCGTAATGGTCGCCGCCCAGCGGACGCGCCTGCGCGAACGCCGACCCCAGCGCGAGTTCGTCCAGCTCGCCCAGGCTCCCCGTCGGCAGCGCCAGCCGCCGGGGCGGCACGTCCGGCCCGCTCGTGAACTCGAGCACGTCCGCCACGCCCGTCTCCGGGCTGCTCGACACCGCGCGCACCTGCCAGGTGCGTCCCTCCGCTTCGATCGTCCGCCAGCTCATCAGCCGCTCCATTTCCTCGGGTACGGATGCGCGCCCCCCACGGGACGCCGGCGCCCGCTATCAGAGCCGGATGCGCCATCCGATCCATGCCATCGGCTGCATGGATCGTTCCCCCGAAGCCTCCCTGCTCCGGTCCAGCGAGCGCTGCGCGACGTTCCGGCCCACGGCGTAGCCGTACACCATTCCCGTGTATGTATCCGACGTCCAGTGGGCCTCGTCCACGATGCGGGCGGCGCCCACGCCGCCGGCGAAGGCATAGAGCGCCGGCCCGGCCGGGCCCATGTCGAAGCGATGGTTGAAGAAAGCGGCGCAGCTCATGATGTTGGAGGCGTGGCCGCCGAAGAACGAGCGCGCCTCCCAGTCGCCGAACGCGAACAGCTGGAAGCGGAACGCGCCCTCGTGCACCTCGGGACGCAGCCGTCCCAGCAGCGAGGCGAGCAGGCGTCGGGTCAGCGTCGTGGTGAGGTTCGACGTGCCGCAGCCGAGGCCGGCATCGCGCAGGTCGGGCGAGCTGGTCACGTGGCCGGCGGTCCAGAGCGCCAGCGAAAGGGGCAGCAGGAACAGCGTGGTGCGCCCCGTAAAGCCGAGCGGGCCGTCCTCACCGAATGGTGCGAGCACGCGCACCGGGAACGGCTCCGAGTGCAGCCAGTCATGCACTGGCTCGTCGAGGAGCAGGGCGACGCCCGCGCCGAGCGCCGCGAGGCCGGCAGTGCCCAGGTCGCTCGCGCTCGCCTGCGCCGGCGAGCGCGTGATGAACCACGCGTCGGCCGGTACGTCTCCGATGGCGCTGCCGGCGGCCGGCGCCTGGGCCGCGGCGGGCGCCCCCCAGGCCGAGCCAGCCAGCAGCGCGACCCCCAGCATGCGTCGCACCCGGCCTCCTTTCGGCAGGGGCCCCCCGGGGGCAAGATGCCGGCCAACAAGGGGTGCGACGGGAATTTCATGCTCGGCTGGCCCGCTCTTCACGCGCCTGGCCGGAGGAGCTCCAGACACAACTCCGCCCGCGGCTCCCGGGGGCCGCTCCGCCGCCCGGGCAACCCTCGGCGGCCCACCCGGGATCACACTCGCAGAACTCATGACCGGCAGCGCATGAACGAGCTCGAGTGCATACGCCTCGCCCAGGAGGGCGACGGCGCCGCGATGCGGGAGCTGTACAACCGCTACTCCCCGCGCGTCTTCGCGGTCGTGCGCCGGCTCGCGGGCGATGACGCGCTCGCCGAGGATTGGGCACAGGAGGCGTGGGTGCGCGCGTTCCGGGCGCTGCCGCGGTTCCGCGGCGAGTCGCGCTTCTCGACCTGGCTGCACCGGATCGCGGTCAACAGTGCGCTGCACGGTCGGCGCTGGCGTCAGCGCCGCGTGAGCAACGAGGTGGCGCTGCCACTCGCGCCCGAGCAGGCGACGCGTCCCGAGCAGACGGTGCTGCGGCTCTCGATCCAGCGCGCACTCGACACGCTGCCCGAGGGCATGCGCCAGGTGGTGGTGCTGCACGACGTGGAGGGCTACACGCACGAGGAGATCGGCGCCGAGCTGGGGATCACGGCCGGCACCTCGAAGAGCCAGTTGTTCAAGGCGCGGGCCAAGCTGCGCCGGCTGCTGCGGGCCGGGGATACGCCGGTGAACGGAGAGGAAGCATGTCTCATCTGAATCTGGAAACGCTCGCGCGCCTCGTGGACGAGGCGCCCACCGCGCTCGAGGCCGCGCACCTGGCCGGCTGCGCCGAGTGCCGCGACGAGCTGCAGGCACTGCACGAGCAGGGCGCGCAGCTCGGCGCCCTACCCGCGCTCCAGCCGCCGCCGGAGGACTGGGATCGGCTCGAGCGCCGGCTTCAGGAGGAGGGGCTGATCCGCGCCGGCCTGACGGGCATTCGGCTGCCGCGCCGCCAAACCCCGTGGCTCGCACACGCCGGCCGGGCCGCGGCGGCGGTGGCACTGTTCGCGATCGGCACGCTGGCGGGCCGCACGCTGCAGCCGGTGCCGCGCCAGGCGGCCGCGCCGCCGATCGCGACTCCGGTGGTGAACGCCAGCTCGCCCTCAACGGTATCCGACTCGCCGCCCGCAGCGATTCCGGCGACCGATTCCGCGCCGGTGGCCGACCCGATTCCGCAGCTGCGGCTCACCGGGAACGCACCGCCTCCGGCCGCGCGCGCGCCGCGCACGGCGGAGGAGGCTTTCGACCTGCTGCAGAACGCGGAGACCAGCTACCTCGAGGCGCTCGCGCGCTTCGCCGAGCTGTCCGGCAGCACGCGCACCGACGATCCCACCGCGCGCCTCGCCGCGCTCGAGGGTATCGTGCTCACGACCCGGGCGGCGCTCGCGCGGGCGCCGACCGATCCGGTCATCAACGGCTACCACCTGACCGCGCTCGCGCAGCGCGACGCGACGCTGCGCCAGGTCTCGGCGAGCGGCACGGACAGCTGGTGAATCAGTTCAACGGAGCAAGAACATGAAGATGCGATACATCGTGCCGGGCGCGCTGCTGTTCGCGGCCGGCACCCCGTTTCTCCCGGCGCAGGCGCCGCAGCTCTCCGCCCAGATCGTCGTCGAGGCCCACGCGCGCCGCGGCTACCTCGGGTTCTCCTTCGAGCGCGAGGCGACGAACCGCGATGGGGCGCGCAGCCTCAGCCTGGCCGTGACCGATGTACGGAAGGACTCCCCCGCGGAGCGCGCCGGGCTGCAGGCGGGCGACGTGATCCTGCGGCTGAACGGACTGAACGCGAGCGAGTCGCTGCTCAACAGCATCTCGGGCTCGCTCATGCCGGGCGACACCGTCACCCTGCGCGTCCGCCGCGCCGGCAGCGAGCGCGACCTGCGCCTGGTGGCCGCGGCGCCGCCCGCGGGCTACTTCGAGCTGCGTGCCGTCCCCGGCTTCCGTGCCGATTCCGTACGCGGCATGCTGCGCCTGTTCGTCGACTCGATCAGCGCCGGCCTGGACACCACCCGGTTCCGCTTCTTCAGCCGTGACTCCGCGTTCGTGATCCAGGGAGACTCCGTGGACGGTGACAGCATCGTGGTGCGTCGCTTCATGTACCGCTTCCCGCCCGACGCCGCGTTCCGCGACAGCGTGCTGCGCCGCTTCCCCATGGACAGCGTGCTGCGCGGGCTCCAGCTGGACAGCGCCCTGCGCCGGTTCCCGATGGACAGCGCGTTCCGGCATTTCCGGATGGACAGCACGTTCCGCGGGCAGGTGCACGTCTTCCCGGGTGATGGCGGGCGCCTCTTCGAGTTCGCCGGACCGCCCGACGGACCGGGACGCGACAACCTGGTGCTGTTCGGGCTCGGCGCCCGCGCCATCGGCGGCGCGCGGCTGGAGACGCTGAACCCGGAGCTGGGCCGGTACTTCCAGACCGAGCGCGGCGTGCTCGTGCTCGACGTGCCGCAGAACACGCCCGCCCGGCGCGCCGGTCTGCTGCCCGGCGACGTCATCCTCTCCGCCGACGGGGAGAGCGTGAGCGACGTGAGCGGCGTCTACCGCGCTTTCGCCCGGACGCGCGAGGGCGCCGTGAAGCTGGAGGTGCTGCGCCGCGGCGAGCGCCGGACGCTCGAGCTGGCGCGCTGAGCTGTGTGCAGGGGGCGGGCGCGCGCGTCCGCCCCCTGCACCCGCAGTTGCTGGTGGCCCCTGATCCCTTCGCGCCAGGCGGCTCTCCCGTCAGCGACTGCGCGCCGGGGCAGCGTTCCCTCCCACCTTCCTGCCCGGCCACGCATATTGGGCCGCCATGAGGCCCAGCGACCCACGCCACATCGTTACTCCGGACGCCTTCTCGGTGGCGCCCGAGCTGCTCGGCATCCGCCTGGCCGAGCCGTGGCGCCGTCTCGTCGCGATCGGCATCGACGCGCTGCTCGTGGCCGTAATCGCCCGGACCAGCCTGGTCGTACTCCTCGCGCTCATCGTCGCGCTCGTGCTCTGGCGCGCGCTCGCGCCGTCGAGCTCGCGCTCGATCACCCGCCGTGCCGCGCGGCTCGCGCTCCAGCTCACCATGGCGCTGTTCGCCTTCGTGCTCGTGCTCAAGCTGTGGAGCGCGATCCGTCCCGCGCAGCGTAGTGCCGACGCCGGGCATCCGCCGGCCGCCGAGAGTGCGCAGGTGACGCAACCAGGCACCGGGACCGTTGCGGTCGACGCCGAGACCGTTGCGATCGACGCCGAGACCGCTGAGGTCGACGCCGAGAGCGCTGCGGTTGAGGCGCTGGCCAATACCCAGCTCACGTCGCTGAACGCCGAGAACGAGCAGCTGCGCCGTCGCAACCGCGAGCTGGAAAGCCGACTGGCCGCAGCCGAGGACGAGAGCGGACCGGTGCGTGCGTTCTTCTCCGAGATTGCCGACGAGCTCGGTGTCGGGCTGGGCTGGTTCGGATTCTACTTCACCGCGCTCACGGTGCTGGGGCGCGGACAGACGCCGGGCAAGCGCATGCTCAAGATCCGCGTCATCCGCCTGGATGCGCGACCGGTCGGCTGGTGGATCGCGTTCGAGCGCTTTGGCGGCTACGCCGCGTCCTTCTTCTCCGGTACGCTCGGCTTCGCACAGATCCTCTGGGACCGGAACCGTCAGGCGCTCCACGACAAGGCCACCGAAACCGTCGTGATCCGCGTCGAGAACGGCGAACCGCTGCGCCGGGCGTGAGCCGCCCGGAGCTGCAATGCCGATCCGTGATAATGCGCATCCGGATGCGCATTTCTTTGGAACTATGGTTCGGGAAATTCCATGGGTACCCGTGGCTACGGGAGCGGGCCAGAGCGGCGACAAGTGACCGGAATGTCTCGCTCGCGGGTGGAGCCGGCGCAACGCGCCCGTATCTTGTGGCCGGTTCCGGGATCCCCTCACGCAGAAGGTGTCATGCGTCGGATCGCGACTGCATTCGTGTCCCTGGCCCTCGTCGGCGCGTTTCGCGGCGAGCTCGCCGCGCAGGAGGACGTCGCGGCGGTCAGGAGTGAAATCGAGCGAATCAACGCCCAGATCGAGCGCTGGTACGAGGCCGGTCACGTCGACTCGATCGCGGCCGTCATGGCGGAGGATGTGTGGCAGCTTCCGCCGCAGATGCCGCCGACCGTGGGCCGGGAGGCGTTGCGCCGGTTCTGGAGCGATGCAGTCGGGGCCGGGAAGTGGCAGTTTACCCTCACCACGAAGGACGTGGTGGTCAGTGAGCCGCTGGCGGCCGAGCGAGGCACGTACGCCCTGACGTTCACGCCCGGCCCCGAGGCGCCGGAGCACTTCGCCGAGCCGTTCGAGGACAGCGGGAACTACGTGGTCGTCTGGCGGAAGGACCCGGACGGGGCATGGCGGGTCCTCTGGGACGCACCGGTGAGCACGGCCGGCGCGCCCCCCGGCAACTGACCCGAGGTCGGGGCGGCGGCGGCCACGACCCGCGCAGCCGCCGGGCATTGCCGCGCGGACGCCCGCTGCCGGACGACTACGCCAGCAGTCGCGCGGCCGCGCGCAGGCCGCTACGGACCGCCCCCTCGACGGTCGGCGCGACCAGGTAATCGCCGGCGAGCGCGCAGCGCGGCGGCACCATCGCATCGTCGAACGCCGCGATCCGGCGCAGCTGGCCCGCCTCGAAGACGCGATAGCCGCCGGCGTGGCGGTGCACGCTCACGTCGTCGGTCACCCGCGTGATGCCGGGGAACGCGCGCTCGAGCGCCGGGAGCAGCGCGTCGCGCAGTGCGGCATCGGGCGCGTCCGCATGCGCCGCCATCCAGGCGGGGGCCGGATACATCACGACCGCGTCGCCTGCCCCCTCCACGAGCTCCGGTTTGCGGCTCTGCACGCACGCGGCGACCAGCACGTCGCCGGGCGGCTCGACGCGCGGGAACGAGACGCCGAACCAGTCGACGTTGACGCGACGACGCAGCCAGGCGGTCACGGTAATGGCGGGTGCGGTGACCACGCCCGCCAGCCAGCCGGCCAGCGCCGACTCGCCGGCGAGCAGCTTGCGCGCCTGCGCCGGGTCGGTCGCGACCACCACCCCGGCCAGCTGCTCTGCCCCACCCCCGGCCTGCAGCCGCACCTCGGCCTCGCCGCATTGCAGCGACGTCACCGCCGCTCCGGTGCGCAGCTCGACGCCGCGCCCGGTGAGCGCCGTGCTCAGCGCCGCCGCCAGGCGCGCGGCGCCGCCGCGCACCGCCGACAGGTGCACGTCCATGCCGACCCGCGCCAGCGCGTGGTAAAGCCCGGCGCTCGCACGCTCGGGCGTGGCCCCGTAGTACGCCCCGAGCAGGGGGTACGCCAGGTACTCGACGAAGTCGTCGCCCAGCTCGCGCCGGCCCCACGCGGCGATGCTCTCGCCGTCGTGCGCTGCCGCAGTCGCGGCAGGATCGTTCGCGTCCGCGTGGGCGGCGCGCGTGCTCAGGAACGGCACGTACTTCGCCCCCAGCCGCAGCTTCAGCATCGCCGGCAGCGCGCCCGTCGCCAGCATGCTCGCCACCGCGCCGTACGTGATCGGCCGCGCCCGCCCGCGACGCCACAGCGCATCGCGCCCCGGCACCCCGGCCAGCAGCCCCGACGCGCCCGCAGCCGCGATCAGGCGGCGCGTCTCCACGTAGGTCGAGCTGAGCAGCTGCACGCCCGTGTCCGCGCGTATCCCCGCTCGCTCCACCGTCGCCAGCAGGCCGCCCGCGACCGGCGCCGCCTCGTACACGACCACCTGCCGCCCGGCCTCCACCAGGCGCCACGCCGCGGCCAGTCCCGCGACCCCTGCCCCGATCACTCCGAGTCGTTCCGACACGCCCAGCTTCCTCCCGATCCCATGTCACTCCCGGACGACAGGCAAAAAAAATCCGCGGGCGCGTAGTGCGCCCGCGGATGCATCATCCGCGCTCCGGGTCGGTCAGGCCGTTCGCCGGCCGTACGGCAGCGCCGGCACCGGCGCCACCTTGCCTCCCCAGATGAACGCGAAAATCGCAGGCCGCGGCTGCGCCTCGGCCGGCGAATGTATCACGATTCCCGGCGGCGTGACGAAATCGATCCGCCGCTCCTTCTCATGGCTCTCCATCGCCGGCACCTGCTCCTTCCCCGACATGATCGCCCACCCCGAGCACAGAGGACGCGCATGCGTATGGGCAGGAGCCATACCGATTCCAGCCGTTCGCAGTTAAATCGTTGTCGTGAATCAGGTTACAGCGATCAGACGGCAGCGCGCAGGGCCGCAGGTGTCTCCTCGACAGGTCGGTTTGCCGCGTCATTCCGACACATGCGCCGCCACTGTCGGAAGTCGGGCAGGTTGAGCTGGCGCAGCAGCAGCGCGTCGACGGCGTCGCAGAGGAGGATCTCGGTGAGCGGGTACTGGCCGTCGGCGGTGGTGAACAGCTGCTGCACCGCCTCGTCCGCCAGGGCGAGGATCTCATCGCGCGTGAGCGCGGCCTTGTAGTCCTCGAGCTGCTCCTCGAGCCAGGCCTGGTAGAGCTGGCGAGGAGCGGAGTGCGGGGCAGTCATCACATCAAGGGTAACGCACGCCACGATGTCCGCACAAGACGTTTAACGCGACGTCCGCTCGCGCGCGACATCATCGACGAGGACCGCGTCGCGATGCAGCTCGCGCACGCGGCGCAGCACGGCGGTCGCATCGCGCGCGCCGGGGAAGCTGCCGACGCGCACGAGCGCGAGCGTGCCGCTGCCGATGAAGACGACGCGTGCATCGAAGCCGCGCTCGCGGAGGCGACGCGCGAGTGCGTGCGCGGAGCTCTGGTCGCGGAAGGCGCCGACCTGTATCGCATGGGAGGGCGAGCCGGCCGGAGCGGACGCGACGTTCCGGGACGTGCCACTGGCGGGCACCGCGTTCGCAGTGGCCGAGGTACGGCAGGCCTGGCGGTCGGTATCGATGAGGGCGGCGAGCAGGGCGTCGTCACCGGCATCGCGCGCGACGGCATCGAGCAGGGCGCAGGCTTCGGCGGGGCGGCGGCGGGCGCGTTGCGCGCGCGCGAGCCAGAGTCGACCCATGGTGCGCTGGCTGGCGGCGGGGTAGTCGCGCGCCAGGCGCTCCAGGTAGCCGGTGGCGCGGTCGGCATCGCCCTGCGCGAGCGCGGCCTGTCCGAGCCGGAGCAACGCTTCCGGCGCCGAGCTGGAGGACGGATAACCGAGCGCGACCTCGAGGTATGCGCTGAGGGCGCTGTCGGCGTCCGTGTGCAGGCGGCCGCGCAGCAGGAACGCGTGCGCTGCGTCCTCGGCGCTGGCACGCGCGCGCTGCGCCTGCTGCCAGCGCAGCAGCGCGCTGCGCGCCTCCGTGAGGCGGGTGAGCGCGACGAGCGAATCGATGCGGGCAAGCTCGGGGCTCTGCGCGAAGGAATCGGCCGGCGGCAGCAGCAGCAGGCACGCAAACGCGGCACCTGCCAGCCGGGCAATCATGCCGCGGCGGGCTGGACCGGCTGCTCGAGCCGGAGCATCAGCTCCTCGAGGATCGCGCGGTCGCCGAGCGCCGAGGACTTGAGCAGCCGGTCGGCGCGCAGCAGATCGTCGAGCGCCGCGTCGAGCCGCGCCTTCGACCAGCGCCGGGCCTGGCGGGCAATCCGCTGGGCGAGCCACTTCTGGTGCGGTGGCAGGGCGGCGGCCAGCGCCCGCTCGTCGCCGTGCGCGACGAGCGCGAGCCGCAGGAACTGCGTGCCGAGCCCGATGACGAGCCCGACACCGGTCTCGCCCTGGTCGAGCAGCACGGGCAGACTGCGGCGCGCGGCCGCGAGCTCGCCGTTGCCAACCAGGTCGAACCAGTCCCAGCGGTTGTGGCGGGGCAGCACGCCGACCACGGCGGTGATGTCCTCGCGCGTGATCCGCTTCCGATCACCGACGTATCCCTCGAGCTTGTGCAGCTCCTGCGCGAGCACGCCCAGGTCGCTCCCGATCGCGGACGCGAGCGCGCGCGCGGCGGTCATGTCCAGCTCGAGTCCCCGCTCGCCCGCGCGCGTCACGAGCCAGCCCGGCACGTCCGCCTCGCCGAGCGCCGCGAACTCGGTCGCGCTCGCCGCGCGCTTGAGCCGCTCGAAGAACTGCGCCTTCGACCGGTCCGGCAGGGTCGCGAGCAGCACGAGCACGAGACCCGGCACGCGCCGGGCCAGGAGCGCCTCGATGGGAGCGCGCGAGCGCGCGGATGCGGCCAGGGCCTGCGCATCGCGCACGACGACCACGCGCCATTCCGCCATCATCGGTGGCGTGCCCGCGATGGATGCGAGCGTATCCGGCTCGACATCGGTACCGCGCAGCTGGTCGTAGTTGAAGTCGCGGGTGGCGGGGTCGAGGTGCGCCGCGACCAGGCGGGCCGCGGCTTCCTCCTTGAGGAACTCGTTCTCGCCGAAGAGGAAGAAGATTCCGCCGCGGGCGCCGTCCGCGAGGCTGCGGGCCAGCTGCTCCGGCGTGCGCAGCGCCATCTCAGTCGGCGTGCGCGAGCGCGCCGCCCTGGTAGGTAGGCGCGCGCACGATCACCGGCGAGTACAGAGCGACCGGCAGCGCGCCGGGCACCCGGCTTGCCTGTGCGAGCGGCAGCGAGAGCGGCTGCCAGAGCTCGGCCCTGCGGCCGAAGACATCCTCGTGCAGGTGCGTGCCGATGCCCGCGCCCCGATCGACCGCGGGCGCGCGCAGCTGCGGCAGGAGCAGCAGCGTCCCGAGCGCGGCCGCGGCCGCGAGACCCGGCGCGTAGCGGCGACGGGGATGCAGCGCCCCATCCTCCAGGTGGAAGAGCCGGTGCTGCAAGCGCGCCGCGAATTCCTCGCTCGGCTCGACCTCGGGAACGTTCCGCAGCACGTCGACGCCGCGCTCGAGCACCCGCGCATAGCGCGCGCACGAGTCGCAGCGCGCCGCATGGGCGGCATGCTGCGCCGCCAGCAGGGGGCTGAGGTTGCCGTCGCGGTAGTCCGTGTGCCGCGCCAGAAAGGCCGCGCAGCTCCCGGCCGCACCGTCACCCGCATCGACCCACCGGACCCGGTTCATCTCCATCGTCTCGTATCCTGCTGCTCATTGCCGGCCCGGGCAAGCGGCCGGTCGCTGACTTGTACGTCCACGGCGCGGAGGGGTTCCGGAAGGACCGTCCGGCGGGCCGTCCTCCCCCAGGCCCGATACCTCCGCAGCGCAAGAAAAAGGGCAGCGCCGCGAGCGGCTGCTGCCCTTCGACGCGGCGTGCAAGTCTGGGTGGCTTGGGGACCACATTGGAGGGGTGCCCGCCGCGTCACCCGGGATCGAGGCACTTCGCGTGCCAGACCCGGCGCTCAGCCGGCCAGTTGCGACTCCACTTCGTC
This sequence comes from Longimicrobiales bacterium, assembly GCA_035461105.1. Classification (GTDB taxonomy): domain Bacteria; phylum Gemmatimonadota; class Gemmatimonadetes; order Longimicrobiales; family RSA9; genus VEPF01. The sequence continues at coordinate 13,739 of DATHVV010000008.1, read as the reverse complement.
GATTCCCGCGGCTGTGATCCGGAGAATGCCTTCGCGGTGGTCGTCCACCTTCACGAAGCCCTTTTCCTCGAAGTACTCGAAGATACGCCGCGACTCGGCAGCGTCCGCGCCCAGCTCGAGGCCGATCTCGTGGCCGACCACGAACTCGCTGACGCTGCCGTCGACCTTCAGGTACAGGCGCCGGAGGAACTCCGCCCGCCGCTCGCGCCGCTCCCGGATGCGATCGTTCATGGGCCCATCCTGCACGCTGACTTCGCGTGGGTCAACCCGGCTCCGGACCGGCCTCACCGCACGCGCCGACGCCATACCCGGCAACTCGGACAGGTGGCAGGAGAAAAGCCCTCCCGGGGGCAACCGTGAGGGCTTCTTTCATTGGGTGCGTCGGCGCTCGCGATCCGCAGCGTCACCGCGAGCGCGCGCAGCGCGAAGTCGTCTCAGTCCAGCATCGGCGCGATCACCTGCGCGAAGTTGTTGCGCGCGCGGTTCAGCCGGCTCTTCACGGTGCCGAGGTTCACGCCCGTGATCTCCGAGATCTCCTCGTAGGTCTTGCCCTCGAGCTCGCGCAGCACGAACACGACACGGTGATGCTCCGGAAGCTGCGACACGGCGCGCTCGACCATCTCGCGCAGGTGGCGCTTGCGGAACAGGTCGTCGGGCCGGTAGGTGTTGTCCTCCCATTCCAGCGGCCGATGGTCCGACTCCCAGTTCTGACGCAGCGTCTGGAACAGCACCAGCGGATTGCGCGAGCGGTTGCGCAGCTCGTTCTTGGCCAGGTTGCCGGCGATGGTATACGCCCAGGTACTGAACTTCTTGCTCTGGTCGAAGCGGTGCAGATGCCGGTACACGCGCACGAACGTCTCCTGCACCAGGTCCTCCGCCCGGTCGCGATCGCCGATCGTACGGTAAATGAAGTTGAGCAGCCGGACGTGGTAACGCTCGACCAGCTCCGAAAAGGCCCGCTTCTCGCCGCCCAGGAACGCGGCGACCAGGCCGCTGTCGTCCAGCTGCGCGAAGGGGCGGACCTTTGGCTCCAGCTGCTTCGCTCTTGCCCCCATTGCCTTCATCATGGCTGCCCCCTGAGATCCGCGGCCGGGAGGCCGCGTCCTGAAGCATCCTCGAGATGCGCCGGATCACGCACCGTCGGGACCCGCTTCCTGACGGGGGCAGGTTCCATTCCGTATGCAATGGGACGGAATAGGGACGGTTGGGACCGTATAATGCCATATATCCCAACGATTTGCGCGGGCGGATGCGGATTTCTGGCGGATCCTGGGCCGTCCCGTGGGGGGGACAATCATGCGCCGGAACCTGCCCTCTTTTTGCTGCAACGCCATCACCCGTGACGAGACCTGCCACTACGCTCAGCGCCGACCGGATGTCGAACCGCCGTGCCGCAGCGCGAGCGGGCCGTCCTGCGGCTCATCCGAGCAGGAAGCCGGCGGCGTAGAGCAGCGTGCAGACGGTCTTGGCGTCGCTGATCTCGCCGGTGCGGATACGCTCGAGCGCATCGGAGAGCGCGAGAGTGACCGGCTCGACGAACTCGTCGGCGTCGAAAGCCGTCTGCCCGGAGGACAGGTCGGTCGCGAGGTAGAGCCGGATCTGCTCGTCGGTGAAGCCCGGCGTCGTGAAGATGGTGGTCAGGTAGGTGAGCGATCCGGCGTGAAGTCCGGTCTCCTCCCGGAGCTCGCGGCGCGCGCATTCCTCCCAGTCCTCGCCGGGCTGGTCGGGCCGGCCGGCAGGCACTTCGAGAAGGTACCCGCCGCTCGCGTAGCGGTACTGGCGGATGAGCAGGATCTGCGGGTCGGCGCCCTCGGGATCGCTCAGCAGCGGCAGCACGGCGGCGGCGCCGGAGTGGCGGATCATCTCGATCTGGCCGCTGCTCCCGTCCGGGAAGCGAACGGTATCGATGGAGAGGTTGACGATGCGTCCCTCATAGACGCTCCGCGAGGAGATGAGGCCAGGATCGACGTTCGGCTCGGGCATGGCTTCGGTGGGTTCAGGCGGCGTGCCCGTTGATGGTATGGCGCTCGACGGGTGCCAGGTCCAGGTCCGCGAGCTCCTGGTGCAGGGAGGCCGCGTCGCCGACGACGACGATGGCGAGCTCGCGCGGCCGGACGTGGGCACGCGCGGCGCGGAGCACGTCGTCGCGCGTGACCGCGGTGATCCGGTCGCGATAATGCGCGAAGTAGTCGGCGGGGAGATCGTAGGTGACGAGCTCGGCCAGGCGCGCGGCAAGCTGGTCGGTGGTCTGCAGCTGGAGCGGGAAGACGCCAGCCAGGAAGCGGCGGGCGGTGGCGACCTCCTGTTCGGTCGGGCCCTGCTCGAGCAGCGCATCGATCTCGTTCAGCGCCTCGCGGGCGGCCCGTACGGTGACGTCGGTCCCGACCGCCGTCTGGATCACGAACGGGCCGGGGTGGCGCCGGAACGCGAACGCGCTGCGCACGCCGTAGGTGAAGCCATGGCGCTCGCGCAGGCTCAGGTTGAGGCGGCTGGTGAACGTCCCGCCCAGCACCGCGTTCATGACCAAGACCGGATAGTAGTCCTGGTGGTCGCGCGCGAGACCGACGTGGCCGAGACGCAGCTCGGACTGCACGGCGCCCGGCCGGTCCACGAGATGGATCACCGCGCCGGTCGCGGGCGCCGCGGCGGCGGGCACGGCACCCGCGGCCGGCTTCGCCTGCCAGCCGCCGAAGCTGCGCTCGACCAGCCGGTGCGCCTCCTCGGCGCTGATCGCGCCGGTCATGACGACGGCGGTGTGGCGGGGAGCGAAGTGGCTGGCGTGGAAGCGGGCGACGGCGGCGGGATCGAGGGCGGTCACGGACTCGCGGCGGCCGAGCAGCGGCCGCGCGTACGGGTTGGAGTCGGGAAAGATGAACTGGGCCGCCATGTCGTCGGCGAGGGCACGCGGCTCGACGCGCCGCTGCAACAGCTCCGCGAGCTGCTCCTCGCGCAGCCGCTCCACCTCGCCGGCAGGGAACGCGGGCGTGCGCACGACCTCGGCGAGCAGCGCCAGCACGGCGGGCAGCTGATCGCGCACCGCGGTGCAGCCGACGTGCAGCGCATCCCAGGTGACCCAGGTGTCGAGCTGCACGCCCAGCCGCTCCAGCTCCCAGGCGAGCCCGCTGCCGTCGAGCCGCGAGGTGCCACCCTCGAGCGCGTTCGCGGTCAGCGTCGCGAGGCCCTGCTCCCCGGCCACCTCCGCTCCCGCACCCGCATCGACCACGATGCGGACGGTGACGACCGGCAGATCGCCGTGCCGCGCGACCAGCGTCTGCAGCCCGTTGTTCAGCCGGCGGCTCTCGATGGTCGGAAAGTCGTAGCCGCGGATCGCGCCGGGCTCCGGCTCGCGCGTGCGATCGAACTTGCTCATGCCGCGCCTCCGCGCGGGACGTAGCGCAGCACGCCGCGATTCTCCGGCACCAGGTACGCGCGCGCGAACTCGCGGACGGCCGCGGTGGTCACGGCGCGTACGCGCGACAGCTCCGTATTCACGCGCTCCGGGTCGTCGAAGAGTGTGGTGTACATCGAGAGCTGGTCGGCGCGCTCGTCGACCGTCTGCAAATCGATCAGCTGTCGGGCCTCCAGCATGCGGATGGCGCGCTCGACGTCGGCGTCGGACACCTCGGTGAGCGCCGCCACCTGGCGCAGCAGGGCGCTCTCCAGCTGATCGATCGTGCAGTGCGGCCGCGCCGTCGCCCACAGCACCAGCATGGACGCGCCCACCACGATCGGAAACGCGTACGCGACGACGTCCTGGGCCAGACCCTGCTCGCGCAGCAGCGTGCGGTAGAGCAGCGATGCCCGGCCGGTCGCGAGTACCGCGGAGGCGACCAGCGCGGCGTAGAACCCGTCATCGCCGAACGGCGGCACCCGGTACGCCAGGTACACCCGCGTGAGCGTGATGTCCTGCTCGAGGGTGAGCCGCTGCTCGCCGCCCAGATGCGCGGGCAGCTCGCTACGCCCGGGGATCGGCGGGATCGGCGGGCCGGGCGGGATTTCCCCGAAGTAGCGCTCGATCTGGGCACGCGCGTCGGCCGGGTCGAAGTCCCCGCACAGCGTCAGCACCGCGTTGTTGGGCGCGTAGTAGGTGCGGAAGAAGTTCTCGACGTCCTCCAGGCTGGCCGCATCCAGGTCCGCCATCGAGCCGATCACCGAGTGGTGGTAGGGATGGTCGGGCGGATACATCAGCTCCTGGATGCGCTCGTCCCAGTCGCCGTACGGCTGGTTGTCCACACGCCAGCGCCGTTCGTTCTTCACCACGTCACGCTGGTTGTCGAGCTTCTCCTGCGTCATGGCCGGCAGCAGCCAGCCGAGCCGATCCGACTCGAGCCAGAGCCCCAGCTCCAGGTAATGGGCGGGCAGCGTCTCGTAGTAGTTCGTGCGGTCCAGCCAGGTCGATCCGTTCAGCGACCCGCCCGCCTTCTCGATGAGCGCGAAGTGCGCCATCTCCGGCACGTGCGCCGAGCCCTGGAACATCATGTGCTCGAACAGGTGCGCGAACCCGGTGCGTCCCGTCCGCTCGTTCCGGGAGCCGACGTTGTACCACAGGTTCACCGCGACCGCGGGCGCGCTCGCGTCTCGCGAGAAGACCACGCGCAGACCATTCGCCAGGGTGAACCGCTCGACAGGTATCCGGATCATCTGCCCTTCGACAGGTGGGAGAGCGTCACAGCTCGGGTTCGGATGCGATGCTGATGGGGCCGAGTGCGGCGAGCCCGGGCTCGATTACCGCGCGGTCGCCTACCGCTACGCTAACGCGGCCGGCCGGATCGAGCCAGCGCCCCGCTGCGGACTGTACCGCGCGCGCATCGACCGCCTCGATCCGCGCAACGTACTGCTCGAACCAGCTTTCGCCCAGCCCGTACAGCACCTGCTCCGCGACCCGGTCCGCGACTGCGCCCGTGGTCTCGAACTCGCGCGCCAGGCCCAGCGTCAGGCTGCGCCGCGCCCGCTCCAGCTCCGGCTCCCCCACCGGCTCCGCTCGGACCCGCTCCAGCTCGGCCCATACGTCGGCCACGGCCGCCCCCGTCGCCGCGCCGTGGACCGATGTCCCCACGACGAACGGGCCGCCCCCGCGCCGGAACGCAAAGCTGGACCCCGCCCCGTACGTGTAACCCCTTTCCTCGCGCAGGCGCATGTTGATCCGGGACGTGAAGTTGCCCCCCAGGACCGCGTTCAGCACGAGCAGGGGGAAGTAGTCGGGCGTCGAGCGGGGGGCGGCGGCCTGCCCGATCCGCAGCTCGGTCTGCGCGGCGCCCGGCCGGTCCACCAGGACGAGGGGCGCCGGGGCTGACGGTGCCGGGGCCTGCCCCGGGGGCGGCAGCGATGGGGGCGCCTGCCAGCCGGCGAGCGAGTCATCGAGGAGCGTGCGCAGACCGGGCTCGTCGATGTCGCCGACCACGACGAGAAAGGCGTTGTCCGGCCGGTAGCGCAGCGCGTGGCAACGGCGGGTCTCGTCGGCGGGGAGGGCGCGGACCGATGGGGTGGTGCCGCCGATCGGCTGGCCGTACGGGTGATCGCGACCATAGACGCCGCGCGCGAAGTGGAACGTGGCGAGCGCCCTCGGCTCGCTGCGGTCCTGGAGCAGGGCGGCCAGGCGCTCGCGTCGCTTCCGCTCGAACTCGGAGGCGGCGAACGCGGGCCGGGTGAGCGCTTCGTGCACGAGCGCGAGGGCCGCTGCGAGGCGCGGCGCGAGCACGTGCAGTGCGATCGTGGTGTGGTCCCACGCCGTCTGCACGTCGAGGACGGCGCCGAGCCGGTCCACGGCCTCCGCGAACGCGCGGCCGTCCCGCCGTTCCGTGCCCTCCACGAGCAGCGCACCGGTGAAGCGCGCCCGTCCGGCACGAGCAGCCCCATCGAGCTCGGCGCCGGCGCGGATGACGAGTGCGATGTCGACGATGGGCAGCGTGCGTCGTGAGACGAGGTGCACGCCCAGGCCGTTGTCGAGGCGGAACCGCTGCACCTCGGGCGGGCGCGGCGCCACCGGTGCCGGCAGCGCCGGCAGGAGCGCGCTCACGCGGCGTCCGCGGCGGACATCGCGCGCGGCACGACGTCGAGGCGAACGCCGCCCGGGGCGAGGCATGCGGCGAGGGCGGCGGCGACGTCGTCACGGGTGAGGCTGCGGTAGCGCTCCAGGTCGGCCGCGGCATACCCGGGGTCACCGGTGAAGAACAGGTAGGAGTTGAGGCGATCGGCGCGACCGCCGAAGCCGCCGACCGCCTGGAGCGCATCCACGAACGTGGTCTCGAGGCCGTTGCGCGCGCGCTCGAGCTCGATGTCCGTGGGCCCGTCGCCGGCGAGCGTCCCGAGGATGGCGCCCGCTTCCGCATCGAGCAGGTCCAGCGAGACGCCGGGTCGCGCGGTGATCACGAGGCGCAGCGACGAGCCGAGCTGCGCGGAGGCCTGATAGCACATCACGGACTGCGCCAGCTCGCGCTCGTGCACCAGCGCGTGCTCGAGGCGGGAGGCGCGGCCCTGCGCCAGGATCGTCGCCGCCACGTCCAGCGCGGCGTCGCCCGGGGCGAACATGGGCGGCGAGTGCCAGGCGCGGTAGAGTCGCGCCAGTCGCACGTCGTCCTCGTGCGTGAGCACGGCGCCGTGCCGGTGGCGCGCGGGCTGCGCGACCGGCGCGGGCGGTGGCACCGGGCCGGGCGGAATGGTCTCGAACCAGCGACGGACCAGGCGCTCGACGTGCGCGACGTCGACGTCGCCGGCGACCGCGAGCGTGGCGTTGCGCGGCGCGTACCAGGTGGCGCCGAACGCGCGCGCATCGGCGAAGCTCACCGCGTCGAGGTCGCCCATGTAGCCGATGGTCGGCCAGCGGTAGGGATGGCCGGGCGCGTAGAGCGCGTGCGCGATCAGCTCCGATGCCATGCCGTAGGGCCGATTCTCGAAGCTCTGCCGCCGCTCGTTGCGAACCACGTCGCGCTGCGCCAGGAAGCGGTCCTCGGTGAGGGCGGACAGCAGGCCACCCATGCGGTCGGCCTCGAGGAACAGCGCCAGCTCGAGCGCGTGCGCGGGCAGCGTCTCCCAGTAGTTGGTGCGGTCGACCGTGGTACTGCCGTTGTTGACCGCGCCCTGCTCCTCGAGCAGCCGGTCGAATTGGCCGGTGGGGACGTGGCGCGAGCCCTCGAACATGAGGTGCTCGAAGAGGTGCGCGATACCGGTGCGGCCGGGTTGCTCATCGCGCGAGCCGACGTGGTACCAGACGTTGACGCTGGCGATCGGCACTGCATGGTCCTGGTGGACGAGGACGCGCAGGCCGTTGTCGAGCGTGAAGGCTTGGCAGGGAATCGATACCGGCAGCGTCATGTCAGCGGCCGCCGAGCAGCGCGGTGGCCGGGAAGAGGACGCTCTCGCGCAGGAGGTAGCGCCAGCGCGAGCGGCGGACGCGGTCGATGGGCGCATCGGGCGCGGGCGCGCGGTAGGTGTGGATCCCGGCGCGTCGCCCGAGCAGCTCGAGCCGCAGCATGTGATAGGAGTCGCTGACGATGATGGCGGAGCCGAGCTGGTGGCCGTGCATCAGGGCGGCGGCGGCACCCACCGATTCGGCCGAAGTGACGCCCTGGCGCTCGACCAGCACGTCCTCCGCCGGCACTCCGTGCGCGAGTGCGTAGCGCCGGCCGACCTCGCCCTCGCTGAGCGTGTCCCCAACGCCCACGCCACCCGTGAAGATGAGATGACCGGCCAGGCCGCGATGGTAGAGCTCGAGCGCATGATCGAGCCGCGCCTTGAACACAGGTGACGGCCGACCGTTGTACTGCGCTGCGCCGAGCACGAGGATCGCATCGGCGCGGCGCACCGATGGCAGCGCACCGGCCAGGAGCACGAGCAGCAGCGATCCCGCCCAGAGCACCAGGGCCGCAGCGACGCAGGCGCCGAGGAAACGGAGCAGGCGGAGGCCGGTCATCGCCCGAACGTAGGCCGGGCCACGACAGCCGGCAACCGGATCAGAGCGGTTGCGTCAGGCGATCGTGCAGCGAGGGCGGCACCACCGTGTCGAGCAGCAGCGCGCGCGCGGCTTCGCTGCCGAGCGCGACCGCATCCTCGGCTTCGCCGAGCAGCTCGGCGTCGAGCGGGTCGGGCGCGTACTCGGCGCGAGCGAGCGCATCCTGGGCCGCGTCGTCCCAGCCCACGCTGGCGGCCGCCAGCGCCGCGAGCAACTGTGCCTCCGGGTCCTCGAGCCGCTCGAGCGCCGCCTGCACGAGCTGCTCCGCGGCCGCCTCCAGGTCGCCCAGCTGCGTCTGCACCAGGCCGAGCAGCACGCGCGTCCAGGAGTCGTCGGGCGCCAGCTCGAGCGTACGCTCCATGCCTTCCGCCGCGGCCGCGTGATCGCCGCGCAACGCGTGCGCGATCGCCAGCTCGCTCTGCGCCCCGGGCTCCTCGGGATCGAGCCGGACCGCCGCGCCCAGGTGCTCGAGCGCCTCCTCGAACATGCCCTCGCGCGCGAGGTACGCCCCGTACTGTAGTCGGGCGAACGCCTGGTCGGGGCCGGTCAGCGCCGCCGCGCGCAGCGCGCCCTCGGCGTCGGGATCGTCGAACGCGGCCAGCCCCGCCCCGGCCATGGCGAGCAGGTTCGGATCGAGCGGCTCCGCCGCGAGGCAGCGCTTGAACGCGTCGTACGCGGCGCCGTCGTTGCCCAGTTCGCGCTCGGCGACGCCGAGCCAGCCCAGCAGGAACGGGTCCGCTTCATCGAGCTCGCGGGTGGCGCCGGCGAGCAGCTCCGCCATCTCCTGCCAGCGTCCCTCGTCGCCGAGCGCGAGCGCCGCCTCCAGCACCTGCTCCACGTCCGCCATGCTAGGCTCCGTACTTGCTCAGGCGCCGCGCGTGCGCCAGCGCGAGCGTCATGATCTGCATCGCCGGGAAGATCCCCAGCTCGCCGCGCTGGCAGGAGCGCTCGCCGAACGTCGCGTCCGGCTGCGGCCGCGCCCAGGGTGAGGCGAGCAGCAGCGGTACGGGATGCCAGGAGTGGGCGCGCAGGCGCGACGGTGTCGAGTGGTCACCGGTCACGACCAGCACGTCGGGGCGCAGCGCTGCCACGCGCGGAAGCAGCGCATCGATCGCCTCGATCGCCGCTACCTTCGCATCGAAGTCGCCATCCTCGCCGCGGCTGTCGATCGCCTTGAAGTGCACGAAATGGAAGTCGTGACTCGCGAAGTCCTGCTCGAGCGTCGCCACGGTCTCCTCGTCCGAGCCGGGCACCGGCGCCTGGTCCATGCCCACCAGCCGGGCGACGCCGCGATACATCGGGTATTTCGCGATCGCCCGGGCCTTCAGCCGGAACCGGTCGGTGAACGTGGGGAACGCGTGGTAGGCGTCGATGCCGCGGGCCAGCAGCGCGTTCGCCTGCGGCTCCTCGCGCAGCACTTCGAACGCGCGATCCAGCACCGCCTGCAGCAGCGCCGCCGTCTCAACGGCCGCCGGATCGGTCGCGGTGGCCGGCAGCGGCGGCACGCCGGTCTCCTGCGGATCGGTGTCCGCGAGCGCGGCCGAGAGCGCGCGGCCGCGCAGCACCAGCACCGCGCGGTGCTCCTTCTCGGACTCGAAGAAGATCCGCAGTCCGCCCGGGGGCTGCACTTCAGCACGCAGCTTCTCGATCAGGCGACGGTTCTCCGCATCGCTCGGCCGTCCGGCACGCCGGTCGGTGATGCGGCCCTCGGCGTCGATCGTCGCCAGGTTCAGCCGGATCGCGATGTCGCCCGGCTGCAGCGCGAAGCCGACGCCGAGCGCGGAGAGTACGCCGCGACCGATGTTGAAGCGGACGGGATCGTAGCCGAACAGCGCGAGGTGGCCCGGGCCGCTGCCGGGCGTGATCCCCCACCCCACGGGCTGGTGCATCCCGAGCGATGACGAGCGTGCCAGCCGGTCCAGGTTCGGAGTGCGCGCCGACTCCAGCTCGGTGAGACCGCTCTGCTCGTGCGGCAGCCCTCCCAGACCGTCCAGGACCAGCAGCACGATGCGGCCGCCCTCGGCGTCGGCCAGCGAATCCGGAAACACGATGTCCATGCCTGCACTGGTTTCGTGGTGAACCGACCCTGCGCACCGGCACACCCGCGCCGGGGCTTCGAGCCAAGCTAGGTGCCGGGGCGCGGGCGGCAAGAGAGCGCACCCGCGCGCTGGCAGGGCCGGGCCGCCGCGCGGTAACTTTCACCCTTCGTCCTGGTGCCCACTCGATCCCGGAAACGACCATGGCCGAGTTCCGCCCGTTCGCGATGGAGCGGTGGCAGTCCAAGTACGAGAACCGCGTCCGCTACAACCTCTCCGAGAGCGGCGTGCATCCGCTCACCGTGCGCGAGCTGCTCGCGCTCGGCGACACCACGCTCGACGATGTGCTGCTCGGCTACGGTCAGTCCAACGGCTCCGATCCACTGCGGGACGCGATCGCGCAGCTGTATCGCGGCGGCGCCGAGAGCGGCGTCGTGGTCACCAATGGCAGCGCCGAGGCGAACTTCGTCGCGCTCTGGGAGCTGCTCGAGCCGGGCGCCGCCGCGGCCATCGTCGTGCCCACGTACATGCAGACGCCCGGGCTCGCCGAGAATCTCGGAGCGCACGTGATCGAGCTGCCGCTGCACGAGAAGCGCGGCTGGCAGGTGGACCCCGACGAGGTGCGTCGCCTGGTCACGAGCGAGGTGCGCGCGCTCGTCATCACCAACCCCAACAATCCGACCGGCGCGCGCCTCACCCGGGAGTCGCGCGACGCCCTGACTGCCGCAGCCGCGCGCGTCGGCGCCTGGATCGTGGCCGATGAGGTATACACCGGCGCGGAGCTCGATGCGCAGGAGACCTCCTCGTTCTTCGGCACGTACGAGCGCGTCATCGCGACCGGATCGCTCTCGAAGGCGTATGGGCTTCCCGGACTGCGCATCGGCTGGGTGATGACCGAGCCGGCGATGGCCGAGCGACTCTGGGCGCGCACCGACTACACCACGATCGCGCCCGGCGAGCTGACCGATCGCCTGGCCCGCGTCGCGCTCGACGACACCGTGCGCCCGCGCCTGCGCGAGCGCACCCGCGCCATCATCCAGGACGGGCTCGCCGTGCTCGAGCCGCACCTCGCCCGCTGGGGCTGCTCCTGGCGACGCCCCGACGCCGGCGCCATCTGCTACGCGCGCTACCCGTGGGCCGCCGCGTCCGCCGGTATCGCCGAGCGGCTGCGCGTCGAGCAGGACGTGCTGCTCGTGCCCGGCACGCAGTTCGGAAACGAGGGCTGGCTCCGCTTCGGCATCGGACTGCTCCACGACGAGCACACCGCGGCACTCGAGCGCGTGGACCGGCTCGTCGCGACCCTCGGCGCGCGCGCGCCGATGCCGGTCTGAGCAGCGGCGCACAGCCGCGCCGCGGGGTAACCCACTGCCTCCGCGGGGTACACCATTGTGAGGCGGCGCCACCGCGCGCGGACGCGGGATTGCGCCGAGCGCGCAAGAAATCGCATAACTAGGCACATGGATTGCACTTACGGGTGGTTCCCCAACCGAGAGGAACCGGAGGCCCGATGATCCGTCCAGCAGTAGTGAAATTCGCGCTCGCGGCCGTCCTCCTGACCGGCGGGGTGGGGGCCGGGGTGAACCTGGCCGGCAGCTCCGGCGGGGCGGACGCGGGAGAGCCGCCGCTGCGCTTCGTGCTGAACGTGCCGGCGCACCGGCTGTACGTGTACGAGAACGGCGAGCCGACGCGCACGTACCGGGTGTCGGTGGGTCTGCCCGGCAACCAGACGCCGGCCGGGGAGTACGCGGTGAGCTCCCTGATCTGGAACCCGTGGTGGCATCCGCCCAACAGCAACTGGGCGCGGGGCCGCAAGGTGGAGTCGCCGGGGCCGGCGAACCCGATGGGCCGCGTCAAGCTGAACTTCGCGCCGCTGCTCTACATCCACGGGACGGTGGAGCGTTCGGCGCTGGGCGACCCGGCATCGCGCGGCTGCGTACGCATGTCGAACGACGACCTGATCGAGCTGACCCGGCTGGTGCACCAGTATCTGCTGCCGAGCGTGCCGGAATCGACAGTGGAGACGCTGGTGAACTCGCCGACGAAGACGACGACGTTCCACCTGCCGCGCAAGATCCCGTTCGAGGTGGTCTACAGCGTGGTCGCGGTACGCAACGGCTTCCTGTACGTGTACCCGGACATTTACGGGCGCGTGAAGGACTACCAGAAGCAGGTTGAGAACGTGCTGGCGGCGGAGGGCATCGATGCGGGTGCGGTGGACTGGGCGCGTCTGGACGAGCTCATGGAGAAGGGCCGGACGGCGAAGGTGGCGATCTCGGTGGATGAGCTCACGCGCGGCGGCCGGGGCGCCGGCACCCGCTGAGGTCCGGGGTGGATACCATCCTGATCGTGGAAGACAACGAGGAGCTGCGCAACGTCCTTAAGTACCTCCTCGAGCGGACTTACCGCGTCCTCACGGCGCCTGCCGGCGAGGAAGGCATTGACCTTGCGCTGGCGCATCGCCCGGAGCTCGTGATCCTGGATCTGCAGCTCCCGGCGATGGACGGAATCGAAGCCGGGAAGCGGATCAAGAGCGAGCTGGGACAGTCGGTTCCGATCCTGGTGCTGACCGCGCTTTCCGGCCGAGCCGAGGCGGAGGCGGTGCTCGGATCCGGCTGCTGCGACGCATTCATGGCCAAGCCGGCGCCGCTCGCCTCGATCGAGAGCAAGGTCGCGGAACTGCTGGCGGGAAGAACGGCGGCATGATCCGCAAGCCGGCGCCCCCGCGCCGGATGGGGTTGCAGACTCTGCGCGAGCCGGCCGCGGCACGGGCACGGCGAGCGCCCTTCCCGCAGGCGGTGGGCGATCGCATCGACGGCGACCTGATGGTGATCGGGCACCTCGCCGCCGGCCGCATCGGTCATCTCTACCAGGTCTGGAGCACCCGGGACTGGTGCGCCTACACGTGCAAGATCCTTGCGGAGGAGCGCCGCAACCGGCGCGCCGACGTGGCCGCACTCCGCCGCGAGGGGCACATCCTGCGCCGGGCGCGACATCCCACGCTGGTGCGCAGCTTCGGCCGGGGCGAGCATGAGGGCCTGCCCTACCTGCTGGTCGAGTACCTCGAGGGGCCATCGCTCTTCGACGTACTGGAACAGTCGCCCTCGCGGCAGCTGCCGCTCGCCGACGCGCTGCGCGCCGCCATCCACCTCGGCTCGGCCCTCAACCACCTGCACCGCTGCGGCTTCCTGCACCTCGACCTGAAGCCCGCGAACATGATCCTGCGCGACGGCGTGCCGATCCTGATCGACTTCGACACCGCCCGGCCGCTGCGTCCGGGCGTGCGTCCGCATCGCCGCCTCGGCACGCCCCCCTACATGGCACCCGAGCACGTCGCGCGCGCCACGCTGACGCCGGCCACCGACGTCTACGGCCTGGGCGCACTGCTCTACGAGCTGATCACGGGACGCTGGCCGTTCGAGGACGCGTACCAGGCCGAGGACCGCGCCGAAGGCGACGTCGGTCAGTTCCCGCAGCTGGGCGGGACCATGCCGCCCGCACCCCGCACGTTCCGGCCGGAGATCACCGCGTCGCTCGAGGCCACGATCATGACCTGCCTCCGCCCCGCCCCCGAGGAGCGCTTCCCCGCCATGCACCAGCTGCTGCTGGCCCTCATCGCCGAGCTCGATGGCCCCGAATCGGTATGGCCCGCCGGCATGCGCGTGGAGCGGCGGCGCGAGCCCCGAGACTGAAACGGAGTTGCGGCGGGCGACCGAAACGGCGTTACAGCGGGCGGGGGGGGGGGGGGGGGGGGGGGG
>DATHVV010000007.1:0-1632 GCA_035461105.1 Longimicrobiales bacterium | reverse complement strand
ATGATCTCAGCGATGTAGTACAGCGGCTCGGGGGAGCGGACGCCGTACTTCGACTTGCCGAACTCGCGAACGTTCCATGTGGCCAGCAGCAGCCGGCCGTTTGCCCTGCGATCGGGGACGCCAGCCTCGGCAATGGTCTCTCTGAGGCCGAGAACTCCGGCAGCCGTGCGGCGGCCCTCGGGAGTGCGACCGTCGATACCGCGGTAAAAAGGCATTCTGGTCCTCCCCGGTCATAGTGGGCGTGGGAATTCCGTCCGGGCCGAGGAGCTCCACCCTCGCGGCGCCTCCCCTCGACTGACCAGCGTCAGCGTCACCGCCGTTCCGCCGGCGCCGCTTCTCCCCGTGAGTCGCGCACTCGCCGATCAATCATCCCGCTGCCGGTACTTCGGGTGGAAGCGCAGCGTCTTCATCGCCGAGCGCATGCGGCGCACGGCCTCTTCGTCGCCGCGCGGGTCCTTGCGACGCTCCAGGTACGCGCTCTCCCGCTCCAGCCGGTGGTAGCTCTCCAGCCGGTCCGCCGGGATGCGTCCCTCTTCGAGGGCCGCCTGCACCGCACACCCGGGCTCGCCGGCGTGGCGGCAGTCATGGAAACGGCAGCCGGCGGCGAGCTCCTCGATATCGCCGAACGTGTCCGGGATGCCTTCCTCGGACTCCCAGAGCTGGAACATGCGCAGCCCGGGCGTGTCCACGATCAGGCCGCCGCCCGGGAGCCTGATCAGCTGGCGGTGGGTGGTGGTGTGCCGGCCGCGGCGGTCGCTCGCACGCACTGCGCCGACCCGCAGCAGCTCCTCCCCTGCCAGCCGGTTGATCAGCGTGGACTTGCCCACGCCCGAGGGTCCCAGCAACGCGATCGTCCGCCCCGCCCGCAGGTGCTCTGCCAGCTCATCCAGTCCCATGCCGCTCAAGCTGCTGATGGCGTGCACCGGGACACCGAATGCGACGTCCCGTACCGCCGCCACCGGCGCGCTCACGTCCGTCGCGAGATCGGCCTTCGTCAGCAGTACCACCGGCAGCGCGCCGCTCTCCCAGACCATCGCCAGATAACGTTCGAGGCGGCGCAGGCTGAGCGGCACATCCAGCGCGCTCGCCACCCAGACCGTGTCCACGTTCGCGGCCAGCACCTGCTCCTCGACACGCTCGCCCGCGACCTTGCGGGACAGCCGCGAGCGGCGCGGCAGCACTTCGCGGATTACCGCGCTGCCGGCAGGGTCGGGGGCGTCGAGCAGCACCCAGTCGCCGACGACCGGCAGGTCGGAGCGGTGGCGCGCGTGGTGACGCAGCCGCCCCGCCACGCGCGCGCCGAGCTCGCCATCCGAGGTCTGCACGCGGAAGCGGTCGCGGTGCTCGGCCACCACGCGCCCCGGCATGAGCGCCGCGTGCTCCGCTGCCCGGCGATCCTCCTCCAGGTCGAAGTCCCAGCCGTATGCGGCAAGGTCGATCACGGGCGCGCGCTCGCGGAAGCGGGGCAGCCTGGCTGCGGGGGAATGCGGCGGATTCCGCGTCCCCACCGTTCCCGAATGTGAACGGCGGCGGCCGCCGGAACAAGACGAGCGCGGCGTCGCTTCGCGCCCGAAGCCTAGCGGCGTTTTACCGCGATGGCTTGCATCTCGAACCGGGCGTCGAAGAGCAGCG
>DATHVV010000006.1:0-5324 GCA_035461105.1 Longimicrobiales bacterium | reverse complement strand
GGTGCTCTGCCCGTCGCCGGGTGCGGCGCGCTCCCACCGGCGGCCGCGGCCGCCGGCGCGGGGGTTGCGGAGCCGGCACTGATCTGGAACGCGGCCGAGCAGCGGGAGCAGCGCGCGCGCACTCCGCCCGGCGGGATCCGTGCGGGGTCGACCCGAAACACGGACTGGCAGTTCGGACAGCGGATGTTCATGACTCTGTCGAGACCTCGAGCTCGTCGGCGGTGATCAGGGAGCGACCGTAGAAGGTGGCTTCGGCGGCGTCGGAGCGGCGATCGACGGCGTACACCGAGCCCGGGAGCTTCTTCGCGAACGTCTTCATCTCGGTCGCGAGCTCGCTCACCCGGGCCGTGTGGGTGAAGCGGCGGTGCTGGTTTGTGACCACCCCGATCGACAGCGTCATCAGCGGCACCCACAGGATGTTGCCACGCCGGTCGCGGCCCAGGAAATACCCCGCCCGGCGGTCGTCCTCGGTGTACTGATAGGGGATCAGCGTGTCGAAGACCTCAATGATCTCCTCGCACACCGCGCGCATGTGGTCGAGCCCGATGTTGAAGATGAAGTCGTCGCCGCCGATGTGTCCGATGAACCCCTCCGCGGAATAGCCCTTCACCACGTCACGCAGGATGCGCGCGAGCATGCGGATGACGCGATCGCCTTCGTTGTATCCGTAGCGGTCGTTGAATTCCTTGAAGTGATCCAGGTCCGCATAGCAAACCGCGAACAGCTCGCCCCGGCGCATGCGGTCCCCGATGTCGCGCTCGATCTGCACCGTGCCCGGCAGCCGCGTCGTGGGGTGCACGCTCACATCCCGCTCCGCGCGGTGCAGCAGCATGTTCAGCCGCAACAGCTGCTCGCGCGGCTCCATCGTCTCGGTCAGCACCTCGTCGGCACCCGCCTCGAGCGCACCCAGCACGATGTCCTCGCGACCGGCCGGGGCGAGCGCCACCACCGGTACGATCGCGCTGAACGCGTCGCTCTTCAGATTGCGCGTCAGCTCGGTGGTCGAGAGCGCGTCGTTAGCGTCGAGGAAGACGCCCGCCGGGAAGGTGCGGTTGACGAGGGCCAGGACCTCCGGCACCGAGCCGAGGGAGAGGACGGTAATTCCGCGTTCCGTGACGAACTGCTGCAGGGACGCAGGAACGCCCCTGCCGGCAGCCGAAAAGTACACGAATAGCGATCGCGATCCCATCGCACCCAGAGAGCGGAAATGTGCCGGGGGGCGCTCCAAGGTAGCGCCCGCGCGGATTCGAAGTCAAATGATCAGGAGCGTTTCCGACGGCCGCCGGAACGCGGCGCAACGCCTCCCGCGCCACGCTTTCCCGCCGGCTTCCCCCCGGGTTTTCCGGACGGCTTCCTCCCGGGTTTTTCGCCCGGCTTCGCGCCGGGTTTCCGTCCCGGTTCCGCGCCCGGCTTACCGCCTCGCGGGCGCCGCGCCCCGGCGCCCTTCCCGCCGGTTGTCTGTCGGCCGCCGCGCCGGGCGGGCGGCTCGTCGAGCAGGAAATCGATCTGCCGCTCCTCGAGGTTCACGCTGGCGACGCGCACGCGCACGCGGTCTCCGATCCGGAAGCGCCTTCCGGAGTTCTCGCCGACGAGCGCGTACTGGTCCTCGAGGAAGAGGTAGTAGTCGTCGCCCAGTGAGCTGACGTGTACCAGGCCCTCGACGAAGAAGTCGTCGAGCAGCACGAACAGACCGAACGAAGTCACGCCGGCGATGCTGCCATCGAAGGCGTCGCCGATGTGTCGTTCCATGAACTCGACCTTCTTCAGGTCGATGCTGTCCCGCTCCGCCGCGACCGCCGCGCGCTCGCGTTCGCTCGACTGTTCCGCGATCTCGGTCAGGGCATCGTTGCCGATGCCGGGCGGCTCGCGGTCGATGAACACGCGCCCGGTGAGGCGATGCACGACCAGGTCGGGATAGCGACGGATGGGAGACGTGAAGTGCGTGTAGTGTCGCGCCGCGAGGCCGAAGTGGCCGAGGTTGGCCGCATGGTAGCGCGCCTGTTTCATGGAGCGCAGCACGACCGTGGAGATCAGGGCGCCGTCGGGCCGCTGCTGCGACTGCTCGATCAGGCGTTGCAGGTCGCGCGGCGTGGCCTTCCCCAGGCGGTACCCGAGCGAGGCGGTGAAATCGCGCAGCTGCTCGAGCTTCGCCTCGTCGGGCTTCTCGTGGATACGGTAAACGAAAGGCATCCGGCGCTGGGTCGCCGCCTGCGCAATGGTTTCGTTCGCCAGCAGCATGAAGTCCTCGATCAGCCGGTGCGCCTCGAGCCGCTCGCGCCGCTGGATGTCGGTCGGGGCGCCCTCCGTATCGAGCACCACGCGCGCTTCCGGGAGGTCGAAGTCCAGGCTGCCGCGCGCCTGTCGCCGCTGACGCAGCGTGCGACTGATCGTCAGCAGCCGGTTCAGGGCGGTGGTGGTGGCCTCATCGGGGCCGGCACCGCCGTCCAGTATGGCCTGCGCGTCCTCGTAGGAGAGCTTGTGCCGGCTTCGGATCACGGACCGGGCGAGCCGGTGTGCCTGGACGTCGCCGGCTGCATTCAGCTCGAGCAACAGGCTGAGCGCGAGCCGGTCCTCGTCCGGGCGCAGCGAGCACAGGTCGCTGGAGAGGGCGTGCGGCAGCATCGGGATCACGCGGTCGACCAGGTACGTGCTGGTGCCGCGCGCGAACGCCTCGCGGTCGAGCAGCCCGCCTTCGCGCACGTAGTGCGACACGTCGGCGATGTGCACACCGACTTCCCACCGGTCGGTCTCGAGCTGGCGGATCGAGAGGGCATCGTCGTGATCGCGCGCGTCGGCCGGGTCGATCGTGAACACGAGCAGGGCGCGCAGGTCGTCACGGTCGGCGTGATCGGCCCCGGTGATGCCGCGCGCACGCAGCCGCTCGGCCTCCGCCTCCACCTCCGGTGCGAAATCGGTGGGCAGCTCGTGGCCGTGGATGATGGCGAGCACGTCCACGCCCGGGTCGCCCAGCCGGCCGAGCACACGCTCCACCTCGCCGGCCGGTCCGCGCGACGGCCCGCCCCAGTCCGTGATGCGTACGACCACGACCTCGCCCTCGTCGGCGGCGCCGGTCTGCCCGGCCGGGATGATCACGTCCCAGCGGAACTTGCGATCCTCCGGCACCACGAAGCCGTAGGCGCCCGCGGGACCGCGCCGGGAATGGAACGTGCCCACGATCGTTTCTCGGCGGCGCTTCAGGATCTTGATGACACGCCCCTGCGCCCGCTCCCCGCGCGGACGACGCTCCACGCGCACGACTGCACGATCGCCGTCGTTCGCGGTGCCCAGGGCGTCCGGCGGGATGAAGATGTCCGTGGCCTGGTCGTCCGGAATCAGGAACCCGGCGCCGCGCCGCGTCGTGCTGATGCGGCCGACCGCCAGGTTGATGCGCTCGGGCACGGCGTAGCGCTGCCGCTGCACGCGGTAGAGCACACCCTGTTCCTCGAGGAGCTCCAGCTGCGCCTCGAAGGCGGGATAGTCGCGCGCGGCGACACCCAGCCCGCTGGCCAGCTCCCCGGGCTTGAGCGGCCGTCCGGCGCTGCGGCGCAGGAAGTCGACGATTTCCGCAGGGTCCATCGGCATTGGGCAGGGCTCCGCCGGTCGCGAGGGTCAGGGATCCAGAGGCCGGGCCTCGTCGATCAGCATGATCGGGATCTCGTCACGGATCTCGTAGCGCAGGCGGCAGGCATGGCAGGCCAGCTCGCTCTGCTCCGGACGGTACTCGAGGGGCCCCTTGCACTTCGGGCATACCAGGATCTCAAGCAGCTGCGGGTCGAGCATGTTCATTTCTCCCCGCGCGGACGCTTCGGTCCACGCTTCCTTGATCCGGGCTTGGAGCGCGGCGGACGCCGCTCCGAGCGGGGCTCGGTCGGACGCCCGGGCTCGGCGACGCCAGCCCCCTCGGGCACCCGGTAGCCGAGATATCGTAGCGTCTCCACCTTGCGGCGCCACCCCGGCAGCGATTTCACCCAAAGATCGAGGTAGACGCGGCCGCCCACGAAGCTCTCGATCTTCTCACGCGCACGCTCGCCGAGCCGCTTGATGCCGGCTCCGGCACGGCCCAGGATGATTGCCTTCTGACTGTCCCGCTCCACGTATACCGTGGCGCGGATGTAGATCGGATCGCGCTCCTCGCGATACTCTTCCACCCGCACGACGGTCGCATACGGTACCTCGTCGGTGTACTCCTCGAAGACCGTCTCGCGCACGAGCTCGGCCACGAAGAAGCGCATCGGCTGCACCGCCAGCTCGTCGGCAGGATAGAAGAACGGCGATACGGGCAACGCCTCGACCAGCGCGGACCGCAGCGGCTCCAGGCCCGCGCCCGTGAGCGCGGAGATGCGACGCGCCGCCACGCCCAGCTCGCGCGCCGTCCACGACTCCAGCCCGGCGGCCGCCGCTTCGTCCGCGGCGTCAACCTTGTTCACGACGACGAACAGCGCGCCACGCTTCTGCTGGAGCTCCGTGAGCGACTCTCCCCGCGGCAACTCCTCGGGACGGGTCGCATCGAGCAGCAGCAGCGCGAGGTCCGCGTCCCTGAGCACCGCGATCGCGACCTCCTGCATCGACCGGTGCAGCGCGTATTGCGGCTCCAGCAGGCCTGGGGTATCGACGAAGATGAGCTGCGCATCGTCGGTCGTCAGGATGCCCGTCACCGCGTCGCGCGTGGTCTGCGCCCGCGGCGTCACGATGCTCAACTTCTCCCCGAGCAACGCGTTCAACAGCGTCGACTTGCCGACGTTCGGCCGCCCGACCAGCGCCACGTTCCCGGCCCGCGTCTTCAACTCTGCGCTCACGCTGTCTCCTCCGGAAACGGCCGATCGCGTCCGGCATAGAGTCGGCGCGACACGACGTGAGCGCAAGCACGGTGCGCGCTGCGACGAGGCCGGGTGGCGGTCGACCGCAACCGCGGGCCGACGGCCGAGCCCGAGAGGCGGCGAGCGGCCCGGGGAGGCGCGGGGCGTGGAAACACGAGCGCCCGCCGCTGGCGGGTGCCAGGGCGGGCGCTGGTAGGCAAAGGCCGGCGACGACGTACTCTCCCACAGGGTCGCCCCTGCAGTACCATCCGCGCAGCGAGGCTTAACGACCGTGTTCGGGATGGGAACGGGTGTGACCCTCGCGCTATAGCCGCCGACCAGTTTGTCAAAAGCCCGCACGGCATGGTGCATCGTGCGAGGTGAAAAGATCAGGGGTGGGAAGCTCTTCGCGAGCGAAGCGCGCACATGTAGAGGCGACTGGAGTGTTGCTGCCGGTAAGGCCGGTTCGTCATTCGAAAAGAGACTGGCCAAGCCACTCGGGCGATTAGTACCGCTCGGCTGAGCATG
>DATHVV010000005.1:0-21044 GCA_035461105.1 Longimicrobiales bacterium | reverse complement strand
GGCACGCTCGCCCTGCCGCGCTTCCGGACCTTGCTGCTGGCGACGTTCGCGCTGATCGCGTTCCTGCTCGCGGTGATCGGCATTTACGGCACCGTATCCTACACGGTGCAGCGCCGGACCGCCGAGCTGGGCGTGCGCATGGCGCTCGGCGCCTCGCCCGGCGGTGTGCTCGCGCTCGTCGTCCGCGACGGTCTCCGTCCGGTCCTGGCCGGCCTCGCCCTCGGCCTGGCCGGCGCACTGGCGGCGACACGCCTGCTGGACAGCATGCTGTTCGAGCTCTCACCGCTCGATCCGGTCACGTTCTGCGCGGTACCGCTGCTGCTCGCCGTGGTCGCGGCCGCGGCCATGCTCGCGCCCGCCCGGCGTGCCGCCGCGACATCGCCCATGACCGTCCTCCGCACCGATTGAAGGGAGCGCCACGTGAGCGAACGGGCCGACCTGCTGCAGGGCACGCTCGACCTGCTGATCCTCAAGAGCCTCGTCCTGGGACCGCTGCACGGCTGGGGCATCAGCAAGCGTCTGCGCAGCCTGTCCGACGACGTGCTCCAGGTGAACCAGGGCTCGCTCTATCCCGCGCTCTACCGGCTCGAGGACCGCGGCCTCATCGCGGCCGAGTGGGGCGTCTCGCCGGAGGGCCGGCGCGCCAAGTTCTACAATCTCACCGCGGCGGGCCGGAAGGCCTTCACCGCGGAGCGGAAGAGCTGGCGCGTGTTCACCTCGGCCGTCGAGCAGGTGCTGGAAGCGACCTGAGCGGCGATTTGCGGAACAGCCGCGGGAACCCGCCGCTTCGCCCCCCGGCCGGAGGCTTCTCTCCCACCTCGCGTGCGCCCGCCGCTGCCGCGTGTACCTTGACCGCGATGACGTCCGGCGTGGCGTCGCCGTCCACGTCGGCCAACGTCTACGACAGCCTCGGCGATGGCCTGATGGCCGCGGGCGACCCGGCCGCCGCGGCCGCGCAGTACGAGATCGCGGTGCGCCGTGCCGAGGCGATTGCGCATCCGGCGCTCGCGGTTTACCGGACCAACCTGGAGGCGGCGCGCAAGCAGCTGTCGGAGAAGCAACGGTAGCGGACGCCCGCAGCCAGCGCATTGATCGCATGAACCAGCAGGTCGGAACCATCGTCCTGGCAGCGAGCGTGCTCCTGCCCGGTACCCTCGCCGCGCAGGCGGTCGATTCCGCAGCCGTGCTGCGAGCGCGCGAGTGCCCGAGCTGCGCCGAGTGGAACGCGCCGCGCGAGCCGTTCCGGATTCACGGGAACACGTACTACGTCGGCACGCACGGCCTGGCGGCGATCCTGATCACCTCGCCCGACGGTCACATCCTGATCGACGCGGGACTGCCCGAATCGGTGGCGCCGATCACTGGCAGCATCGGCGCGCTCGGCTTCCGCGTCGAGGACGTGCGCCTGATCCTGAACTCGCACGCCCACTTCGACCATGCGGGCGGGATCGCCGCGCTGCAGCGCGCCTCGGGCGCCGCGGTAGCGGCCAGCCCCGCCAGCGCGGTGGTGCTCGAGCGCGGCACCTCCGGGCCGGATGATCCGCAGTACGGCGTCGCGCTCGCCTTCCCGCCCGCCACCGCGGTCCGCACGATCGCGGATGGCGACGTGCTGCGCGTCGGCGCACTCGCGGTGACGGCCCACTTCACGGGAGGTCACACCCCGGGCGGCACCAGCTGGTCCTGGCGCTCCTGCGAGGGCGAGCGCTGCCTCGACCTGGTCTACGCCGACAGCCAGACGCCGGTGTCCGCCGACGACTTCCTCTACACACGCTCGTCCGCCTATCCCGCCGCGCTCGACGACTTCGCCCGCGGGCACGCCCGGCTCGAGCGGCTGCCCTGCGACATCCTGTTGACGCCGCACCCGGGCGCATCCAGCCTGTGGCAGCGGCTGGAGCAACGCGACCGGGGCGCGGCGCCCGCGCTCGTGGACGGCGGCGCGTGCCGCCGGTACGCGGCCGCCGCCCGCGAGCGGCTCGTCCGGCGCGTCGCCTCGGAAGCGGCGTCGCCACCCTGATCCGTGCCCCGACGCGGGCGCGGCGTGGCGTTCAGAGGAAGGTGGCGATCTCGCCGAGCGATTTGCGCGCGAGGCGCGGCACGCGAGCATCGGGCGCCGGGTAGCCGGTCACGAGCAGCAGCAGCGGCTTCTCGTTGCGCGGGCGATCCAGCACCTGGTTCAGGAAGCCCATCGGGCTGGGCGTGTGCGTGAGCGCGCTCAGCCCGGCGTGGTGCAGCGCGGCCAGCAGGAAGCCGGTCGCGATGCCGACCGACTCGGTGGCGTAATAGTGCTTGTGCGTGCTGCCGTCCGGATCGATCCGGTAGCGCTGCACGAAGACCGCGATCAGGCAGGGCGCGGCCTCGAGGTACGGCTTCACCGCATCGGTGCCGAGCGGGGCGAGCGCCGCGAGCCACTCCGCGGGCGCCGTCGCGTAGAACTCGCGCTCGGCGGCCTCCGCGGCCGCCCGCAGCCGACGCTTCCGCTCCGGATCGCTCACCACCACGAAGTGCCACGGCTGCTGGTGCGCCCCGCTCGGGGCGCTGCCCGCCGCCCGCAGGCAGTGCTCGATGACGGAGCGCGGCACGGGCCGGTCGCTGAAGTGGCGGGTCGTGCGCCGGCGCGCGAGCTCGGCCGCGAACGCCGCCGCCCGCGCCTCCATCTCGTCCGGCGGATACTCGCGATACCGCAGCGCCTCGAAGCCGTCCCCCGCGCGTTCCTCCCCCGCCATCACGTCCCTCCGGCCGCGCGCGTCAACCGCCACTCCCGACAAGCAGCTGCACGAACAGGCCGAAGTGATCCGAAGCCCACGTGCCCGCGGCGTCCGGCTCGGCCAGGATGATGCGCGCGTGCAGCGGCTGGAACGCACCGCGCTCGAAGTAGATGTGGTCGATGCGACGCGCGGTGTGACCGAGCTCCGGGTTGAGCGTCGTCGGCGCCGCCGCCGCGTCCGGTCCGTGCACCGTGCTCCACGTGTCGGCGAAGCGCTCGCCGAGCCGCGCCAGTTCCGGCGCGCTCGAACGCGCGTTGAAGTCCCCCAGCACGAGCACCGGACCACCCGCACGCGTGGCATCGATGAACGCCAGCAGGTCGCCCAGCTGCTCGCGACGGATCTCGCCGCCCGCCTCGGTGTGATGCAGGTGCGTGTTGTAGATGTCGATCTCGCGACCGGCCACCGCGACCCGTACGTGCGCGACCGTGCGGTAATCGTTCAGCGGCACGAGCGCGCGCCAGCTCCGCGCCTGCACCGGGTCGCGCGTCAGAATCGCGTTGCCATACCGCCGCACGCTGGCCGCACCGTCCACCGAGCTGAAGTGGTACTCGTAGCCGAGCCGCCGCGCGATCGTCTCCGCCTGGTTCGGCAGACTCTCGTGCTGCAGCACCTCCTGCAGCGCGATCACGTCGGGATCGAGCCGGCGCAGCTCCGCGACGATCAGCTCCAGCCGCGCTGGCCAGTCCCGCTGATCGTGCCAGATGTTGAGCGTGACCACACTGAGCGTTGACTCCCCGGATTGCGGCGCCGTGGCGCAGCCGAGCAGCGCAGCGGCCGCGATGACGGGCAGGAATCGGATGCAGGATCTCATGACCAAAGCGTAAGTCGGGGGCTGCCCTGAGGGCCAGATGGGATGCGTGAACTCCCGCGGAGCACCGGGCGGCACCCAACCTGCGCCCCCGCTCCGCGACGCCGAACTTGCGTCCGGGTGGGAGCGCCATCGACATTACCGAACATAAACCGTATATCGCCGGCTCCCCGACCCCCCTTCCCCGCGGAGACCTCCCCATGACCGCATCGACGAACGGAGTCATCCCCCTCGAGGCGCTGCGTGCGCACTGGCAGGGCCACCGCCGGCTGACGCGGCGCGTGATCGAGGCATTCCCGGAGGAGCAGCTGACCTCGTTCTCGCTCGGGGGCATGCGCCCGTTCGGCGAGATCGTGCTGGAGCTGCTCAGCATGGCCGAGCCGATGGCGCGCGGCATCGCCAGCGGCGAGTGGGCGACGAGCTTTGCGCGCGATCCGCTCCCGAAGGGCGAGCTCCTCGCGCGCTGGGACGAGAGCACGGCGGCGATCGATGCGCACTGGCAGCGGACCACGGCGGAGCGCCTGGGCGTGACGATGACGGCGTTCGGCCAGTACGAGGGAATCGCGTACGACCTGCTGCTGTACGTGATCGACAACGAGATCCACCACCGCGGCCAGGGCTACGTGTACCTGCGCGCGCTGGGTATCGAGCCGCCGCCGTTCTGGGAGCGCGGCTGACCTCTCCCTGAAGGCGTGGGCGCCCTCAGCCGCGGCCGGGCGGCCTCAGCCGCGGCCGGGCGGCAGGACCGAGCCGGGCAGGTCGTGGCGGTCGCGGAGCAGCTGCTCGAGGAAGTCCACCTGCTGACGGAGCTCGTTCAGCTCCGCCTCGAGCATCTGGACCCGCTGTTCGAGCGCGGTGGTGTCGGGGGCGGGCGGCGCCGGCAGCGGCCGGGGTGCATCGGGTCCGAGCGCGGCGGCCGGCAGGGCGAGGACGTGGCCGATCACGCGCTGCACGAGCCGGGTGGGGGCGAAGCCGAGAAGCGGCTGCTGGCCGTGCGTGCCGAGGCCGGAGAGCGCGGTCATCAGGCGGTACGCGTCGTCGCGCGGTACCAGCAGCCGGAACTTGTGCCCGGCGGCGACGACGAGCACGCGGCCGTGGAACGGTCCAACCCGGATTGCGGCGCGATAGATCTGGCCGGCGGGCACCTCGAGCTGTCGCCAGCTGGTCCCCGAGGAGCGCATGCAGAGCAGGCGCCGGTCCGTGACGACGATCAGCCACGAGCGGCGCAGCCAGCGGAGGCGGGCGATCTTGCCGCGCGAGATGGCCAGGATCTGCTCGTCGCCGTAGAGCACGGAGGGCAGGTCTCGCAGCTCGCGCTCGTTCCACCAGCGCGCGCTGTCGCCGAGCGCCTGCAGCTGCTGGTCAATGATCCCGCGGTCGAGGGGCATGCTTCCCTTGTTGATGCGGCGGTTGGGGCAGGCCGCTCCCAGGATCGGCCCTGAGGTGGCGACCCGCAAGATGACACGAGAGTTCCAGCGGGCGCGAGCCCATGTGGATAGTCCCGGACTCCACGACGCGACTCCGGCTGGACAGCGTCGAGCGCGCGAACCAGTTACCCGGAGAGCGGCCACTTCGTGTATCTCGACGAGCCCGACCGGTTCGCGCGGGACGTCATCGCCTTCCTGGAGGCGGTGGCCCGCTGAGCGTCGACGCAGAACCTGCGTACGCCGCGTTTCGGCCCCGGCCCCTTGTATTCCCGGAGTCCTCCCCCTCATTTACGGGGCGCCCGGGCTCCGCGTCCGGCGCCCCGCGAGAACCCTGCCAGTGCTGTAGCCACACCCCAGCAGAGCGCGCGCAGACCAGGCGCAGGAGCGATGCAACTGAGCTCGATGGATGAATTCGACGCGATCGTGATCGGTAGCGGCATAGGCGGCGCCCTCGCCGCGTACCCGCTGGTGCATGCCGGCTGGCGCGTGGCGATGCTGGAGCGGGGCGGCTGGGTACAACGGGGGCCGCACAACTGGAAATCGGAGGGCGTGAAGGAGCTCACGCCACACTACGACCGCTCGACGCCGTACGCGGTGCGCGGCGAGAGCCGTGGCGAGGCGGCCAGCGTCCACTGCGTGGGCGGCGCCTCGGTCTTCTACGGCGGCGTCTCACTGCGCCTGCGCGAGGCGGACTTCGAGCCGACCGCGGAGGAGGCGGCCGTGGGCGCGCTCTGGCCGTTCGGCTACGACGAGCTGGAGCCGTATTACGCGGCCGCCGAGCGGATCCTGGGCGTGGCCGGCGAGGGTGGCTCCGATCCGTACGAGCCGCGACGCAGCGCGCCCTACCCGCACGCGCTGCCGCCGCTCTCCCTCACCAGCAGCCGGATCGCGGCCGCGGCCGGATCGCTCGGCTACGAGCCGTTCCGCCTCCCGCTCGCGATCAACTTCGAGCGCGCCGGCACGCGCCAGGCCTGCGTACGGTGCCAGAGCTGTGACTGCTACCCGTGCGCGATCTCCGCGAAGAACGACGTGGCCAGCGCCCTGATCCCGGACCTGCTCGCGCGTGGCATGCGCCTGGCCACGCACACCGCCGTGGTGCGGCTGCACGCGCGGCGCCGTCGCGTGGAGGTGATCGAGGCCGTCGACCCGCGCACCGGCGCCCGGACGATGTATCGTGCCCGGCACGTGGTCCTGGCCGCGGGCGCGCTGGCCACACCGCACCTGCTGCTGGCCTCGATGCTCGATCGCATGAACCCGGCGGGCGACGTCGTCGGTGGCATGCTCATGCGCCACTGCAACGGCATCGTGCTCGGGATATTCCGGTCGCCCCTGGACCCCGCGCGCGAGTTTCACAAGCAGATCGGCATTAACGACCTGTACTTCGGCCACCCGCGCGTGCACCGCCCGGCGGGACGCCTGGGCACGATCCAGCAGGTTCACTCTCCGCCCCCCGGACTGCTGCTGCACGGAAGGCCGGCGCCGGTCGTGAAGTTCGGGAGCCACCTGCTGGAGCACATGACCGGCATGATCGTGATCGCGGCCGATGCGCCGCAGCTG
This sequence comes from Longimicrobiales bacterium, assembly GCA_035461105.1. GTDB lineage: Bacteria > Gemmatimonadota > Gemmatimonadetes > Longimicrobiales > RSA9 > VEPF01. The sequence continues at coordinate 14,487 of DATHVV010000005.1, read as the reverse complement.
CGCAACCGCGTCCGGCTCGACGCGCGGACCACGCGGCTCGGCATGCCGGGCGCCACGGTACACCACCGGTACGGACCGCGCGACCGCGCCGCGCGCCGCGCACTGCAGCGCGTCGCGCGCGCGGTGCTGGGAAAGGCGGGCGCGCTGATCACGGTGACGCGTCCCGTGCTCACCTTCTCGCACGCGCTCGGCTCGGTGCGCATGGGGCCGAGGCCCGGCGCCGCGCCGGTCGACGCGTACGGCCGGTTCCGCGGTCTCGACAACCTGGTCATTGCGGACGCGAGCGTGTTCCCCACCGCTGGCGGCGTGAACCCGAGCCTGACCATCGCCGCGCTCGCGCTCCGCGCCGGCACCCACCTGGCCGGAAGCAACGTGCCCGATGGCGCCGAGGTGGCGGCCGCGCGCCGGACGCGGGACACGATCATCGCACGCGCTATCCATGCCTGAACGGATCGCGTTCCTCGGCTGCGGCCAGGCCGCTGCGCTGCACACGCGCACGCTGCGCGGCATCGCGCCGCGGCTGCAACGCGTTTATGCCAGCCGCGATGGCGCGAAAGCCGAGACCATGAACCGGCGCACGCGCGGTGCCGGCTGGTTCGGCAGCTATGCGAGTGCGCTCGCGGATCCGGACGTGGCCGTCGCGCTCGTGCTCACCCCCCCGGCCGGCCACCTCGAGCTCACCCTCGCCGCGCTGCGCGCCGGCAAGCACGTGATCGTCGAGAAGCCCGCGTTCCTGACCACGGAGCAGTGCGACGCGGCCGCGGCAGCTGCGACCGCCGCGGGACGCAGCGTGCTGGTCGCGGAGAACTACTTCTACAAGCCGCTCGCGGAGACCCTGCGCGAGATCATCGCCAGCGGCCGCATTGGCGCCCTGCGCCTGATCCGGTTGAACGCCTTGAAATGGCAGCGGCCGGACGGCTGGCGCGCGGACGCCTCGCTCGCCGGGGGTGGACCGCTGTTCGAGGGCGGCATCCACTGGATCAGCCTGCTCGCGAACCTCGGGCCGCAGCTGCTGTCGCTCACCACGCGCGAATGCGGCAGCGCGCTCACCACGGTCAGCACCGCGCAGTATGCCGGCGGCGGCACGGCCGTGCTCACCTACTCGTGGGAGGCGCGTGGCCGCCCGGGGGGCGTCCAGCTGTCCCGGCTGGAGGGAACCGCAGGCGCCGTGACGTTCGAGTCGAACGGGCTGTTCGTGCGCGAGCAGGGGCGGCTCCCCGTTTTCCCCGGACTCCGCGACCTGGCCGGCTATCGCGCCATGTTCCGTGATTTCCTCGCGGCCCTCGCGGCCGGCCGGCCGCCGCGCTTCACGCTCGCGCACGCGCGCCGCGACATCGAGCTGCTGCGCACCGCACAGAACCCCGCCGCATCACCCGGAGAGGTGACATGGATGTCCTGACCGCCTGCGTGGTCGGCGTGCTGGCCGGCGCCCACACCGCGACCTGGGGTATGTACAAGGATGCGGCGCACGAGGGCTTCGAGCTGCGCAAGTATTTCCGGAGCATCGTGCTGAGCGGCACGATCGCGCCCGGGCTGGTGCTGGCCGGGTTCGATATCGCCGGCATCGGCAGCCTGCTCGTGCTGTTCGGCGTCACCTACGTGCTGGAGCGCGCGATCAACGAGTTCTACAAGACGTTCCTGCGCGATGAGGACCAGTCGAAGTACTTCATCCCGATGCAGTTCACGGTGCGCGGCCGTCCGGTGAGCCGGCGCGCGCGGCTCCAGGTCGGCGCCGCGTACGTGCTGGTCGCGGCTGTGCTGCTGGTCGTGGTGCTGTGGCTGCAGCAATGGATCGGGCCGGATCCGGGGGCCGCGACCGTACTGGCCGTGGGCAGCATTGGCGGCTGGTGCTCCGCGTTCGGCGGCGCCTGGAAGGACGCGCCGATCGAGGGGTTCGAGTGGCGCAAGTTCTTCCGCAGCCCGGTCCTCGCCGCGCTCTACGCGCTCGCGCTGTCGGCGTTCACGGACAGCCTCGTGCTCGCCGGCCTCGGCGGCCTCGGCTTCACGGTCGCGACGCTCGAGACCTACAAGACGTTCTTCTTCCCATCGAAGCCGCGCGGCAAGTTTGCGGGCAAGCCGGTCGCGTTCCCGGCCATGCTCCAGCGCCGATACTGGTTCGTCCCGCTTTACGCCGGGATCTGGGTGCTGCTGCTGGCCGGCTTCGCGGCGGGCTCGATGGGCGAGCGTCCGGACGCTGCGGGCACGGCCGGTCGAGCGGCTCCGCCGTCAGGGCTTGACGAGCAGCTCGAAGTGCACCGTGGTACGCCGGGCGGTGCGCAGTGATCCGAACATGGCGGTCGGCGGTGTGATCCCGTACTCGACCATGTCGACGGGATGACTGCCGGTGAACCGGATGCGGCCGTCGCCGAGCCGCTCCGCGGTCACCGTCTGCGCGATCTCCTTCGTGACTCCGGCCAGGGTCAGCCGCCCCGTCGTCGTGAGCGTGGTTCGTCCGCCGTCCGCCCCTGCCGCCTCGGCCCCGACCAGCTCGTAGACGATATCGGGGTGCTCATCGCTGCGCAGCGCGTTGCGCATCAGCCGGTCCATGATGACGCCGTGCTCGCTCGCCATGCTGCGGGACGCGACGCGAAACCCGCCCTCGCTCACCTCCACGGCTCCGCCGTCCGCCCGCAGCACCACGAATCCCGAGAGCTCCTTCGCCTCCACCGTCCAGTCGTTCCTGTTGGATGTGCCCTCCACCCAGACCCGGCTTTCGGGCAGCAGCGGGTGCCGGCCGGCGGCCTGGCCCGCGGCGGGCGCGGCGAGCAGCAGGGCCGCGAGCGCGGTCCAGGCGGTCCGCGCCATGTCCGCCCTCGTTGCCACCGTCCGCAGCATCCGCGCTCCTTGCCGTTCGCTCCGTGATCGACCGCGCTGGATGCGACGCCCGATCCCATTTCGCCGTCGTGCGACCCCGCCCAAGCTATCAGATCTGCAACTGCCGATGAACGCCCGGGCGCGCGTGCCGCCGCGCGGAGCGTCGGCATTCACTCCCCACGGGTGATATTATGGAACGCGACGCGCAGCATGCGGGTTCCACGGCGGGCGCCTCACGCCGGGACTTTCTGAAACAGAGTGCGTTGACCGCGGCCGGTGCCATCACCGCCGCGTCGCTGTTCCGGACACCGGTGTACGGGCAGCGGCAGGCGCCGTTCCCGGCTTCGGTGCTGGGCGCGAACGACCGGATCGTCTGCGGCCTGATCGGGGTCGGCGGCCAGGGCTTCCACGGCCACGTGGATGGCCTGGTCAAGCACGGCGCCGAGCAGGACGCGGTGGGCGCGGCGGTCTGCGACCTGTGGTCGAAGCGCGTGGACCGGGCGCGCGAGGCGCTCCAGCTCGATGGCGCGAACGGCTGCGACGACTACCGGCGCGTGCTCGACCGACCGGACATCGATGCCGTGTTCATCGGCACGGTCGACCACTGGCATGCGCCCATCGCGATCGCGGCCCTGCAAGCCGGCAAGCATGTATACGTCGAGAAACCGGTGACGCGTTACCTGCCCGAGGCATTCCAGCTCTACGACGCGGCGCGCGAGGCCGGCAAGGTGGTGCAGGTCGGCTCGCAGTACTGCTCGGAGGGCAAGTGGCACAGGGCCGCCGAGCTGGTGCGCGCCGGACGCATCGGGCCGCTCGTGCTCGCGCAGGACTCGTACTGCCGCAACAGTCCGAACGGCGAGTGGAACTACGATATCGAGCCCGACCTCACACCCGAGACGCTGGACTGGAAGACGTGGCTCGGGCCGGTGCGCGCTCGCCCGTTCAGCGCCGACCACTACTTCCGCTGGCGCAAGTACTATCCCTATTGCGCCGGCATCCTCGGCGACCTGCTCGCGCACCGCATCCACCCGCTGCTGCTCGCGACCGGAGCCCCCGAGTACCCGGCGCGCGTCGCCTGCATCGGCACGCGGCGCATCACGCCGGACCGCACCGTGCCGGACAACACGCAGCTGCTGGTCGAGTTCCCGAGCGGACTCAGCATGATCGTGCTGGGCAGTACAGTCAACGAGCAGGGCCTCGGCCAGGTGATCCGCGGCCACGAGGGGACGCTCTACTTCTCCGGCAACGCGCTCGAGCTGCGCCCGGAGCGGCCCTTCGCCGACCTGGCCGATCCCGAGACGCTCCAGGACCTGCAGCCTGGCGCCGAGGTCCACGTGCACATGGCCAATTTCTTCGAGGCGATCCGCGCCGGCGACCCGGCCCGCGCGAACGGCAACATGGAGCTGGCCATCCGTGCGCAGACCATCATCTCGATGGCGGAGATGTCGGAGCGCCTCGGGCAGATGCTGTTCTTCGACGAATCGAAGCGCCGCATCCGCAACGGGTCGGGCAAGACGTTCCAGCCGCTCAACTACCGCGGCGAGGCGGTGGTTGCGTAATGGCGTCGTGACGGTGCGCGGCGTCCGCGTTCCCGCGCGGGCGCCCGCACCGGGCGTGCTCCTGGCCTGCTGTGCGATGGCGACGCGCTTCGAGCTGCTGCTCCCGGATCTCTGTCCCGCGCGGCGCGACCATGTCGGCGCGGCACGACTGCGCGCGGCCGGCGAGGAGGCGCTTGCCGCGATCGTGCGGCTCGAGGCGCAACTCAGCTGCCATCTCCCCGGCAGCGACATCTCCCGCATCAACGCGCGCGCCGCCCGTGAGCCGGTGCGCGTCGAGCCAGCCCTCTTCGAGCTGCTGTCGCACGCGCTCCGCCTCTACCAGGAGACGGAGGGCGCGTTCGATGTCACGATCGGGCCGCTGATGCGCTGCTGGGGGTTCGCGCGCGGTACCGGCGGCGTGCCCGGCGAGCGCGCGCTCGCCCGAGCGCGCGCGTGCGTCGGCATGCACCTGGTCGACCTGGATCCGCGCCGACGCACGGTCCGGTTCGCACGGCCGGGCGTGCAGCTCGACCTGGGCGGCATCGGGAAGGGCTGGGCGATCGATCGTGCCGTGCTCGCGCTGCGCGAGCTGGGCATCGAGCGGGCGCTGCTGCACGGCGGCACCAGCAGCGTGTACGGCATCGGTGCGCCGCCCGGGGAAGCCGGCTGGAAGGTCGCGATCGAGCACCCCGCGGCCGCGGGCAACGCGTGCATCGGCATGGTGACGCTGCGGGACCGGGCGCTCTCGGTGTCCGCGGCGCACGGCCGGAGCTTCCGTGTCGGCGACGTGCGCTACGGCCACGTCATGGACCCGGTTCACGCGGCCCCCGCGCGGCAGGCCGACATCGCTGCTGTCGCCGGCGCGGCCGCGACCGATGGCGACGCGCTGGCGACGGCCCTGCTGGCCCTCGGCCCCGAGCGGGCCCGGTGGCTCGCTGACCGACGCCCCGATCTCGATGTGGTGGTGCTCGCGGCCGCTGCCGCGGGCACCGCGGACCTGGTGTGGCGCCGTGGCATCACCGCGCCGCGAATGCACGAGGAGCGCTGACATGGCGAAGCGACAGCCGCGCGCGGGCGACGCGCTGGACCGGCGGGATTTTCTGAAGCGCGGCACGGTCGTGCCCGTGGCCGCGATGCTCGGCGGCTTGGAGATCGGGCCGGCGCCGCGCCCCGCCCCGCGGCGGTCCCGCAGCCGCGCCGCGGAGCCGGTCGCGTGCGGCATCATTGGCTTCGGCGAATGGGGCCGCGAGCTTGCGACCACGCTCGGCCGGCTCGAGAGCGCGCGCATCGCGGCCGTGAGCGACCGCTTCCCGCTCATGCTCCAGCGCGCCGAGCGCGCGATCCCGGAAGCGGCGCGGCACGAGGACTACCGGGCCCTGCTCGACGATCCCGCCGTGACCGCCGTGCTCATCGCCACGCCGACCCACAGCCACCGCGAGATCGCGATTGCGGCGCTGGGGGCCGGCAAGCACGTATACTGTGAGGTGCCGCTGGCCCACACCGTGGCGGACGCCCGGGCCATCGCCGAGGCCGCCCGCTCGGCCGACGGCCAGGTGTTCCAGTGCGGACTCCAGCACCGCTGCGAGCCGCAGCACCGCGGCGTGTTCCAGTTCATCCGCAGCGGCGCCATCGGGCGCGGCGTGGCGGCGCGCGCGCAGTGGCACCGGAAGCAGAGCTGGCGGCGTGCGTCCGCGACCGCAGGGCGTGAGCGCGAGCTGAACTGGCGCCTGGATCCGGCGCTCTCGACCGGGATCGCCGGCGAGATCGCGATCCATCAGATCGACCTCGCCTGCTGGATGCTGCAGGCGCGCCCGGTATCGGTGCGCGGCACCGGTCAGATCATGCACTGGCGCGATGGCCGGGAAGTGGCCGACACGATCCAGGCGCTGGTCGAGTTCCCGGACCGGCTCCAGCTCACGTACGATGCGACGCTCGCCAACTCCTTCGATGGCGAGTACGCGGTATTCCAGGGCAGCGATGGCACCGTGATGCTGCGCGACAACAAGGGCTGGATGTTCAAGGAGGTGGACGCGCCGCTGCTCGGCTGGGAGGTGTACGCCCGCAAGGACCGCTTCTACCGCGAGGTCGGCGTCGCGCTCGTCGCCGATGCGACCAAGCTCGCGGCCCAGGGCATCGACCCGACGCAGGACGACCCGAATGCCGAGACCGCGCTCTTCCACGCGCTCGAGGAATTTCTCGACAACAGCGTCAACGGCCCGTTCCCGCCGAGCGCCGGCTACCGGCAGGGCTACGACGCCACCGTGATCGCGCTTGCCACCAATGCCGCGGTCACGAGCAGCACCGCCGTCGCCATCGAAGCAGCGCCGTTCCCGGACCTCCCGTGAGCGGCCGCACCGCCGACGCGCCCACCACCGCCGAGGAGAGGGTCGCATGCATCGCTACCTGAGCGCTCGTCTCAGTACGATGATGTTCCTGCAGTTCTTCATCTGGGGCGCCTGGTACACCACCATCGCCGTGTACATGACCGCGCACGGGATGGAGACGCTGACGCACTGGCCCTACACCGTGAACCCGATCGCGGCCATCATCGCCCCGTTCTTCCTCGGCCTGGTCGCGGATCGCTACTTCGCGACCGAGCGGGTGCTGGGCGTGCTCCACCTGCTGGGCGGGGTGGTGCTGCTGGCGGTCCCCATGACCGCGGCGGATCCTGCCCTGTTCATCCTGCTGCTGCTGCTCTACAACCTGTGCTACATGCCGACGCTCGGCCTCGCGAACTCGCTCTCGTTCCACAACATCAGCGACCAGGAGAAGCAGTTCCCGCTGATCCGCGTGTTCGGCACCATCGGCTGGATCGTCGCCGGACTGTTCATCAGCTTCGTACTCGGACGGTTCGTGGGCGAGCTGCCCGAGCGCACCGCGCTGCCGCTCTACTCGGCCGCCATCGCCAGCCTGCTGCTCGGCGTCTACAGCTTCACGCTGCCGCATACCCCGCCGACCGCCACCGGGCAGCCGGTCTCGGCGCGCAGCATCGTCGGACTGGATGCGCTCCGCCAGCTCGGCAGCCGGCCGTTCTACGTCTTCCTGGCGAGCTCGCTCCTGCTCTGCATCCCGCTCGCCGCCTACTACAACTTCACGCAAATCTTCCTCGGTGCCGCCGGCGTCACGAACATCGCCGCCACGCAGACGCTCGGACAGATGTCCGAGGTGGTGTTCATGCTGCTGATGCCCTTCTTCTTCGCGCGCCTCGGCGTGAAGTGGATGCTCACCGTCGGCATGGCTGCCTGGGTGCTGCGCTACGTGCTGTTCGCCCTGGCCGCCCCCGACGCCGTCTTCTGGATGATCGTCGGCGGCATCCTGCTGCACGGCATCTGCTACGACTTCTTCTTCGTCACCGGCCAGATCTACGTGGACAAGAAGTCGTCCGCCGCCGTGCGCGGCCAGGCCCAGGGACTGCTCGTCTTCGTGACCTACGGCGTCGGCATGCTGATCGGCGCCCAGGTGGCCGGCAACGTCTACAACCGCTTCCTGGGCGACGCCACCCGGCTCACGCTCGCGCAGTGGCAGAGCTTCTGGTGGATTCCCGCGCTCTTCGCGGCCGCCATCCTGGGGTTCTTCGCAGTTCTGTTCCGGGACCGGGTGGCGGCGAGCGATTGACGCCGCGCCCGGCGGGAGCGCGTGCTGCGCACCGGCGCACCGCCGCAGCAGTCTGCGATGGAATCCGGCATTGCGCCCGTCCGGAGGCCCTCGTGTGCGGCGGAAAATCGAGCCGGACAGCGGTATTTCCAGTCTCCTCCGGGGCGGCCTGATCCTTGCCCGACGCCTGAAATGATGCGAGCTTTCCGGGCCATTGTAGCTCCGCCAGGTATGGCGGCGACCACCCTGCGCAGGCTCCTGACCGACGTCGCTGCGGCGCCCTCCCACCACGCATCGGCTGGGGGCGCGGTCGCGGCCGCACAGCCGCCCGGGTCTTCCAAACAACAGGGCTTCGGCGAAGCAGCGTCGGAAGCAACGGCCGCGTCCATGAGCGACACGCACGCTGCAGTCAACATCGATTCCCACCCGCGGCTCTCGGTCGTCGCCGCGTGGCCGGAGGGCGGTCAGGGACTGGACGACTGGCTCCGGGCGCTCGCCGCCGTGGAGGGTATCGGGGACGTCGAGATTGTGGTGGTCGCGCCTGGCACCGATGGTGCCGCGCTCACCGACGTTGCCGGATTGCGGCAGTTGCGGCACCTGGAAGCGGCCGCCCGCACCGACATCGCCACGCGCCGCCGGATGGGCGTGGCGGCGGCGACCGGCGACATCATCCTGCTCACCGACCCTGGGGAAGCCGACTTCGCCGGGCGGCTCGCGCTCGTGATTCACGCATATTACGGCGGAAGCCAATGATCGATACGTCCACAGCCGAGCCGACCGACCAGGAGCGCGTCATCATCATCGGCGCGGGCCCCGGCGGCCTCACGGCCGCCTACCTGCTGGCCCAGCAGGGCGTGCCCGTGACCGTGCTGGAGGCGGATCAGGTGGTGGGCGGGATCTCGCGGACGGTGCAGTACAATGGTTATCGCTTCGACATCGGCGGGCACCGCTTCTTCACGAAGTTCCAGCCGGTCGAGGCGCTCTGGGATGAGATCCTCGGCTCGGAGTTCATCACGGTACCGCGCCTGTCGCGCATCTATTACAACGGCAAGTTCTTCAACTATCCGCTCAAGGCCCTCAATGCGCTGGCGGGTCTCGGCATCTGGAAGAGCGTCCAGGTCATCACCAGCTACGCCCGCAGCAGGCTGTTCCCCTCGCGCGAGGAAACCAATCTCGAGCAGTGGGTCTCGAACCGCTTCGGCCGCCGCCTCTACGAGACCTTCTTCAAGGCGTACACGGAGAAGGTCTGGGGCATTCCGTGCACGGAGATCACCGCCGAGTGGGCGGCGCAGCGGATCCAGAACCTGTCGCTCGGCAAGGCCATCCTCTCGGCGCTGCCGCTGACGAACCGCTCCAACGGCATCCGAACGCTCATCGACGAGTTCCGCTACCCGCGGCTCGGTCCGGGGCAGATGTGGGAGCTCTGCCGTGACCGCCTGCTCGAGATGGGTGGCGAGGTGCTGATGCGCCACCGGGTGCGTGAAGTGCACGTGGAGGCGGGCCGCGTCGTCGCGGTCACCGCGGAGGGGCCGGAGGGACCCCGTCGCTTCGCGGCCGACCATGTCATCTCCACCATGCCGATCCGCGAGCTGGTCGCGGCGCTGCGACCCCTGCCACCCCCGGACGTGCGCGCGGCCGGTGCCGGCCTGAACTACCGGGACTTCCTGGTGGTCGCGCTGATCTTCAAGCAGGAGAACCCGTTCCCCGACAACTGGATTTACGTGCATTCCCCGGACGTACGCGTCGGCCGCATCCAGAACTTCAACAACTGGAGCCCGGCCATGGTGCCGGTCCCCGGGCGCACCTGCCTCGGCCTGGAGTACTTCTGCTTCGAGGGTGACGGGCTGTGGACGAGCCGCGACGCGGATCTGATCGCGCTCGCCACCCGTGAGATCGGCCAGCTCGGCCTGGCGGACCCGGCGCTCATCGAGGATGCCACGGTCGTGCGCATGCCCAAGGCCTATCCGGTTTACGACGCGGCCTACGGGGCCCATCTGGCGTCCGTGCGCCGCTACGTGGACGCGATCCCGAACCTGCAGCTGGTCGGGCGCAACGGCATGCACAAGTACAACAACCAGGACCACTCGATGCTCACGGCCATGATGGCCGTGTGGAACATGCAGGGTGCCGACCACGACCTCTGGAGTGTCAACACCGACTTCGAGTACCACGAGGAGATGCGTGCGACCGATGGCGATGTCGGGTCGCCCGCGCTCAACCCGGCGGGTGGCCAGTCATGACTGACTCAACTGACAACGGCGACGGCAGCGGGCGCTCCGAGCGCTCGCCCGGCGCCCCGCTGCTCTCGATTATCATCGCGGTTCACAACGGCGAGAGCGTGCTGCCTGAGTGCCTGGCCGCGCTCGCCGCCAGCGACCTGCCGCGTTCCGAGTGGGAGCTCATCGTGGTGGACGATGCGAGCACGGACGGCTCCGTGCCGATCGCCGCCGAGCACGCCGACGTGGTGGTTCGTCTTCCCGGCAAGGCCAAGGGTCCGGCGTATGCGCGCAATCGCGGCTTCGAGGTGAGCCGCGCGCCGATCCTGATGTTCTGTGATGCCGACGTGCGCGTGCACCCGGACGTGCTCAGCTGCTTCACCAGCTTCTTCCGGAAGATGCCCTGGGTGAGCGCGGTATTCGGCTCCTACGATGCCGACCCGCCGGCGCCGGGCATCGTGTCGCAGTTCAGGAACCTGCTGCACCACTACGTGCACCAGTCGAATCCCGGCGAGGCGGAGACGTTCTGGGCCGGCTGTGGCGCGATACGGCGGGAGGCCCTGGTCGACGTCCAGCTGTTCGACGAATGGCACTACAGCCGCCCGGAGATCGAGGACATCGACATGGGCCGGCGGCTGCGGCGGGCCGGTCATCGTATCGTGCTGCGCCCCGAGATCCAGTGTACCCACCTGAAGCACTGGACCCTGGGCCACGTGCTCCACACCGATTACAACCGCCGCGGCGTACCGTGGATGCGCGCGCTGCTACAGGAAGGAACGCTGGTCGAGTTCCACGCGCTCAACCTGCGATACAAGGAGCGCTTCTGTACCGCGATCGCCCTGCTCGCCACCGTTTCCGCGGTCGCCGCCGCGATCACCGGCTCGTGGCTGCTGCTGGGCGCCGCGGCGGCCATGGTGCTCACCGTGATACTGCTCAACCTGCGCTTCTATGGATTCCTCTGGCAGGTCCGCGGGGCGCGCCAGGCGATCGCGTCGATACCCCTGCACTTCATCTTCTACAACACGGCCGCGCTTGCGGGCCTGCAGGGCTACCTGACGCACATCCTGTTCGGGGAGCCGTCCGCGTCGCCGGAAGTGGAGGCGGAGGCGGCACTCGGGCTCCAGTTCTGGCCGCCCTGCCCGCGCCGGCCCGATGACCACCTCTGGCGTCCGATCGCCGTGCCGCAGAGGCGCGTCGAACGCTGAGCATGCGGCGGCAGGGTGCGCGACGCCGACTCAGCCGGCGGTTCGCGCGTCGCCGGTGACCTCGAAGCGGCAGGGCACCAGCCCGTCCTTCCGGGGCGTGACCCCGAGGTCGGCCAGTCCCGAGGGCGCGACGTCGAAGCTCAACGCCGACTCGATGTAGTCGTATTCCCCGTCCAGGCTGGCGAGCCACAGGCCCATCCGGTAGGCGCCGGGATTGAGGTGGAGCGCTTCGATCCGCAGCTCGATGCGATTGCTGCCGGGCAGCAGCTGGAGCCGGTGTCCGGTCGAGATGGTGTCGGCATTCACCAGCTTCACGCCGCCCGACGACCAGATGACCACCGCCAGTGATTCGACCGTGCGCGCGTCGACTGCCTGTACCTCCATGGCGACCGTCAGCGGGCCGCCCGGGTACGGGAATCCGCCGATCGTCTCGTCGCCGCTGGAGTAGCGCACGGCCGTAAAGCGGGCCTCGCCCGTGCCCGTGCGATCGGCGGCCGCCAGCTGGGTCCACTGTCCGGGCGAGCTGCCCTCGGTGCGGGCCGCCAGGTATCGCGCCACCACCTGCGGGACGACGCCGTCCTGCACTACGGCGCCCTGCTCGAGGAGCACGGCGCGCGTGCAGAGCCGCTGCACGGCATCCATGTTGTGGCTGACGAAGAGCACGGTACGCCCCTGCTGCGCCACCTCGCTCATCTTACCGAGACACTTCTTCTGGAACGACGCATCACCCACGGCCAGCACCTCGTCCACGATCAGGATCTCGGGCTCCAGGTGTGCCGCCACCGCGAACGCCAGCCTCAGGTACATGCCGCTGCTGTACCGCTTCACCGGCATGTCGATGAAACGCTCGACCTCTGCGAAGGCCACGATCTCTTCGAACTTCGCCGCGATCTCGTGACGGTGCATCCCCAGGATCGCACCGTTCAGGGAGATGTTCTCGCGTCCGGACAGCTCCGGATGGAACCCCGTCCCGACCTCCAGCAGGCTGCCGACGCGTCCGTGGATCGTCGCGTGACCCTCGGTGGGCTCGGTGATGCGCGAGAGTATCTTGAGCAGCGTGCTCTTGCCCGCGCCGTTGCGCCCGATGATGCCGATGACTTCGCCCTCCGTGACCTCGAAGGACACTCCGCGCAGCGCCCAGAACATCGCGCGCGGCCGGCGGCGCATCGACCGGACGGGCGAGCGGAGCGCGGCCGCCGCCCGGCGGCCGGCCGCCGTGAGCGCGTCCTTGAGCGTCGGGTAGTAGTTCGCCGCCTCGCCCAGGACGTACTGCTTGCCCAGGCCGGCAACCGTGATCGCGGTGCTACCCATGGCTAGACGACATCGGCGAAGCTGCGCTCGGCATGGCGGAAGTAGAAGGCGCCGCCCACCAGGATGGCCACGGCCGCCGCGACCGACACGGCCAGCATCGGGCCGGGCGCCGTGTCCGTGCGGATCAGCGCCCAGCGGAAGCCCTCGACCACGCCCGCCATCGGATTGAGCCCGTAGAGGATGCGCCAGCGCTCCGGGAGCAGACTGCTCGGGTAGGCGATCGGCGTCGCGAACAGCCAGAACTGCACCACGAACGGCACCACGTACGCCACGTCGCGGTACTGCACGTTGAGCGCGGCGAACCAGAGACCCACTCCGAGCGCCGTCACCAGCGCGAGCAGCAGCAGCAGCGGGACCAGCAGCACGTGGATGGAGGGCACCACCCCGTAATAGGCCATCATGCCGAGCAGCACGGTGAACGAAATCGCGAAATCGACCAGTCCCGCCAGCACCGCGGCGGCCGGGATCACCAGCCGCGGAAAGTACACCTTCCGCAGCAGGTCCTGGCTCGCGACCAGGCTGTTCGCCGACTGGCTCAGGCCCTGCGCGAAGAACGTCCATGGGACCAGCGCCGTGAACGCGAAGATGGGATAGGGCGCACCGTCCGACGGCACCCCGGCCAGGCGGCCGAAGAACAGGCTGAAGACGACCATCGTGAAGAACGGCTGAATGATCGCCCAGGAGGCGCCCAGCGCCGTCTGCTTGTAGCGTACCTTGATGTCGCGCCAGACCAGGAAGTACAGCAGCTCGCGGTACGCCCACACCGACTCGAGATCGAGCGATGCCCAGCCCCGGCTCGGCCGGATGTGTACCACCGGGCGCTCGGCGGCCGGCGTCGCCGCGGCGGACTCGTCCCCTAAGACCATTGCTGTCAGTGCGTCACGCCTCTGAGGATGGTGGCGATCGCCACGAAGTACCGTCCGGCGCGGAAGGCAACAATAGATCCGGCCGCGGCGAAGCGGCAAGCACAGGCGGAGTGCCGAGTTCCGCGGCCGGGCCGCCGCTCCGTGTTGCGGCCGCGCAACATAGCGGCCCCGAGCCTGTCGCGCACGCGACGCGGCTCCGTCCGCCCCGGCCCGACGGCGGGCGCGAGCCGCGGGGCAGCCTGGGGCGGCGCTGGAGAGCGCGGTTCTTGCACGTTCAAGGGCGGGTACCTCAACGAATCGGAACGCGATGGCGCTGAAAGCCGACGCCTGGATCCTCGGGATCTCGGCATTCTATCATGACAGTGCTGCCTGTCTGCTCCGCAACGGCGAGATCGTGGCGGCGGCGCAGGAGGAGCGCTTCAGCCGCAGGAAAGGCGACGCGGGGTTTCCCACGCAGGCCGTCGAGTACTGCCTGCGCGAGGCGGGCATTGCGACGGCGGACCTGACCTGCGTCGGCTTCTACGACAAGCCGCTGCTCAAGTTCGAGCGCATCCTGGAGACCTACCTGGGCACGGCGCCGCGCGGCTTCGGCTCGTTTCTGAAGGCGGGTCCGCTCTGGATCAAGGACAAGCTGTACACGGATGCGCACCTCCGCGAGGCGCTCGGATACGATGGGCCGATCCTGTATTCCGAGCACCACGAGTCTCATGCGGCGAGCGCGTTCTTCCCGTCGCCGTTCGAGGAAGCCGCGATCCTGACGATCGACGGCGTGGGGGAATGGGCCACGACGTCGCTGGGGATCGGCCGGGGCAACGACCTCGAGATCCTGCGGGAGCTGCACTGGCCGGACTCGCTGGGGCTGCTGTACGCGGCGTTCACGTATTACACCGGCTTCAAGGTCAACTCCGGCGAGTACAAGGTGATGGGTCTGGCGCCGTACGGG
>DATHVV010000004.1:0-5050 GCA_035461105.1 Longimicrobiales bacterium | reverse complement strand
GGTCGGCATCGACGCCCGCGTCGAGCTGCTCGAGTTCGCCTCCTACGTCGGGCTCATCTCGGATCCCGGTACCCGCCCCCCCGCCATGGCGCTGATCATGGCGCCCACCAGGGTGCAGTACTTCGATCCGTTCTCGGAGCTCCACTCCGATGGCTACGCGAACTATTCGCTGTACGAGAGCAGCACCGTCGATTCGCTGGTGGACGCGTTGCGCGCCACGTTCGATGCCGACGAGCGTGGCCAGCTCTACCGGCGGCTGCAGCAGACCGTGCGGGACGAGGCGCCGACCATCTACACGGTCTACGTGCCGCGCATCATCGCCCGCGGCCCGCGCCTGCAGGGCGTGCGCGCGGGCGCGGACGGTCCGTTCGCGTCGATCCTCGACTGGCGCCTGGAGTAGCGTCCGGCCGCCCCTGTCTGCGGCCCCGGCCCCAACCACTGATCGGGCATCCCACCCCGATGCACACGTCCGGTACCACCTCTCCGCCGGGCGCGCCCCGCGGTCTCATGATATTGTACGCGACGTGCCGTGCGGGAGCGGCCGGAGTGGCCATGAGCCGCGCGCGGACGAACCTGCGTCGCAGCCAAGCGGTGGCGAGAGGAGGCGGTGGGCTTGAGCTATACCGTGACGGACCTGCTCGAGATGCTCGACCTGGAGCCGATCGAGCACGACATCTACCGGGGCAGCAATCGCGACATCGGCTCGGGCCGCGTCTTCGGCGGGCAGGTGCTGGCCCAGTCCCTGGTCGCGGCGCAGCGGACGGTGGAACCGGAGCGCATCGCGCACTCGCTGCACGGGTACTTCATCCTGCCGGGCGACATCGCGGCGCCCATCGTCTACTTCGTGGACCGGTTGCGCGACGGGAAGAGCTTCACGACGCGGCGCGTCACCGCGATCCAGCACGGGCGCGCGATCTTCAACATGTCGGCCTCGTTCCAGGTCGTGGAGGAAGGACCGAGCCACCAGTTCGCGATGCCGGAAGCGCCGCCGCCGGAGACGCTGCCATCGGACCTGGAGCTGGTGCGCGCGCGCGCCGACGCGATCCCCGCGGCGCTGCGTCCGGTGCTCACGCAGGACCGGCCGATCGACTTCCGGCCGATCCGGCCGGTGGATCCGTTCGCGCCCGAGAAGCGGGAGCCGCACCGCATGCTCTGGTTCCGGGCCAACGGCAGCATGCCGGCGGACACGCTGTCCCACCAGGCCGTGCTCGCCTATGCGTCCGATTACGGGCTGCTGGGCGCGGCGCTGCTGCCGCACGGGCTCTCGGTCTACGATCCGGCGCTCCAGGCAGCCACGCTCGACCACGCGCTCTGGCTCCACCGGCCGTTCCGCGCCGACGAATGGCTGCTCTACGTCATGGACAGCCCGGCGGCGGCCGGGGCGCGCGGCTTCTCCCGTGGTTCGATCTACTCCGCCCGGGGCGCGCTGGTGGCGTCGGTGGCCCAGGAAGGGCTGACCCGCCCGCGCTGATGCGGCGGCTTGACACGGTGCGGCTGCCCGGCCCAACATGCGGGGTACCCGTGCGGCGGCGCCGGAGCGCGCCGCTCGGGCGCCTACGGTGGTTTCCTTCCGTCCGTATCGTGATCTCATCCCCCCAGTGCTGTCGGAGGCATCCATGAGAAGCGCAACCGCGCGCCAGCGTTTCATCTTCCGTCTGACCCTGGCCGGAGCCGTGGCGGTGCTGGGCGCTGCCGCGCCGCTCGCCGGCCAGGAGCACGTGCACCCGGAGGGCGACGCCGAGGCGCTCGGCAAGGTGAGCTTCCCGGTGAGCTGCGCGGCGCCGGCCGCCGCCGAGTTCGAGCGGGGCGTGGCCATGCTGCACTCCTTCTGGTTCGAGGCCGCGGCGACGACGTTCCGGCACGCCGCCGAGCTCGACCCGGCCTGCGCGATGGCGCAGTGGGGCCTGGCGATGACCCTGCTGGGCAATCCCATGACGCGACAGCCGCCGAGCGAGGAGCACCTGCGCGAGGGCAGCGCAGCCGCGGAGAGCGCCCGGGCGCTGGCGGCGAAGGCGTCGCATCGCGAGCAGATGTACATCGACGCGGTCACGGCGTATTACGGGAACGAGGCGGCGGACCATGCGTCGCGCATGAAGGCGCACGAGGCGGCACTCGCGGCCCTGCAGCAGGCGCACGGCGACGACCCCGAGGCCACCATCTTCCTGGCGCGTGCCATGGTGGCGAACGCACCGCCCTCGGACCTGACCTTCGCGAAGCAGCTCGCGGGCGCGGAGCTGATGCAGCCGCTCTTCGCGAAGAGCCCGGAGCATCCCGGTCTCGCGCACTACCTCATCCACGCCTACGACGCGCCCGCGCTGGCGGAGCGCGGCAGCAAGGCGGCGTTCGCGTACGCGGAGATCGCGCCATCCGCGCCGCACGCCCTGCACATGCCGTCGCACATCTTCACGCGGCTCGGCTACTGGGACGAGTCGATCGAGGCGAACGCGCGGTCGGCGCGCGCCGAGCCTGATTCGAACGCCGCCGTGCACCCACTGGATTACATGGTCTACGCGTTCCTGCAGCAGGGCCGTGACGCGGAGGCGAAGCGGGTGGTCGATCGCGCGGTGAGCCATGCCGACCGCTTCTACGGCGGCATCATCGGGTACAACTTCGCGGCCATGCCCGCGCGCCACGCGCTCGAGCGCGAGGACTGGGCGGCCGCCGCGGCGCTCGCCGTGCCGGACGACGCACCGCCGTTCGCGCGTGCGGTGACACGCTTCGCGCGCGCCATCGGTGCGGCCCGGAGCGGTGCGCTGGATGCGGCCGAAGCGGAGGTTGCGGCGCTGCGCGCGGTCGAGGACGAGCTGCGGAACCAGAGCGACAGCTACTGGACCACGGTCGTCCAGGCGCAGCGGACCGCCGCCGAGGCCTGGATCGCGCAGGGGCGCGGGGATGCGGCCGAGGCGACGCGGCTCGCGCGCGCGGCCGCGGACCTGGAGGAGACCGTGGAGAAGCACCCGGTGACGCCGGGCCCGCTCCTGCCGGCTCGCGAGCTCGAGGGAGACCTGCTGCTCGCCCTCGAGCGCCCCGCCGAAGCCCTGGCCGCCTACGAGCAGACGCTGAAGCGGGAACCGCGGCGCGCCCGCGCGCTGTATGGGGCGGCGCGGTCCGCCGAGGCGGCGGGTCAGGCGGACGCGGCCCGGGCCCATTACGCCGCGCTGCTCGACGTGATGTCGAAGGCGGACGCCGGGCGGCCGCAGGTCGCCGACGCGAAGCGGTTCCTGGCTGCGCACTAGCCGGCGCCGGGACGCTGGCCGCCTCCCGGCGCCAGCGTCCCGGCTGCGGGTGCGCCACTGCCCGCGCCCGCCGGACTTGCCCGGCCGCCCCCGAGTCGCGAGCGTTGAGCTGCGGCCGCCAGCCGACGTCGGTCAGGCCACCCTTCCGAACCCGTTCGTCACGTGAAGCAGCGCAACCTCCTGTCCCGGCTCGTCGCGGCGCCCCTGGCGCTCGCGCTCCTGTGGTCCTGCGGCGACTCGACGGGTCCGCGCCGGACGCCGGCGCGCGTGGTCGTGATCTCGGGTAGCGCGCAGAGCGCGCCCGTGAACGAGACACTGCCGTTCCCGGTCGTCGTCGAAGTGCGGGACGCGGACGGGCGGGCGCTGCCCGACATCCGGGTCGACTGGGCGGTAGTCAGCGGCGGCGGCACGGTGGCGAGCCCGAGCACGCGGTCGGGCAGCGACGGCCGGGCCGAGGTCGGGTGGCGTCTCGGCACGTCGGCCGGTGCGCAGACGCTCACCGCGACCGTGACGGGCGTGGCGCCGGCCACGTTCACTGCCACCGCGACAGCGGGCACGCCGGCCGGCGTGCAGCTGCTGGGCGACGGCCAGACCGGGACCGCGGGGCTGCCGCTCGCCCAGCCGATCGCGGTACTGGTAACGGACGCCTGGTCGAATCCCGTGCCCGGGGCCGCGGTGACGTTCACGCCGGCGGCCGGCTCCGGCACGGCGATCCCGGCGACCGCGGTGACGAGTGCGGCCGGCGTCGCGCCGACGATCTGGACGCTGGGGACGACCGCGGGTCCACAGACGCTCACCGCGGTGGTGAGCGCGCTGCCCGCCGTGCCGCAACAGTTCACCGCGGTCGCCGCGGAGGCGACGATCGTCACCCTGCAGAGCGACGTTCCGCTCACCGGCCTGGCGGCGCCGCTCGACGCCCTGACCCTGTACAAGATCAGCGTGCCGGCCGGCGCCGCCCGGCTGGTGGTCACGACCACGGGCGGGTCGGGCGACGCCGACGTGTTCGTGCGCCACGAGGCGCTGCCCACGCCCCTGACCTACGGCTGCAGCTCGACCGCGCCCGCCACCACCGAGGCGTGCACGCTTTCCGCGCCGGAAGCCGGCGACTGGTTCATCCTGCTGCACGCCTATAGCGCGTACTCGGGCGTGACGCTGCGGGCGGTGGTGATCCCGGGCGGCACGCTCGACCTGGCGGTCCCGGGCCTGCCCGCGGGCGCGCTGGCCGACATCACCGTGACCGGCCCGGAGGCGTACCGAACCACCGTCACGGGCGCCCGCGTGCTCGGCAACCTGCTGCCGGGCGACTACCAGCTGGCGGCCGTTCCGATCCTGCACAACGGGGCGCTCTACTGGCCGACCGTGGCGAGCCAGCCGGTGACGGTGACCGCCTCCCAGGTCCACAACGCGGCCGTGACCTATGAGGTCGCGGACGGCACCCGCAACCTGCGCGTCGGCGGGCTGCACATCACGCAGGCGACGCAGACCACCGATGGGGCGCTGCCGCTCATCGCGGATCGGCGCGGCCTGCTCCGCGTGTTCACGCTGAGCACCCAGCTGAGCAACAGCGACGCCCCGGCCGTGCGCGTGCGGCTCTACCACGACGACATCCTCGTGGACACCCGCACCATCACCGCGCCGACGTCGTCCACGCCGGTGCTCATCGATCCATCCGTGCTGCTCAACTCCTGGAACCTGGTCCTCCCCGCGGCACAGATCCGTCCCGGCCTGTCCGTGCTCGCCGATGTCGATCCGGGGAACGAGATTCCGGAGAGCGATGAGGACGACAACACCTACCCGAACGACGGCACGCCCCT
>DATHVV010000003.1:0-15406 GCA_035461105.1 Longimicrobiales bacterium | reverse complement strand
CCATGGCGGAGGCGGCCATCGCGGAGGCGGCCGCGAGCGCGCCGGGCGCGCGCATCGACGCCGGCCTCGTGGTCGCGCCGCACGGCACGCCTGCGCCGGCGCTGCCGCCCGGCGTTCGCTTCCTCACCGCCGCCCACCCGCTGCCCGATGCGCACAGCGTGGCCGCCGCGCAGGCCGCGCGCGCGCTGCTCGCGGGCGCGGGCGCCGGAGACCTGGTGCTCGCGCTCCTCTCCGGCGGCGGCTCGGCCCTGCTCGCCGAGCCCGTGCCCCCGCTCACGCTCGACGACCTGGCGCGCACCACGCGCGCGCTGCAGAGCGCCGGTGCGGACATCACGCTGCTGAACCGCGTGCGCCGGCGCATCGACCTGGTGAAGGGCGGCCGGCTGGTCACCCTGGCCGCGCCCGCCCGCGTGCTGTGCCTGGCCGTCTCCGATGTGCCCGGCGACGATCCCGCCATGATCGCGTCGGGCCCGTTCACGCCCGGCGCCGATGCCCCGGCCGGGCTGGTCGAGGAGGTCGAGCGGCTGGGCGCCGCGCTGCCGCCGGCCGTGCTCACGGTGCTCCGGCCGGACGCGGCGCACGCGCCAGCCGGCGGGGACGCGGGCGAACCGCCGTCGCGCGCGCTGGCCGGCGCGGATCCGGGCGAGCCGCAGGCCGCCGCCGTGCGCTACCAGGTCGTGGCCTCGAACCCGGTCGCGCTCGACGCGGCCGCCGCCGCGGCCCGATCGCTCGGCTACGACGTCGCTTCGGGCAGCTTTCCGCTCGAAGGGGAGGCTGCGGACTGCGGCCGCGCGGTCGCGGCGGCGGCGCGCGGCGCGGCACCGGGCGCCGCCCTGCTGTTCGGCGGCGAGACCACGGTGCGGGTGCGCGGGCGCGGGCGCGGCGGCCGCAACCAGGAGCTCGCGCTCGCGGCCGCCATCGACCTGGCCGGCACCAGCAACCTGGTGGTGGGCGCCGCCGGGACCGATGGCGTGGACGGCAGCTCGCCGGCCGCCGGCGGCATCGTGGACGGCGCCACGGCGGCGCGCATCGCGGCCGCCGGCATCGACCCGCAGGCGGCACTCGCCGACAACGACAGCCATACCGCGCTCGCGGCGGCCGGAGCTCAGTTGCTGACCGGCGCGACCGGGACGAACGTCATGGATGTGGTGGTCGTGTTGCGCGCGCGCGCAGATGGATGACGTCGGATACGGGAGCGGGGGAACGGCTGGAAGGCAGAAAAGCGAAGCGCCCGGCCACACGCGGCCGGGCGCTCAATCGAGCGGCATCACCCTTACTCTCATGCCGGCGCCTCGACCCGGGCGGCGGCGTCCGCCGCCTGCATGTCGCGCGCAACCGAACGCTGGGCCATCGCGCCCACGAGGAGCGCGCAGACGATGGCGAGCACCGCCCAGCGAATCGAGTGGCGGTCCCAGTCCAGTAGTCCTGCTCTCCGTGACAGCATGGCTCCCTCCCCGGTCTCTCGGCCTCGCGGCCACTTCTGCCGCTCGTGCTTCCCTACGGAGCACCCCGCTCCGTGGTTTCAGCCGCGTCTCGCTGCTTGCTGTACGGTTGGACACGCGACTGCACCGGAAAGGTTGCACGGCTCGGCTGGAGCAGCGATGACGATGCAGCCGGGCGCCGGTTTCCCGCCGCGAACCGCTAGGGGCGTGCGACGAGCCGGGCGCTGCGTACGTAGTCGAGCTGCGGGTAGTGCTCCTCCAGGTAGCCGTTGCCGCGCTCCTGGATGCACTGCCAGCTCGGACCGCGGCCGACCGGCTGCGGCTCGCCGTACCCCGACTCCAGCTTGAGCAGCGCGTCCATGCCCGCGATGACGCGGCCGAATGGGGCGAAACCATGCTGGTCGAGGCCGGGATTGTCCCGGTAGTTGATGAACACCTGGGAAACGCGTGTGGCGGGACCCGCCATCGCGAAGCTGATCGTGCCGCCCGCATTGCTCACGCGCACCGGGTCGTCCGGCAGCGGCTGATCGGCCCAGGCGGCGTCGATCGCCGGGTGGCCGTTCGCGCCGAACTGCGCGATGAAGCCGGGCAGCACGCGGAAGAAGCGGGAGCCGTCGTAGAAGCCGTGGCGCACCAGGTTGTAGAAGCGGAACGCGCCGAGCGGCGCCCACGCGCGGATCACCTCGATCGTGATCGGTCCCTCGTTCGTGTCGAGCGCCACGTAGAACGTGTCGGGCGGCGTCTCGCGGAGCGCCGGCAGCTCCGGCTGGAGCAGCACCGAGTCGGCCGCGGTGAGCGCGCGCGGGGCCGCGCCGCCGCAGCCGGAGCCGGAGCATGCCGAGCTGACGGCCGCAGCGGGCAGCAGCAGGAGCAGCACGAGTGAAGGCTTCATGGCGACGAATGTAAGCCCGGGGCACGCACCGCGTCACCGTCGCTGCGCTACGGTTCCTCGCCGCGCTTCGCCCGCCTCATACCGCCGTCCCGCGTCCACCGCCACCGCTACCACGGCGTCCTCGCCCCGAACGCACAGTTTGCGCGAACGTGTCATCATCCTCGGTCGCCACGACGGCGAGGCGCCGGGCGACACGGCCAGACCCGCAGGCCACGACCTGCCTCCTGAGGCCGGCACTGCCGAAGGCGGCGCTGCCGACCGCCGCCCGTGTCCCCGGCGTCGCGGAGTCGTTCCCCACGTTGCGCCTGGCGAGTTTCTTCCTGTCCTGAGCCCGTTGTGCAGAACGAGACTTGACACGCTACCGGGCATGGTAATATCCTACCATGGTAAAATTCTACCATAACCGGGAGCCGCAGTTGAAGCAGTTCGACAAGCTGAGTCCGCGCGAACGACAGATTCTGGAGGCGGTCTACCGCCTGGGGGAAGCGACTGCGGCCGAAGTGCGCAACGAGATCCGGAAGCCACCCGGCTACGATGCGGTGCGGACGACAATGCGGCTGCTCGAGGAGAAAGGGTTTCTGAAGCACCGGAGTGACGGCCCTCGATACGTATATCGCGCGGCGATCGACAAGAGTACCGCTCGCCGGAACGCTCTTGAGAACGTCGTCCGAGTTTTCTTCGATGGATCGGCCAGGTCCGCCGCCGTGGCGTTGCTCAATCTTGAGAGCGACGGACCCGACGACTTGGAAATCGACAAGCTACGACGCCTCATTGCCGAGTCGGAGAATCAGGAGCGTGGCGAATGAGTCCGGCGGAGATCCTCGTATCGGTAGCCCATGCCGGAGGATGGTTCGTCCGACTGCATGCGGGGGGCACGCTGATCCTCGCCGTATCGTTCATCCTGGTGGCGCTCGTGGCGCGCGGGTCCCTCGCGGCGCGGGTCAGAGTCCGGCGTGGTGCGGTGGCGGCCGTGCTGCTGTTCGGAGTGGCGTCGATCGTGACCCCGGGGCGGTGGACCCTGGTCGTGCCGGGCATCGCCGACGTGGCGGATTCGCCGGCAGCTGCTGGGCCGGAGGAGTCATACGCGGGTGGTGATGAGTCGTTTTCTGGACTGGGTGGTGCCGACGTCAGCCGCCAGCTCGGAGCGGGTGTGTCCGCCGGCGTGCGGAGCGGAACGGTCGTCATCGCGTCCGTGATCGGGATCTGGGCGATCGGCGTCGCCGGAATCGTGCTGCATCTCTTGATCGGCCTGATCGGTCTGCACCGGCATGCTCGCCGGGCGGTGGACGTCACCGGAACGGTTTCGGTCCCGGACGGTTTCTGCGGGGTGCGGCGCGACGTCCGCGTGCTCCTGGGAGGGCCATACCGCGTACCGATCTGCTTTGGCCTCACTGGAAGCACCATTCTTTTGCCACGCGAAGCCGCCGAATGGCCGCCCGACCGCCTGCGAGCCGTGGTGCTCCACGAACTCGCCCACATCAATGACCGGGATGACCGGTTGCTTCTCTGCACTCGGCTCGCCTGCGCCTTGTATTGGTGTAACCCGCTCGTCTGGATGCTGTCGCGGGTGCTCGACCGCGAGGCTGACGCCCGCTGTGACGAGCGAGTCGTTCGCACGGGCATTACCGCGACGGCGTACGCGCGGGTTCTTGTCGAGGTAGCTGCCGAAGGTCGACAACCCGCCTTGGGCGTGGCAGTGCATCTCGGCCATACCTCGAGTCTGTCGTGGCGGGTGACGAGATTGCTCAATCCGCCACCGGACTCGCGAGAGCGGTTGGCGAGAGCGGGCGCAGCCGTGGTCCTCCTCCTGCTTGTCGGCGGTGCCTGTGCGTCCGGGCGCGTTGCGTTCGGCGAGGCGTCGGAAGCGCGCGGCAGCCAGCCACAACCCACCGGTGACCAGGCGATGGTATCGACGGTCGTCGACGCTCCTCTCCAATCCGGAGCTCCGCGTGTGCGGATCATCGCCGCCGTCGATGTAAACGAGGGGCGCCCCATCACGGTGGAGGTTGTTGCGGCTCTGTCTGGCGAGGCGGCGCGGACACTGATGGGAACCGATGCCGCGGTCTGGTTTGCGTCCCGAACGCCGGGCCGGCCGCCGGTCGCTCAGGTCCGGGTGCTTCGCACCATCGACATCGTGCCCGGAACCTGTATTGTCCTTGACCTCCCTCAGCTCGCCGGCGCTGACCCCGCCGGGTTCTTTCTCTTCGCCGGTTATTCGCGTCCAGGGCAGCACCGCGTGCGACTCGATTGGCTACGAAGCCCGGTGCTCGTGCAGCTCAGAGAGCATGGGTTGAACGCTACGAGCGACCTGAGCGAGGGTTGTGCGGATCCACGGCGCGACTCCTCCCGAGGAGGGCAGGATAAGGGCGATCCCGGCGGCGTTGCGGCCTTGCCCCCGCGAGGGGGCACTACAGAGATCGGCGCTGGTCGCCAACCGGCTGCCTGTCTCTCACAGGATGTATTGGTTGGTGGCTGGACGCCTGCAGATCTCGCCAGCGGGGTAGCGACTTTGCTGGAGGATTCAGATCCGGGTCGGCGTCAGGCTGCAGCCCGCGCCATTGCGCGGATGGCCGGTGTCTCCCCGCCGCTCACGAGCCCGCCTGCGACCAAGGACTACCATCACGCGCTGACGGCCGCCGCATCTGATCCGGCCACGGCCGTACGGATCGCCGCGATCTGCGCGCTTGGACAGGTCGGTGACGAACGCGCCCTGGAGGCTTTGAGCTGGCGCACGGCTGACCGCGAACGACAGGAAGTCCGCCGCGTCGCTTTGTGGGCCACTACGCGGATTCGCGCGCGCGCCGGACTGTGAGCACCAATCGCATCGCGGCGCTTGCGGCGGCCGCGACGCTTTGCATCCCGGCCGCCGGCTGCGGGACGCCGCCGGATCGCGGGCGCATGGTTCTCTACGACGTGACCCTGATTGATGGAACCGGGGACGCGGCACGCTCGGGAATGGTGGTCGCGATCGCTGGCGATCGCATTGACGCCGTCCTGCCGGTGGCAGACTTCACGGCTCGGCGTACTGACTCCATTGTGGTCGCTTCGGGGCTCTACGCTATTCCCGGACTCTGGGATCTTCACGTACATCTTTCGACAGCAACCGCCGACGCTCTGCCTGTGCTGATCGCGAACGGCGTCAGCTCCGTTCGTGACATGGGAGGAGTCCTTGCGGACCTGCGTGCCTGGCGCGCCAACGTGGAGGCCGGCCTCCGGATCGGGCCACGGATCTTCATGGCCGGACCGATGCTGGAGGCGCCGGTGACGCTGGAGCGTATTGCCGGCAAGGCCACGAGCGAACGGTACTGGGAAACACGGATTCCAGTGCCAGACACCGTGCACGCGCGGCTAGTGGTCGATTCGTTGGCCGCGCTTGGTGTGGACTTCATCAAGATCCGGGAATACGCGAGCGGTGAGACGTACCGGGCCATCGTGGAAGCCGCATCCGCACGTGGTCTTGCAGTGGCCGGACACGCGCCGTTCTCGATGGATCCGGTAGAAGGCGCCAGTCTCGGAGTCGTCAGCTTCGAGCACGCATCCTACCCCTATCCGTTGCCTGACGTCGGGCCGAAACGAACGGCGATCCTCTCGGCATTCCGCACGAGCGGCGTCGCGATCGTACCAACACTGGTCGCGTGGGAAACGAACGTGATGTATCCCGATTCGTTACGGCTTCTCGCCGCGGATAGCACGGGTACCCGGGATCCCAGGCGCCGGCTGATCGCTCCACACCTCGCCGCCGAGTGGCGGAAGGACATCGAAGAGATTGGGCCGCGTGCCACGAACTACTACGCCGGTTACTGGGGGTTCATAGAGCGAATGTCGCGCGACCTCAAGGCAATGCACGACGCCGGCATTCCACTGCTCGCCGGCTCGGATCTCTCCGGTCCGGGGCTCTTTCCCGGCTTCGCTCTTCACGACGAGCTGGAGAGGATGGTCGAGTGGATCGGCCTCACTCCCGAAGATGTCCTCGTTGCGGCGACGCGGCGTTCCGCCGAGCTGCTCGGGGCAGCCGACTCGCTTGGGACAGTCGAGGTGAACAAGCTGGCAGATCTCGTCTTGCTGGAGGCAGATCCGCTTCTTGACATCCGCAACACGCGCCGGATTCACGCGGTCGTTGCACGTGGCAAACTGATCGGTCCCGCACGCATCAGGGAGTTATTACACGGCCTCGCACCGACGACGAAAGGGAACATCGTCCTGTCTCGGCGGCTACGCTCGTCGGCTCGGCTGGAGAATCGGAACTGACTTCCTGCAGCACGCCCGAAGCGCTGCGTCTGGCGAGGTTCCTTACGAATCACATGCGATGATCGTCACATGCGTCGCAGTGTGTGCTCGTCCGCCTTATCTGCCCGTGAGCCCGCCGCGCCTCGGCCCTGGCCCAGAGTCCTGCTGACCCACCCGCCTTCTCCCGATTCCCGCACTCGGCTCCCTCCTTCCGGTGAGGCACCCCCGCGACAGCCTTGACCCGCCCGGTCCACGGTTCCGATCCTGGTTCCAGGCGCCGAAAATGGCGTTTGGATTTCCTCCCTGTTCCTCTGACTGCCAAATCGCGATCTTGCGAACCGTGCGCTTGTTATATAGCATTATATCATGCGTGACCGTATCGACCGGACCTCCCCCGTACCCCTCTACCACCAGATCGCCGAGGCGCTGCGTAATGCCATCGCCGTCGGTGAGTTGACGTCCGATGACCGGCTCCCGGCGGTGCGTGCGGCGGCGCTTGCGTGGGGAGTGAACCTGCACACCGTACGCAAAGCCTATGGTGAGTTGGCGCGGGAGGGGCTGGTGCGCATACGCGGGTCGCAGGGTACGGAGGTGGCGGCAGGCGAACGCGCGCGAGCTCCCGCGCTGGACCTGGACGCGTTTCTCGCCTCCTGGCTGGGCGCCGCGCGCGGAAAGTTCGGTTTGACGCAGATCCAGCTCGGACAGCTGCTGCTGAAGCGAGCAGCGGCAGGGTCACCACCGCCGGTTCACGTGATCGAGTGCAGCCGTGAACAGGCTGCGGGCCACGCCCGTGAGCTGATGCAGGTGTGGCGCGTGGACGCCAGGCCATTCGTTCTGGCCGGGGGATCGGATCTGCCGGCCGGGCTGCTGGTCGGCACATACTTCCATTACAACGACATTCGTCAGCGGTGGCCGCATCGCCTGGACGAGGTTCGCTTCGTTGCCATCTCGCCCGATGACGCAATTGCACTTCGGGTGCAGAGGCGGCGGTCACAGGAGGTGCGTCGCCTCCTCGTGTGCGAGTTGGACGAGTCCAAGGCAGTAAACATCGCGGCGGACCTGAGGAACGTGTTCACGAAGGAGTCGTACCGGATCGAGCCGCGCGTATTGGCATCGCCGGTGAAGCTGCCGACCGTGCGACGCGGTGATGTCCTGCTGGTGTCTCCCCGGGTGTGGGGCGGGCTGACCGACAGACAGCGCGCCCGCGTGCTTCCGATCCGGTACCGCATACGAATGCACGAGCTGGAAGCCATTGGCGTGAACATGGGCTGGGAGCGAGCTGCCAGGGAGGCATCGGCATGATGTGGTGGCGAGTGTGCGCACGTTGCAGCTTGATCCTGCTTCTGATCGGCGTCGGGTCCGGCGCCCCGGCGCGCGCATCGGGGCAGGATGCCGAATGGCGCTACCAGCGGCTGGATCTGACTGTTGCCATCGAGCCATCGAGCGCGCGCCTCGAGATTCAGGGTCATGGCGTGTTCGAGGTGATTGCAGGAGTCGCGACTGAGCTGCCGCTCGGCGTGAACACGCGAATGCCCGCTCTGCGCTTCGAGCACGTGACGACACCGCGCGTGGGGTCGCAGGTGGAGATCGTTGCCGAGCCGCCGCTGCACCGCGCGCGCATCGTGCTCGACCGTCCATTGACGCGGGGCGACAATATCGAAGTCGAGTTCAAGCTGATATGGTCGGCCCCCTCGTCGCAGCTCATCCTGCGCGACTCCATCGCGCTCGCTTCGTGGGTAGAAGCCTGGTACCCGATCCCTCTCGGGGCCGGCGATGCGATGAGGCAATGGGCCGCACCCGGCCGAACCCGCTTTCATCTGCCACCGGGCTGGCGCGCCGTAACCAACGGCAGACTGCTGTCGTCAGAGCTCGGCGATGACTCGAGCAGCGTGGAGGTGTGGGAGGCCACGGAGCCGGTACACCGGTCCTTCGCGGCCGGCCCGTACCGTGTCGCTCGCACGTCGTCGGGCGGGCGGGACTTCGGCGTATACCTGCTGCGCGCGGACACGGCGGCGGCACGGCGCCAGGCCGCCGTGCTCGAACAGGCGATCGCCGCCATGGAGCGCGTGTGGGGACCATATCCGTATGCTGGCTATGCCATCGCCGAGGTACCCGACAGCGCCGTCACCTGGGGAGCATCATCCGAACAGGGATTCATCATGGCGACGACGCAGCAGTTCGGAGCGAGCGGCAATCTGCCGCTCTTCGCACACGAGGCCGCACACGCGTGGTGGGGGAATCGCGTCAGCACCACCGGCGCCGGGAGCCAGCTCGTATCGGAATCCCTCGCACAGTATGGCGCGGTACTGGCTATCGAGGCGATCGAAGGCACCGACGCAATGAATGAGTTCCTTCGCTACTCGCGCACCGGCTACAACCAGTTCCAGTCGGCACACGGATACTTTGAGATCATCCGACGTGGCGGCGACAAGCCGCTGGCCGAGCTCTCGAACGGTCAGTGGGACCACGACCTTGCCGATTCGAAGGGCCACTGGTTCTACCACATGCTGCGCCACCGCGTCGGCGGCGACCTGTTCTTCGGAGTCCTGCGCGCACTCCAGCGCGATTTCGCCGGTCGTGCAATGGCACTCGATGACGTGCGGGCTGCCTTCGCGCACGCCGTACCCGCCGACCCTGACCTGCCACAGTTCATGGCACAGTGGCTCGACCGGACCGGAGCGCCGGTGCTCGATCACAGCTGGTGGGCGACGGGGCGCGGCAGGGTCGCGCAGCTTCGGATCAGGCAGACACAGCCATCTCTGTACGATCTCGCCGTTGAGGTGGAGATCGAGTTGCTCAACGGTCATCGAGTGCGGCGCACTGTCCGTCTCACCGAGCGCGAACAGACGTTCGATCTGCCGGTGCATGCCCGCCCCGTCGATCTCCGGATCGATCCCGACTACAGGCTCCTGCACTGGCGCCCCGAATACGGACCACCACCATCGGTCGAGGGTTGACCTTGGTCTGATTCGACCGGTTGTCCGCCGGCCGGGCAGATGCCCCGTGCCCCGGTGCGGTGAATGACGATGAGCCGGCCTGATCCGTATTCCAAGCGCGCTCGGCCTGTCTGCCAGGCCTTAACCGCTCGAGCTCTGGCTGCCCACATTCGTCTCCCGCAGCGACTCTGCGGCCCGCTGCCGGGCGATCATTTCCTGCTCGATCCGTTGCCGGCCTGACGCCGGCCGGTAACCTCATGATCGGCGGCAGCGGCGCGCTGGTCTACACGGCGATTCCATCTGGGCAGCGCGAGACCGAGTTCACCTCCACCATCGTGAGCGACACGCTCCTGGTGTTCGAGAACCTCCAGCACGATTTCCCCCAGCGTCTCGCATGCTATGGAAAGGGCGCTGACTCGATCGTCGCTCGAGTGGAAGGGCCGCGAGCCGGCGGCACGACGCGTGGGTTCAGCATTCCGATGCGCCGCGCGAGGTGCACGATGCCCGCCGAACCCTGATGGGCGTCATGGGCCGTGCAACCTTCCGTCCCGCCAGGATCACTCAGGGCACACCGCACTCCAGGGGATACCCATGCGCTCGTCCATCCTGTGTCTCGCCGCCGCGCTCGCGGCTGCCGCCCCCGTACACGCCCAGAGCTACGGCGGCGGCCAGTCCGGCCCGCGCACGCTGCTCCCCAGGAACGAAGAGATCGCCCTCGCGCGGAGTGCCGCGCCGGCCGCGCTTTCCGACTCGGCCACCATCTACGCGCTGACAGACACCGGCTACGAGATCGCAGTCGCGGGGACGAATGGCGCCGCCTGCTACGTCTCGCGCGACTGGCTCCACTCGATCGAGCCGCATTGCTTCGACGCCGAGGGTGCCGCGTCAGTGCTTCCGATGGCCATGCGGCGGGTGGAGCTGCTGCACCAGGGCCGGACCCGCGACGAGGCCGACCGTGAGATCGC
This sequence comes from Longimicrobiales bacterium, assembly GCA_035461105.1. Classification (GTDB taxonomy): domain Bacteria; phylum Gemmatimonadota; class Gemmatimonadetes; order Longimicrobiales; family RSA9; genus VEPF01. Next base: position 4,944 of record DATHVV010000003.1, on the reverse strand, counting down.
CGCCGGGCTCCTCACGGGGCGCTTTCGCGTACCGACACGGCCAGTGGTTTCGTACATGTTGTCCGCCGCGCAACAACTCGTCAGCGACGAAGGAAGGAGCGTTGGCGCGTGGAAACCACACGTTATGATCTACTATCCATATTGGACCAGCACTGGAGTGTCCGGACCAGAGGTGATGCTGTCGGACGCGGGAAAGCCGACCGCGAGTCTCGTGGTCGTCGTTCCGACCTTCGTTCAGCCGAAGCAGCACGCGCCGCCCGAGTGATGACGGACACCGACGATCGCACGCTCGTCGCAGCGGTCATCGAGCGCGGCGACGAGCGCGCGTTCGCGGCCCTGTACACACGACACACTCCCGCACTCTACGGCCTCGCGCTTCGGCTCACTAACGGCCGGGATGCGGACGCGGAGGACGTCGTGCACGATGCGTGGGTGCGCGCGGCCGAGCGACTTGCCGAGTTCGAGTGGCGCTCCGCACTGGCCACATGGTTGTGCGGCTTTGTCGTGCGGCGGTGGCGTGAGGTGGCGCGGCAGCAGAGCCGCGGGAACGAGCTCCCGATTGATGACGCCGGCTTGAGCGCGGATGATCGGAGGCTCGAGGGAACGTTCGACCGTCTCCTCCTCGAGCAGGCCATCGCCGGACTGGCCGCTGGATACCGGGAGGTGCTCGTCCTGCATGATGTGCACGGGTACACGCACGAAGAGATCGGTGCGTTGCTCGACATCGAAACGGGCACATCCAAGAGTCAACTTGCGCGCGCGCGCCGGGCGATCCGCACCACGCTTGGCGCGCGGGAAGGAGCCTAGAGAAATGGAGCATCCCGACACTAACGATCCGTTGCGCGCACTGCGGCGCGAAGTCGATCCGCCGGCGGCGCTGGAGGGACGCGTACGCCGCACACTTGTCGCGCGTGGACTGCTGCGCCGGCACAGTTCGCCTGCGTGGCGTTGGGCTGGCGCGACGGCCGCGGCCGCAGCGCTGTTTCTCGCGGGCTACGTCGCCGGCTACGCGCAGCGTGACATCACACCGGCCACGGAGGGCGCCATGCGCTATGTGCTCTTCCTGTATGAGGACGCGGAATTCGACACGTCGCGGCCGGAAGCGGAGCTGGTGGCCGAGTACTCGGCCTGGGCGGCGGCGCTGGGCGAGCGCGGTCAGCTCGAGGCCGGCGACCAACTCGCGATGTCGGAGAAGGTGCTCGAGCGCCACGCGGATTCGATAGAGGTTGTCGTCCGTGGTATAGTCGCAGACGCCGGCACGCTCACGGGTCTGTTCGTCATTCGGGCGGGGAGCGAGTCAGAGGCACTGAGCATCGCGCGCACATGTCCGCATCTCAAGTACGGGGGCAGGGTGGCAGTGCGGGCGATCGTAGAGACGTAGACTTGCGTCCCCTGCTACTCGGACCCCTCGGTCCAGTCAAAATCCCTGTTCAGCCCGCCGCGCCAACGACCTTCAATCGCAGGGGTGATTAACGTTGCCGCGCGAGTCAGCAGATGTCGCGCCCAGGATGCCGCGTCGGAGGCGGTGGCGGCGGCAGTCGCGTCAATCGAGGCATCGAGCACGCTCACATTGTCCGGGGCCGAGCTAAGCGTGAGCACAACAACGGGGTCGGCAGCATGCGCCTGATAGATCGCGAACAGGGGGTGCTCTCTGTCGACCGCAGCAGCCAATGTGCCCGCAATGGCAAGCGGGTGCGCTGTAGTTGACCAGAGCGCCAGAACCTCGTCGCCGTCAGTTCGATGTGTGTGCGGACCGTCAGGAACCCAGGGCCCCAGTGGCCGACCGCTCGGGACGGGTGGCTTCTGGGTCATAGCCGGACCGTACCATGATGGCGCGTAGCCAGGCGACGACGTCGGGACCCAGGGGGAAATCTGCTCGCCGATCCGGCAGCGGACATGCGGTACTTCACCGTTGGGGCCTCTACGCAACTCGAACCGCCGCACCAATCCCGTCTTTTCGCCTTCGAACGCAATGAACCAGCCGCCTGGTCACAGCTGAGCCAAGGCGCGCCTATCGCGATGGCGGCAGCTGTGAAGTCGTGCCGCCCGCGTTGCTCACGCGCACGGGGTCGTCCGGCAGCGCCTGGCCGGCCCGGCGGCCGCGGGTTTCGCGTCGCCGGCGCCGCCGGATAGCTTGCCGGCATGATCGACGCGCTCGCGGGCAACCCGCTCATCCTGCTGTTCCTGGTCGCGGCCATCGGCTACCCGCTCGGCCGCGTGCGCGTGCGCGGCACGCGGCTGGGCGTCGCCATGGTGCTGTTCGCGGGACTCGCCGTGGGCGCGCTCGATCCGCGCCTGCGCCTGCCCGAGATCGTATACCTGCTCGGGCTCGTGCTCTTCATCTACCCGATCGCGCTCGCGAGCGGCCCGGCGTTCTTCGCCGCGTTCCGCCGGAAGGGGCTGCGCGACAATGCGCTGATCGCCGCGGGGCTGCTCTTCGCCGCGGCCGTCACCGCGCTGGCCGCGCGCCTGCTGCAGCTGGACAGCGCGCTCGCGACCGGCCTCTTCGCGGGCAGCCTCACCAGCACGCCGGCGCTCGCGGCCGCGATCGAGGCGCTGCGCGCGGCCGGCGTGATCGAGGCGGTGCGCGCGCAGCCCGTGGTCGGCTACTCGATCGCGTACCCGGTGGGCGTCATCGGCCCGATCGTCGCGCTGCTGATCGCGCGCCGGATCTGGCGGGTCGACTTCGCGAAGGAGGCGGAGAGCCTGCGCGGGATCGGCAACGTGCACCAGGAGCTGGAGCCGCGCACGATCGAGGTGCTGCGTGCGGAAGGGACCGGCCGGCCGCTCGCGCAGATCGCCGCGGAGCAGGGCTGGAGCGTCGTCTTCACCCGCGTCGAGCAGCCCGATGGCGTCGAGGTGTTCGGCTCCGGCAGCACCGCCGGCTTCGGCGCGCACGTGACGCTGGTCGGAGCGCCCGCGGAGCTGGACCGCGTCGAGGCGTTCCTGGGACGGCGCGGCGAGCGACCGCTCAACCTGGACCGCTCCGAGATCGACTACCGCCGCATCTTCGTCTCGAGCCGCGCCGTCGCCGGCCGCACCGTGCGCGAGCTGGCGCTCCCGGCGCGCTTCGGCGCAGTCATCACCCGCGTCATCCGTGGCGACGTCGAGCTGCTGCCGCACGCGAGCCTCGTGCTCGAGCTCGGCGACCGCGTCCGCGTCGTCGCCCGCCGCGAGCGGCTCGACCAGGTGTCCGCGTTCTTCGGCGACTCCTACCGCGCGCTCGCCGAGATCGACATCACCACGTTCGCGCTCGGGCTCTTCCTCGGCCTGCTCGCCGGGCTCGTGCCCATCCCGCTGCCCGGCGGCATCACCGTGCACCTCGGCTTCGCGGGCGGCCCGCTCCTGGTCGGACTGCTGCTCGGCGCGCGCGGCTTCACCGGGCGCTTCGTCTGGACCATGCCCTACACCGCGAACCTGACCGTGCGCCAGCTCGGCCTCGTCCTCTTCCTCGCCGGCGTCGGCACCCAGGCCGGCTATCCCTTCATGCGCACCCTGCTCGAGCCCGCCGGCGCGCTGCTCTTCGCCGGCGGCGCGCTCATCACCTGCAGCACCGCGCTGCTCGTGCTCTGGGCCGGATACCGCGTGCTGCACGTACCCATGACGCTGCTCTCCGGCATGCTCGCCGGACTCCAGACCCAGCCCGCCGTGCTCGGCTTCGCCACCGAGCAGGCCGGCAGCGACCTGCCCAACGTGGGCTACGCCACCGTCTATCCCACCGCCACGATCCTCAAGATCGTGCTCGTGCAGCTGCTGCTCGCGCTCCTCTGAGCGCCGCGCAAATCCGGCGGCAGCGACGGCACGCGGCGTGCAATTTCCGGCACCCATGACGACGCCCTACGAGCTTGCTCCGTGCCCGGCCTGCCGGGCCACCGCGCACGACGTGGTGGCCGACGGCGAGGCGGTGCGGGCGGAGGTCGAGGCGCTCTGGGAGCACCACACCGGCTCCGACCACGCGCCGCTCGCGATCGAGCAGCTGGTCGACCGCGTCGCGTTCTCGCAGGACCCGCCGCTGCGCGTGGTCCGCTGCACCGGGTGCGGCCTGCTGTTCCGCAGCCCGCAGGAGCGGCGCGTGCGCGAGATCTACGAGAACGAGCGCCCCGGCGCGGCAATGCTCGCGGCGCTGCGGACGGCGCAGCTGGACGCGGCGCGCGCGCAGCTGGCGCGGCTGACGGAGCTGCACGGCGGCACGGGGCGGCTGCTCGAGGTGGGCAGCTACGCGGGCGCGTACCTGCAGGCCGCCGCCGAGGCGGGCTGGCGCGCGATCGGCATGGACGTGAATCGGCACGCGGTCGAGTTCATGCGCGGCTTCGGGCACGACGTCGCCGTGGGCGCGATCGAGGACGTGCCCGACACCGCCCGCTTCGACGCGATCGCGTTCTGGAACTGCTTCGACCAGCTGCCCGATCCGCTGGCCGCGGCGCATACCGCGCGCGCCCGGCTGCGTGCCGGCGGAACGCTCGCGCTGCGCGTGCCGAACGGCGAGTTCTACCTGGCGCTGCGCGGCCGGCTCGACGGCCCGCTGGGTGGCGCCGCGCGCGCGCTGCTCGCGCGCCACAACCTGCTCGCCTTCCCCTGCCGGCACGGCTTCACGAGCGCCTCGCTGCGCGGCCTGCTGGAGCGCACCGGCTTCGAGGTCGTCGCCGAGCACGGCGCCGGCGTGCTGCCGGCCGGGGATGACCACGCCGCGCTCGGCACCACCCGGCTGCTGGACGCCGCCGAGCGGGCGCTCCGTCCGCTGGTCGGCTCCCCCTGGCTCGACGTGCACGCCCGGGCGCGGCGCGGGCGCGGCCCGCGCGGCAAGGGATCGCGCGGCTAGCTAGCGCCGCACGCATCGCATCGGGCGACGGGGCGGCTTCCTGTTGAAGTTATTTTCGGCGCTCGCGCTGGCTGCCCTCCAATCCGCGGGGCGTCGTCTGGTTCAGATACAGGCACTTGGCCGCA
>DATHVV010000002.1:0-37695 GCA_035461105.1 Longimicrobiales bacterium | reverse complement strand
GCGCTCCAGCTTCAGCTCGCTGCGCAGTCCGGCGCCGCTCTGGCGCTGCGTGACTGGGATGGGGCGGGCGCCGACTCCCTGGCGCTGGACAGCACCCGCATTCTCGCTTTCGAGGCGCCGGCCAGCGGCATCTCGCACCGGGTCGCGCTCGGGCGAGTCGACGAAGCGTTCTACGTGCTGCGCAGTGAGGCCTTCGGGACGTCGGGCGAAACCGCTTCCCTGATGCTCCTGGTGCGTACCGCCGGGCCCGCCGACTACCTGGCCGACCTCCCCGCCGCGGCCGCCGTTGCCGCAGGCGTGAGCGGCGCGGGCACGCTCGATGGCGACGCGACCGGGGCGTGTGGCGACAGCATCGGGCGCGCTTCGATCCCGGCGCTCGCCCTCTCCGACAGCAGCACCGCGGCGAACCTGGATCCGGATGTCCTGGCCGGGACGGTCGAAGTGGTCCCCCTGGTCGAGCCGATCTTCCAGCTCGCGGGCGTCGATCTGGTTACGATCGCGGCTCCACTCGAGGTCTCGACCCTCACGCCAGGGCCCGCGGTCGCGCTCGGCGCGTGCCTGGTTTCCGTTCCCGGGAATCTCGGCGCACCAGGAGACCCGACCCATCCCTGTGCTGATCATCACCCGATCCTCCATGCCCCCGGGGATCTCGTGCTCGACGGCGGCGCGGGCCAGGGCGTGCTCCTGGTCGACGGCAACGCACGACTCGAGGCCGGCGCCGTGCACCACGGGCTGCTCATCGTCCGCGGCACGCTGTCGGTCGCCGGGGGGAGCGCCGTGCTCGGCGCCGTGCGCGTCGGGGGCAGTCTCGCCCTGGCCGACGGCATGGTGCGTTTCGAGCCCTGCCACATCGCCCGCGCCGTGGCGCACGGGCGCGGGATGCGCGGCCCTTTCCGCGCCGAGCCACACTGGTGGATCCCCATGTGACGGCCGCGCTGCGCCGCTCCGTCCCTCGAGGCGCCCTTCCGGTCGACCTCCGACGGTCAGACCTGTTTGCATTGGCACGAGTACTTTGTTGCCTCACCAGCCCCGGCATTTTCGCAAAACTTCAACGATCGCAAGCACTTACGGGAGGGCACGGATCTCGTATGAGGGCTCGCGAGTCCACCCCGTGCGAATGATGAGGATCTGCTGCCATGCAAACACGCCGGTCCGGCTTCACCATACTGGAGCTCGTGATCGTGCTGGTCCTGATGGGACTGGCCGGCGGCGTCGTGCTGCCCTCGATCGGCCGGACCATGGGTGCGTTCAAGATCGACCGGACTGCGGGCGTCGTCGCCGGCGAGCTGCAGAAGGCCCGGACCCTCGCCGCCCGCACTCGCCGTCCCATGGTCGTGATGATCACCGGCAGCGGGCGCCGTATCCGCGTCGTGGAGTTCGGGACCGGTACGGTGCATTCCGACATGCGGTTCAATTCGAGCTCGGAGCTCGGGGTGCAGCGGTTCCACGACGGCGGCGATGCGCAGGTGGTGCTCTTCCCGAATGGCCTGGCCGATGCGCAGCTCTCGATCAACATCCGTGAGAACGGGCAGCGCCGCCAGGTCCACATGACGCGCGCCGGCCAGATCCGGATCACCACGCCAACGACCACGCCATGAGCATGCGAAGCTCCGGAACCGGATCTGCGGGCGGCTTCTCCCTGATCGAGCTGCTCGTCGCGATCGTGCTCCTCGGGATCGTGCTGGTGACGCTGGGCGGGCTCAGCTTCCGCACAGCCCGGATGAGTCTCGACGTGTCGAACAGCGGGGGTCGCCAGGCCGTGGGTCTCGCGCTGGTGAACCACCTGACGACGGTCGATTACGACTCGCTGCCCTTGATGGTGGGTTGCGATACTGTGAGCGTCGGGCCGGCCGGCTACCGCCGGTGCGTCGCCCTGACCTCCGCGTATCGCCGCTCCGACCTCACCGTGACCGTCACCCCGCTGCGTCCTGGCTCCTTCCCCGGGACCATTCAATTCAGCAGGGTGCAGAAGCCGCGCCCCAACCCGCTCAACACGCCATGATCAAGCCCCGCTGCCGCGTGCGTCCCGGCTTCTCGCTGACGGAGCTTCTGATCGCGCTGCTCCTGACGGCTATCGTGGGAGCTTCGGTGACCGGTGTCTTCGTCACCCAGACCCGCTTCTTTGCGCAGCAGGAGAAGGAGGGGCAGGCGCGCGGCGTCTCGCGCAGCGCGATCAGCGTCCTGATGAGCGAGCTGCGCATGATCGAGCACGACCGGGGCGTGATGGCGGCCAGTCCGTCCACGCTCCAGCTGCGCTCCCCGTACGCCATGGGCGTGGTCTGCGCCCCGGTCACGAGTCCGCCGAGCGTGGTCATCTGGGTGTTCCCCGCCGATTCGTTCGCCTACGCGGCGGCCGAGTTCCGGGGCTACGCCTATCGCGACCCGACGACGGGTGCCTACCGCTACCACAACGAGACCGGACAGGACCCCGCTCCGGGGGGTGCCACCACTTGCACCGGTATGCGCGTCGAGACGACGGCACCGGGACAGGCGATCACCTTCCAGACGCATCCGAGCATTCTGCCGGCTGCGGGCACGCCGGTGCTTCTCTACCAGGAGATCACCTACACCTTCGCGCCGTCGTCGCTCGTGCCGGGCCGCCGCGCGCTCTGGCGCCAGGTCGGCAGCTCGCAGCCCGAGGAGATGGTCGCGCCGTTCGACTCCACCGCGCGCTTCCGCTACTTCTGGGGCACCGAGCGTGGTCCGGCCCAGGACGATCCGCCCGACCCGGCGAACCTGTCGCTGATCCACGGCGTCGAGCTGGTGCTCGACGGTCTGAGCGAGCGTCCCGATCCGGACGGGACCCACCGGAATGTGCCGCTCCGTACTGCTGTCTACTTCAAGAACCGGAGGCCGTGAGCATGACCATGCAGTCGCGCCGGTCCGGCTTCGCGCTCCCGATGGCCATCCTCCTGATCGGCATCATGACGGTAGGACTGGTCGCGGCATTCACGCGCATCGAGGCGGAGAGCCGCATCGTCGACCACCTCGCTACCGAGGTGGCGGCATTCGCGCTCGCCCAGACCGGCCTCGACCGGGTCCTGGCCACCGGCGACACCCTGCCGGCTGATCAGACCCTGACGCTGTCCGGCGGGACCGCGCAGGTGCGGATCACGCGGGTGCGCCGGAACGCCACCTACAGGGACACTTCCGTGTGGCTGATCCGGTCGACGGGACGCACGACTGCGCGCGGCGTAGGGCGTCCTTCCGCGGTGCGCACCGTGGCGCAGCTCGCGGTCCGCGTTCCCGCCCCCATCAACGTGCTCTCGTCCTGGACCAGCCTGAGCGGCCTCGACAAGAACGGCGTGGCCGGCAGCCTCGCGGGCGCCGACGCCTGCGGCGTCGAGACGACGCTCGCCGGTGTGGCCGTGCCGACCGGCACGTTCACCGGTCAGGACAATGCCATGAGCGGCAATCCCCCCATCGATGCCACGATGGATCAGCAGCAGCTCGCGACCGCCACCAGGATCGACTGGAACGGCATCGTCGATCCCGTGAGCCCCGCGATCCGGCCCGATATCGTCCTCTGCATGCCGGGCACCTACGGCTACGACCCGAACTGGGGGCCCTGCGGCACCTGGCCGACCAGCTTCCCGACCGATTACTGGCCCGTGATCCTGATCAACGGCACCTCGCCGCTGCCGAGCAACGGACGGGGCGCGCTGCTCGTCACCGGTAACCTGACCTTCGGCGGCAACAACAAGTGGGATGGCATCGTCTTCGTCGGCGGCAAGATCGTCGACAACGGCAGCGGTGTCATCGGCGGCGCCGTCGTCTCCGGGCTGAACGTCACGCGGCCGTCGCCCTGGCCCTCGACCGTCGAGGCATCCTCGATCGCGAACGGCACGAAGAACTACGCCTACGACTCGTGCAAGGTGGCGCGCGCCGCCGCCAGCCTGCAGAAGATGGAGCACATCCCGAATGCCTGGCTCGACAACTGGTCCGGCGCCGGATGGACACACTGATGTACACGTCGCAAAACGTGCGCGGGGAGGCGCAAAATACTCTTGACACATTACGGAGTGGGTAGTAGCATGGGCTACCAACCCGACCAAGGCCATCCCCTTGTCATTTCAGCCTGAGCCCGACGCATGGGACTATTCGGCCGGACCCGAGTAACCGCGGGTCTCGACATCGGTAGCGGCTACATCAAGCTCGTCGTTATCGATCACTCGAAGACCGAACCGGAGATCGTTCAGGTCGCCACCAGTCCGCTCGTGCCCGATGCCATCGTCGAGGGCGAGGTGATGGATCCGGTGCTGGTGGCGGAGACAGTGCGCGCGCTGGTCGCGTCCGCGGGTCTGAAGCGAAAGGAGGTCGTCGCCGCCGTGGGCGGACACGATGTCATCGTGAAGAAGATCCCGATGGACCGGATGAGCCAGGCCGATGCGCGCGAGGTCATCCGCTGGGAGGCGGAGCAGCACGTTCCGTTCGACATGGAGAACGTGCAGCTCGACTTCCAGATCCTCGATCCCGACGGGGACTCGCCGCAGATGGCGGTGCTGCTCATCGCCGCCAAGCGGGAGCTGATCGAGAACCGGATGAACCTGCTCTCCGATGCCGGTCTGTCGCCGATCATGATCGATGTGGAGGCGTTCGCGCTGCACAACGCCTTCCGGCGCAATTACCCGGACGTCCGCGACGGCATGGCAGTGCTCGTGAACCTGGGCAACGAGACCACGAACGTGAACCTGATCCAGGGTGGCGCGCCGGTGCTGATTCGTGACATCCCGTTCGGCACCCGCCGGCTGCGCGAGACGCTGCAGCGTGAGCGCGGGCTGACCATGGACCAGGCCGAGGCGGTGTTGCAGGGTCGCGGGGACATGGCCCTGCTGCGCGCCATCATGGATGAGCGAGTGGATGAGCTGACCGTCGGTATCGAGCGTGCGGTCGCGTTCATCACCGCTCAGGGTGGTGGTGATGGGATCTCCAAAGCGTACGTGACCGGTGGTGGGGCGGTGGTGCAGGGCATGATCGAGACGATCGGACAGCGTCTCGGAGTACGGGCCGAAATGGCCAACCCGCTCCAGCGGGTGGCGGTCCGGCCCGAGGTGATGGAAGCCGTGCCGATCGACGCGCTCTCGCCGTTGCTGATGCTGCCGGTCGGTCTCGCACTCAGGCAAGTGTAGGAGCGGACACCGTGATCGAGATCAATCTCCTGCCCGGAACCGCGAAGCGTCAGAAGCGCACCGCGGCACCCAAGCTTTCGCGGGCGTCGAAGGCGCCGCGCCCGAAAGCCCCCTCGCTCGACCGCAGCCGGCTCTACGTCGTGCTGGCCTGGGTCGTCGGCGTGGGCGCGCTCGGCTACCTGCAGTTCGGATCGGCGGGTCGGCTCGACCAGCTGACTACCGACGCCGCGGCGGCGCGGGCCGACTCGACGCGGCTGCACGCCCTGCGCGTGCTCAACGACTCCCTGCTCGCGCAACGCGATACCATCGCGGCGAAGCTGCAGGTGATCCAGGAGATCGATGCGGGCCGGTACCACTGGTCTCACATCCTGGATGAGGTATCGCGGGCCCTGCCCGCCTACACCTGGCTGGTCAGCATCACCGACGCCACCGGCGACGCGCCCCGTCCCCAGTTCCGGATCGAGGGCCGTACCGGCAACACGTTCGCGCTCGCGAAGTTCATGCAGGACCTGGAAGCGTCGTCCTTCCTGCGCGGCGTAACCCTCGCCTCTCAGGAACAGACCGTCGAGGCCGAGAAGAGCGTGTACATCTTCGTGCTCCAGGCGGCTTACGAGGAGCCGCCGCCCGATGCGATCCAGACGCAGCCGCTCTTCAGCACGGCCGGCGACCTGGCGGATGAATCGCCGCTGCCTGCGGGCGCGGCCGGACAGGAGGACTGAGCCATGGCGCTCCTTCCCAAGGACCCGCAGAAGCAGAAGCTGGTGCTCATCGGGCTGATCCCGGTGCTGCTCGCGTTCGCCTTCTACTACTTGGTTTACACGCCGCGTGCCGAGCAGATCGCCACGCTGCAGGACGAGTTCGACCGGCTCGAGGCGAGCAACGCCGCTACCGAGGCAGGCATGTCGCGCTACGGGGCGAACCTGAGCGGCCAGCTCGAGATCTACAAGCAGCACATGACGATCATCGAGCGGCTGATCCCGCGCCGCAACGACATCCCGAATCTGCTCGTGGCCATGGGCGAGCAGGCCCAGGCTTACAACGTCGTGTGGGGCGGCTTCTCCCCGTCCGTGGAGGAGCCCGGCCCGTATTACGACCGCGCCGCGTACGAGATCTCGGTCACCGGGACGTACCACGATGTGGGCGCCTACCTGGCGGCCGTCGGCTCGCTGCCGCGCATCGTCAAGCCGACCAGCGTGCGGCTCAGCGTGCTCGCCCTGACCGCCCAGCAGCAGAGCCGCCGCCGCGCGGATGCGCCCCCCCTGCTCAAGGCCAGTTTCCAGATCGAGACGTACGTCGCGCCGCAGCCCGGCCAGACGGATGACACCACCGCGGGAGGCACCACATGATCAGGCTGCGCCATACCCTCTGCGCGCTCGGGTTCGCGCTCGCTGCCGGGCCGCTTGCGGCTCAGGAGCCGGCGCCCGCGGAGCCGCCGGCGGAGGCGGCGGTGCCCGGGACCGACGCGGAGCCTCGGCTCGTCTTCGAGCGGGAAGTGTTCGCCTATCCGGCGAGCACCCGCCGCGACCCGTTCCGGCCGCTCACCAGCGCCGACTCGGGACCGCTCTTCCAGGACCTGCAGCTGCGTATGATCCTGTTCTCGCGTCAGAATCCGGGACGTAGCGTGGCGCTCATCCAGGACGGGGCTCGGAAGACGCACCGGCTGCGCCGTGGCGACGCCGTAGGCAGCGCCACCGTCGTCGATATTGGACCCCGGCGCGTACTCTTCTCCGTGGTGGAGTTCGGAGTGCGACGTCAGGAAGTGCTGGAACTGAAGCCGACCACTCGGGAAGGAGCGTAACCGATGATGCCCATCATCGCGCTCTTGCTGGCCCTGTTCGCGCCCGCCGTTTCGGCGCCGCGCACGGTGGCCGAGCTGCGCGCGCCGGACTCGCAGATCACCGCCCTCACGGTGGCACCCGCCGCCGGTCGAACGGAAGTGGTGATTCGCGTGGATGGCGCGATCACAGCCAACGATTTCATGATGGACGACGGCCGTCTGGTCATCGACCTCTCCGGTGCCAGTCACGGATCCGGCATCGACCGCGCGGTCAACCGCGGCGGCCTGCAGCGACTCCGCGTCGCGCAGTTCCGGCCCGGCGTCGTGCGCGTCGTGCTCGTCCTCGGACGGGCGGTCCCTTACGAGATCACCCGTGAGGAAGGCAGCCTGCGGGTCAGCTTCGCGAACCCGGCGGGCGATTTCGAGCCCTGGAGCACGGCCATGTCCGGGGCGCCCGCACAGCCGCACCCGATGGCGAACGATGCCGCGCCGCGCTCGGCGTTGACCGAGCCGGCACCGCCGCCCAACTACACCTCGCTGGCGCCGGTTCGGCAGCAGCGGCAGAGCCAGGAGCCGCCCATCGACGTCAACTTCGAGGAGGAGCCGGTCGCCAACGTGGCCGCCGCCTTCGCGGAGTTCGCCGATACCACGATCCTGGTCGCGCCCGAGGCGCGCGCCAAGAACATCACCGCCAGCATCCGCGGCATGCCGTGGGACGTCGCGCTCCGCAGCATCCTGGACGCGCACGCGCTAACCATTCGCTCGCTGCAGAGCGGTGTGCTGCTGGTCGAGGACGCGACCACCGTCGCCGGTCGCCGCGTCACCGATCCGCCGGTCACGCAGCAGTTCCCGGTACAGTTCGTGAGCGCCGACTCGATCCGCATGGCGCTCCAGAGCGTGCTCGGCGAAGAAGGCCGCGTGTCGGTCAGCCAGTCGGCCAACTCGCTCATCGTCACGGGACCGCCGGACGCGGTGTCGCGGATCCGCGAGGTGCTGCCGCAGCTGGACGTGCGCGCGCCCCAGGTCGACATCGAGGCGAAGATCGCCTTCATCGATCGCACCACGCTTGAGGGCCTCGGCATCGTCTACGACCTGAAGGACCTCGAGGGCAACCAGTTCAATCGCGTGACGCCGGGCGGTCTCGACCTGGATGGCGACGGCAACATCGACGAGATCCTCACCGACGACGCGATCCTGCTCGGCGGCAACTCGATCGCCGCGCTCGGCAACGCCAACGCTCGGATCCAGAGCCCAGCGCTCGAGGTCGCGATGTCGCTCGCGCTCGGTCGCTTCTCGCTGGTCACGTTCCTGGAGGCGCTGCGCCAGGTCAGCCTCACCGACATCCAGGCGAAGCCGATGATCCGGACCATGGATCACCGCCGTGCCCTGATCCAGGTCGGTGAACAGACCCCGATCCGCGTCATCGATGCGGGCGGCGCGGGGGTCCCCGGCGGCGAGGCGCCGCGGGCGACCGTACAGTACAAGAACACCGGTGTGATCCTCGAGGTCACGCCCCACATCACGGGCAACCAGGTCGTGCTCGACATGCGCGCCGAGCGCTCCAACATCGGGGCCGCGCCGGCCGACCTGGGCATCACGTTCCAGACGCAGCTCGCGCAGACGCAGGTCATCGTCGAGGATGGCGAGACCATCGTCATCGGCGGGCTGACCATCACGGAGAAGACCGAGGTGCGCTCTGGTATCCCGATCCTGATGGATCTGCCGGTGCTCGGGGCGCTGTTCCGGAACACGACCGAGCGCGAGAACAAGCGCGACCTGCTGATCATGGTCACGCCGCACATCGTGCGTCAGAACTGATAACCGGGACCGGGCGACCATGAGGCGGCCCCTGGGAAAGGGCGTGCGACAGTGTCGGAGCTCGTGGATCCGGCTCGCGGCCGTGCTGGCTGTAGCCGGCACGGCGGCGGCCGGCTGCGATGATGAGGACGGCTTCGTCGTCACCAGCGGCGGGACGCCGGTCATCACGCTGCTGGAGGTGCCGGCGCAGGTGAATCCCGGCGGCGCGTTCCTCGTGAACGTGGGCGCCGTCGCCCGCCGGGGTGTGGCCGGGATCGAGGTTCGCCTGAGCGGGGCGTACTCCGATACCACCACCTTCGAGTTCGATCCGGTACGCCTGGACACCGTGCCCGTGAGCTTCACGGTGACGGTGCCGGACACGGTGACGGGCCTGCTCATCCGCGTCGAGGCGGTAGCCACCGATGCCCTGGGGCGGGTGAGTCGCACCGAGGCACGCAACATCAACGTCCTGAACCAGAGCGCCCTGGCTGCGGCGGCCGAGGCCCTGCTCGCCCGACTCCGCCAGGTGGACGGCGGATCATCGGTCGGCTCGGTGCGGGTTGCACCGGTGCCGCCAGCCGCGCACACCGCGGCGTACGCACCCCGCGCCGGTCCGCCTGGCGGTACCTGAGCCGGCGCCGTTCAACCGCCTCGCGAAACCCGAGCCGACGCCGCTCGTCGGCTGGACAACCCTCGCTCCCGGCCGTATATACCGCGGGAGGTCAGGTGTGAAGAGCCCGGTCACCGCCGGGCTTTTCCTTTGAGGGGCCGCCCGTTCGCCACGGGCGGCGCATGCCCCGTGGCCCGCTCCGTCGTATCATGAGCACCATGCACTTTCGCTTTCACACCGCCGGTGAGTCGCACGGGCGCGGACTGATCACGCTGATCGACGGCGTGCCGGCCGGCGTGCCGATCCTGGCCGACCGCGACATCGACCCCGAGCTGCGCCGCCGCCAGGGCGGCTACGGCCGCGGCGAGCGCATGCAGATCGAGCAGGACCGCGCCGAGCTCATCGCCGGCGTGCGCCATGGCGAGACGCTGGGCTCGCCCATCGCGCTCGCGATCTGGAACCGGGACTGGGCCAACTGGCAGCAGACCATGAGCGCCGCGCCGCTGGCGGAGTCCGAGGCCGCGCCCCGAACCGTGCACCTGCCGCGACCCGGCCACGCCGACCTCACCGGCGTGCTCAAGTACGACCGTACCGATGCGCGCGACATTCTCGAGCGCGCCTCCGCCCGCGAGACCAGTGCCCGCGTCGCGGCCGGCGCCATCGCGAAACGACTGCTGGGCGAGTTCGGCATCGACGTCGGCAGCCATGTCGTCATGCTCGGCGGGATCGAGGCGGCCCTGCCTGACCCGCTGCCGCCGGACCTGAATGCGATAGCCGATGCGTCCCCGCTGCGCACGCTCGACGCGGACGCCGACCGGCGCATGATGGATGCGATCGACGCCGCGCGTACCGCCGGCGATACGCTCGGTGGCTGCTTCGAGGTCGTTGCCCGCGGCCTTCCGGTGGGACTCGGCAGCCACGTCTCGTGGGACCGCCGCCTGGACGGACGCCTGGCCCAGGCGCTCATGTCCATTCAGGCCATGAAAGGCGTCGAGATCGGACTCGGCTTCGCCGCCGCCGCGCGCCCGGGTTCGCGCGTGCACGACGAGATCGAGGTCGATCCGGACGAATCCCGCTCCGGCGGGTTCCGGCGCACGAGCAACCAGGCCGGCGGTCTGGAGGGTGGCATCACGACCGGTGCGCCGCTGGTGGCGCGCGTCGCCATGAAGCCGCTGTCCACGCTGATGCGGCCGCTCCGCAGCGTGGACCTGCGCACCGGGGCACGCGCCGACGCGGTGCGCGAGCGCAGCGATGTCGTGGCCCTGCCGGCCGCCGCGATCGTCGGCGAGGCGATGGTCGCGATCGTGCTCGCGGACGCGCTGCTCGAGAAATTCGGCGGCGACAGCCTGGCGGAGACGCGCCGCAACTTCGACGCGTACCTGGCCCGCCTTTACGCGCGCGCGCTCCCGATGGAAAGCGGCGCGTCGGACCCTTGAGCTCCTCGCCTGCGGAGCCCGTGCCGTCCGGATCATGGCGCCGCATCGTGCTGATCGGCTTCATGGCGGCCGGCAAGACGACGGTCGGCAGGGTGCTGGCCGACGCGCTCGGCTGGGACTTCGCGGACGTCGATGCGGAACTGGTGGCCCGCAACGGGGTCTCCGTTGCGGAGTTCTTCCGTTCCCGAGGCGAAGCCGCGTTCCGGGCCGAGGAGGCTCGGTTGACAGCGGCGCTATGCTCCCGCGACCATCTCGTGCTCGCCAGCGGCGGTGGCTGGCCGGGCGCCGGAGCGGGAGCACTGCCGGCGCTCCCGCCCGGCACGGCCGTCATCTGGCTGCGGATCAGCGCCGGCGAAGCGGTGCGTCGTGCGCGCCGCGATGACACTGCCCGACCGCTGCTCGGCGTCGCCGATCCAGACTATGCGGCGCGGACCCTGCTCGCGGCGCGGGAGCCGCGCTACCGGCAGGCCGATTTCACGGTGGACGTCGATCAGCGATCGCCCGCCGACGTGACTCACGACATCCTGGCATGGCTAAAGACAAGCATCTCGTGATCGTCGAGTCGCCTGCGAAGGCGAAGACGATCGGCAAGTATCTGGGTCCCGATTACCGCGTGCGGGCCTCGGTCGGACACATCCGCGACCTGCCGGAGCGCGAGCTCGGCGTGGACCTGGAGAACGGGTTCGAGCCGCGCTTCGTCACGATCCGCGGCAAGGGCAAGATCATCCAGGAGCTGCGCCGCGATGCCGAAGGTGTGACCGATGTGCTGCTCGCGACCGACCCGGACCGCGAGGGCGAGGCGATCGCGTACCACGTCGCCGAGCAGCTCGGCCTCGAGACCGCTCCCGACCGGACGCGCTTCCGGCGGGTGCTGTTCCATGAGATCACGCGGGAAGCGGTGAAACGCGCGCTCGAGCGGCCCGGCGAGCTGGACATGCGCAAGGTGGAGGCGCAGCAGGCTCGTCGCATCCTGGACCGGCTGGTCGGCTTCCAGGTCAGTCCGCTGCTCTGGAAGCCGATCCGGCCCGGCCTCTCCGCCGGCCGCGTCCAGACCGTCGCGCTGCGCCTCATCGTCGAGCGCGAGGCCGAGATCCGCGCCTTCACCGCCGAAGAGTACTGGTCGATCACCGCCTTGCTCGAGCACGGCGGCCGACAGTTCGAGGCGAAGCTGCATCAGATCGACGGCAAGGCGTTCCGGCTCGGCAGTGAGCAGGAAACCGACGCCGTGCTGCGCGACATTGCCGGCGTCCCGTTCGTCACCAGCGAGGTCAAGCGCCGCGAGCGCATCAAGAACCCGCCGCCGCCATTCACCACCTCGACGCTGCAGCAGGAGGCCGCCAAGCGCCTCGGCTTCACCGCGCAGCGCACCATGCGCACGGCGCAGCAACTCTACGAGGGCGTGGACCTCGGCGCCGAAGGCGCGCTCGGCCTGATCACCTACATGCGTACCGACTCGACACGGGTCTCGGCGGAGGCGGCCGAGGGTGCGCGCGGCTGGATCGAGGGTCAGTTCGGCCGCCGCTATTTGCCCGATTCGCTGCGACCCTGGGGCGGCAAGCAGCAGAAGGGCGCGCAGGAGGCGCACGAGGCGATCCGCCCGACCGACGCGACCCGCACGCCCGATTCCGTGCGCGCCTACCTCGACCGTGACCAGTATCGCCTCTACGAGCTCGTCTGGCTGCGCTTCGTCGCCGGCCAGATGGCGCACGCCGTGTATGATACGACCACGGTCGACTTCGACCTGCGCGGCCGCGTCGATGCACGCACCTACCTGTTCCGCGCCACCGGCTCGATCGTCAAGTTCGATGGCTTTACCCGCCTCTATCAGGAGGCTCGCGAGGAGGGCGATCATCGCACGCTCGACGAGCTCGCACCCCTGCCCGATGTCGCGGCCGGCGATCGCTGCGCCCTCGACTCGCTCACGCCCGCCCAGCACTTCACCCAGCCGCCGCCGCGCTTCACCGAGGCCAGCCTGGTCAAAGAGCTCGAGCGGCTCGGCATCGGACGTCCGTCGACCTACGCACAGATCATCTCCACGATCACGGACCGCGAGTACGTCAAGCTGGAACAGAAGCGCTTCGAGCCGACGCCGCTCGGCGAAACCGTGGCGACCGTTCTGGTCCGTCTCTTCCCCGACCTCTTCAACGTCGGCTTTACCGGGGAGATGGAGCTGGAGCTCGACAAGATCGAGGAGGGCGAGCTCGACTGGCGCTACGTCCTCAACGAGTTCTACACCCCGTTCAAGCGCCAGCTCACGGCCGGCGAGAAGAACGGCGACGCGATCATCCGCGACGTCGTTGCCGCCGATGCGGACCCGTGCACCGAGTGCGGGCGGCCTATGCTGGTACGCTGGAACCGGTTCGGGCGCTTCCTCGGGTGCTCCGGCTATCCGGAATGTCGCGCCACGCGCTCGCTCGACGATGAGAAGAAGGCCGAGCCGAAGCCGACCGGGCTGCCCTGCCCGAAGTGTGGCGGCGAGCTGGTCGAGCGCGAGGGTCGCTTCGGGGCCTTCATCGCCTGCGCCAACTACCCCACGTGCAAGTACACGCAGCCCAGGACGATTCCCGGTCTCAAGTGCCCGACCTGCGGCATTGGCGACGTCGGCGAGAAACGCACCCGGCGCGGCAAGCCATTCTGGGGCTGCACCCGGTACCCCGACTGCGACTGGTCCGTCTGGGATGAGCCGCTCGCCATCGCCTGTCCCGCGTGCGCATCACCCTTCCTCGTGAAGAAGAGCACCAAGGCCCGCGGCGAGTTCCTGCGCTGCCCCGCCTGCCACCACGAGTACACCCAGAATCCCGACGGCGCCCTCGATCCCGCCGGCTCCGGCGTGCCCACGCCCGCACAGCGGCGCGCCTGGAAGCAGGGCACCGCTGGCGCCGGCGACGGTAAGCCCGCTTTCCGCAAGCCAATGAAGAAGACCTTCGCCAGGAAGGCGCCGAAAACGAGTGCGGCGAAGAAGGGCGTCGCGAAGCAGGGCGCCGCGAAGAAGAGCGCCGCGAAGAAGAGCGTCGCGAAGAAGAGTGTCGCGAAGAAGAGTGTCGCGAAGAAGAGCGTCGCGAAGAAGAGTGTCGCGAAGAAGAGCGTCGCGAAGAAGCGCGCCGCAAACACGAGCGTCGCTAGGAAGAGCGTCGCGAAGAAGAGTGTCGCGAAGGAGAGCGTCGCGAAGGACGCAGCGGTACCGCGGGAGCGGGGCAGGGAGTAGCATGGACCCACTGCTGGTGATCGGCGGCGGCCTGGCCGGCTGCGAGGCCGCCTGGCAGCTGGCCGAGCGCGATCACGTTGTCACGCTGGTGGAGATGCGGCCGGTGCTGGGCACGCCCGCGCACCAGGGCGACCGGCTCGCCGAGCTGGTGTGCACGAATTCGTTCAAGAGCGAGGATACGGCGAACGCGCACGGCCTGCTGAAGGCCGAGATGCGCGACCTCGGCTCGCTCATCCTCGCCGCCGCCGGGGAGTCGCGCGTACCCGCCGGCACCGCGCTCGCCGTCGATCGCACCGCGTTCGCGGACGCGGTCACCGCCCGCATCGCGGCACATCGCCGCATCCACATCGAGCGTCGTGAGCTGCGCGTGCTGCCCGCGACTCCGGCCGTGCTCGCGACCGGGCCGCTCACGTCGGCGGCGCTCACCCGGGAGATTGCCGCGCTGCTCGGGGATGATGGCCTGGCCTTCTACGACTCGATCGCGCCGATCGTCAGCTTCGACTCCATCGATACCGGGGTGGCGTACTTCGCGTCGCGCTGGGGCAAGGGCGAGGGCGACGACTATCTGAACTGCCCGCTGAGCCGGGACGAATACTACGCGTTCGTCGAGGCGGTGCGCGCGGCCGACGTGTATCCCGGACACGAGTGGGAGGACATCCCGTATTTCGAGGGCTGCCTGCCCATCGAGGTGATGGCGCAGCGCGGCGTGGACACGCTCCGCTTCGGGCCCATGAAGCCGATCGGACTGCGCGATCCGCGCACGGGTCTGCGTCCCTGGGCGGTCGTCCAGCTGCGGCGCGAGGACGCGAGCGGGCAGATGTGGAACCTGGTCGGGTTCCAGACGCGGCTGCGCACCGGCGAGCAACGCCGCGTCTTCCGCATGATCCCCGGACTCGGCGACGCGGAGTTCCTGCGCACCGGCTCGATCCATCGCAACACGTATCTCAACTTCCCCGCGCGGCTCGGCCCTTCGGGAGCGCCGCCGGCACGACCCGATCTCATTTTCGCCGGCCAGCTCACGGGCGTGGAAGGTTACATGGAGTCGGCCGCCTCGGGCATCCTCGCGGGCATCAACCTGCACCGGTTCGCGACCGGGGAGCAGCCCGTGCTGCCGCCCGCCACTACCATGCTCGGCGGACTGCTCCGTTACCTGCGCACCGCCGACCCCGCGCGTTTCCAGCCGATGAACTCCAACTTCGGCCTGCTCGACGCCGTGCCCGGCGACCCGCGCCGCAAGGACGAGCGACGCGCCCGTACCGTCGAGCGTGCCCGGACCGATTTCGCGGCCTGGGTCGATGCCCACGGCCTCGCGCCCGCCGCTCGCGGAACGGCATGAGCGAACGTGCGCCGCAGGCCGCGAGCGACAACGAGCTGGACGTCGCCGCCTACCTCCGCAACCTGCGCGACGCGCGCCAGCTCAGCCCCCACACCGTCGCCGCATACCGCCGCGACCTCGCCGAGTTCACCGGGTTCCTCGCCCGCCGCTTCCAGCAGCCCGGCTGGAGCTGGAACGACGTCGACCGGGCCGCGCTGCGTGCCTTCCTCGGCGAGCTGAACCGCCGCGGCCTGGCCCGACGCAGCATCGCGCGCAAGCTCTCCTCGGTGCGCTCCTTTTTGCGCTTCCTGCACCGCGAGGAAATCGTCGAAGCGAACCCCGCGCGGGCGGTGCGCTCGCCGAAGCTGGACCGGCGCCTGCCCGGCTGGCTCACCCGCGCGGAAGTCGAGAAGCTGTTCGCAGCCGCGGAGCTCCGTTCCGCCGAGGGCTCCTTCCGCGGCGTGCGCGATCACGCCGTCGTCGAGCTCTTCTACGCAACCGGCATGCGGCTCTCCGAGCTGCAAGCGCTCGACACCACCAGCCTCGACCTGGTCAGCGAGCAGGTCAGGGTGCTCGGCAAGGGTCGCAAAGAGCGCATCGTGCCCATCGGCCGCGCCGCCGCCGCGGCGCTGCGACGCTACGAGCTCCGTCGCGATGAGCTGGTCGGCCGCACCGCCGGTGACCGTCACGCCCTCTTCCTCTCCGAGCGCGGCCGCCGCCTATCCGGGCGCCAGCTGCAGAACCTCATGAAGGCGTTCCTCGACCGCGCCGCTGGCGACGCCGGCCTCTCCACCCACTCGCTGCGCCACTCCTTCGCGACCCACCTCCTCGATGCCGGCGCCGACCTCCTCGCCGTCAAGGAGCTGCTCGGCCACGCCTCCCTCAGCACCACCCGCATCTACACTCACACCTCGAAGGAGCGCCTCAAGAAGGTGTACAACCAGGCCCACCCCCGAGCCTGAGTCCCCGGCCCCCAGTCCCGAGCGTCAACCCGAACCACCTGCCCAGCCCGTCGCTCCTCAACCCGCCGCTCCCCCAACCCTCCCCCTCAAGCCTGTCGTGAACCTCCGCCCCCTCAACCTCGACCCCTCGCCCTCGCCCTCGCCCCCGGTCCTCTGTAAAATTGGCAGGCCGATTCCGGGGTAGTAGCTGCCCGGGACACCGAATCTGGAGGGGCTTGATGGAACCGGGCGGGAAGGTTCGGGCGACGACGATCGTCGCGGTGCGTCATCGCGGGCGGGTCGCGCTGGGCGGGGACGGGCAGGTGACGATGGGCGAGACGGTGATGAAGTCGAAGGCGCAGAAGGTGAGGAAGTTGAAGGACGGCCGGATCGTCGCGGGCTTCGCGGGGTCGGTCGCGGACGCCTTCGCGCTGTTCGAGAAGTTCGAGGAGAAGCTGGAGCGCTATCCGGGCAACCTGCCGCGCGCGGTGGTCGAGCTGGCGAAGGACTGGCGCACGGACCGATACCTGCGCCGGCTGGAGGCGCTGCTGGCGGTGGCCGATCACAACCACCTGTTCGTGATCAGCGGGGATGGCAACGTGGTCGAGCCGGATGACGAGGTGGCGGCGATCGGCAGCGGCGGCGGTTTCGCGCTGGCGGCGGCGCGGGCGTTCAAGGCGAGCTCGGATCATTCGGCCGCGGAGATCGTGCGGCGCTCTCTCGAGATCGCGGCGGACATATGCATTTATACCAATCGGAACATAACGGTGCTGGAGCTCGACGCGGCGCCTGAAGGTGGAGTGAGTCAGTGAAGCTGGCAGACAAGCTGGCGCCGACTGAAACGGCGTCGCCGGAGACGGAATGGGGAGCGGAGCTCACGCCCCGTCAGATCGTGGCGGAGCTGGACAAGTACATCGTCGGGCAGGATGCCGCGAAGCGGGCGGTGGCGATCGCGCTGCGCAACCGGTGGCGCCGTCAGCGGGTAGGCGAGGAGCTGCGCGACGAGATCATGCCCAACAACATCATCCTGATCGGCCCGACCGGGGTGGGCAAGACGGAGATCGCGCGGCGGCTCGCGAGACTTGCGGGCGCGCCCTTCGTGAAAGTGGAGGCCTCCAAGTTCACCGAGGTCGGGTACGTCGGCCGTGACGTGGAGTCGATGATCCGCGACCTGGCGGACATGGCGGTGAACATGGTGCGCGACGAGCGCGAGGCGGACGTCGAGGAGCTGGCCGAGCAGCAGGTGGAGGAGCGGTTGCTCGACCTGCTGCTGCCCGCGCCCACCGACGGCAAGGCGGACGTGGCGGAAACACCGCGGGCAGCGCGCGCCTTCATTGTCGGCACCGACGGCGGGGCCACGGAGCGCACCGACGCCGAGGGCGATGCCACCGAGCAGCAGCTGCGCGAGCGCCGCGAGCGCACGCGCGAGAAATTGCGCTCGCTGCTGCGCGACGGCAAGCTCGAGGATCGGACTGTCGACATCGAGGTGTCACAGTCGCCGCAGATGGAGAACCTGATGCTGCCGCTCGGCGGTGAGGGCATGGATTTCAACCTCACCGAGATACTGCAGGACATGATGCCGAAGCGGAAGAAGCGCCGCACCGTGACCGTGGGTGAGGCGCGTCGCATCCTGCTGCAGGACGAGCTGGACAAGCTGGTCGACATGGACGAGGTGGTGAACGAGGCCCTGGAGCGCACCGAGGAAATGGGCATCGTCTTCCTGGACGAGATCGACAAGGTGGCAGGGGAGCGCAGCGGCGGCGGTCCGGACGTGAGTCGCGAAGGAGTGCAGCGCGATCTGCTGCCGATCGTCGAGGGCAGCACCGTGCAGACCAAGTACGGCATGCTGCGCACCGATCACATCCTGTTCGTGGCCGCCGGCGCGTTCCACGTCTCCAAGCCGAGCGACCTGATTCCCGAGCTGCAGGGGCGTTTTCCGATCCGCGTCGAGCTGCAGCCGCTCAGGGAGGAGGACTTCGTCCGGATCCTGACCGAGCCGAAGAACGCGCTGCTGCGTCAGTATCGGGCGCTGGTCGCCACCGAGGGCGTGGCGCTCGAGTTCACCGATGACGGTGTCCGCGAGGTGGCGCGCCTGGCCGCCGAGGTGAACCGGCGGATGGAGAACATCGGCGCCCGGCGCCTGCACACCGTGCTCACCACGCTGCTCGACGAGTTGCTCTTCGACCTGCCCGAGAAGTCGCAGGCGAAGATCGTGGTGGACGCCGACATCGTGCGCGATCGGCTCAAGACCATCGCCGACGACGAGGACCTCAGGAGGTACATCCTGTGACGCCGAGCGGCCCGGCGCGCGCGCCTCATTGCGCGCGTGCCGCCGAGCGCGTCGATTTCGCTGCATGATACCCTATCCGAAGGCGGCGGCCCGCTCCGGTGCCGCACCGTTCCGGGTTCCGAACCGCACTCCAGCGATGAAGCCACGTCATTTTCTGGCGATTCCGGATTTTTCGACCGAGGAGCTGTACCACGTGCTTGCGCTCGCGGGGCGCATGAAGCGGGGCGACGCCACCGACCGGCCGCTCGCCGGCCGTACCCTGGCGATGATCTTCGAGAAGAGCTCGACGCGCACCCGCGTCTCCTTCGAGGTGGGCGCCCTGCAGCTGGGCGGCCATGCGCTGTTCCTGTCTTCGCGCGACATTCAGCTCGGACGCGGCGAGCCGGTGCGCGACACTGCGCGCGTGCTCTCCCGCTACGTCGACATGATCATGATCCGGGCATACGGCCACGACGGCGTCGAGGAGCTGGCCCGGCACGCGGACGTCCCCGTGATCAACGGCCTCACCGACCTGCTGCACCCCTGCCAGGTCATGGCCGATGTGCTCACCATCCAGGAGAACTTCGGCGATGACCTGCAGGGGCGTCGCATCGCCTGGATCGGCGACGGCAACAACATGGCCAACTCGTGGCTGAACGCCGCGTTCCGCTTCGGATTCGAGCTGCGCCTGGCCTGCCCCGAGGGCTACCGCCCCGACTCCGCCCTCCTCGAGCGGGCGCGCGGCGCGGCGAAGATCGTGCTGACCGGTGATCCGCACGAAGCGGCGGCGGACGCCGAGGTGATCAATACCGATGTCTGGACCTCGATGGGCCAGGAGCAGGAGACGCAGGCGCGGCTCGAGGCCTTCGCCGGCTACCACGTCGATGCCGCGCTCATGGCGCGCGCCGCCGCGAACGCGATCTTCCTCCACTGCCTGCCCGCGCACCGCGGCGAGGAAGTCGCCGACGAGGTGATCGAGGGGGCGCAGTCGAGAGTGTTCGACGAAGCGGAGAACCGGCTGCACGCGCAGAAGGCGATCATGGCCTTCCTGGCGGCGGCCCCTGGGGAGACCATTCCATGACTGAGACGCTGAAGCGCACGCCGCTCTACGAGGAGCACCGGCGAGCGGGGGCGAAGATCATTCCGTTCGCCGGCTGGGAGATGCCGGTGCACTATCCGGCCGGCATCGTCGCCGAGCACAACCTGGTCCGCAAGGTGGCCGGCCTCTTCGATGTGTGCCACATGGGGGAGCTCGAGGTGCGCGGGCCGCAGGCGCTCGACCTGGTGCAGTACGTCACCACCAACGATGCCTCCAGGCTCGAGGTCGGGCAGGCGCAGTACTCGGTGATCTGCCACGAGGACGGGGGCGCCGTGGACGACTGCATCGTCTATCGGTTCCCCGACCACTACATGATCGTCGTCAACGCCTCCAACGCCGTGAAGGACCGCGAGTGGATCCGCACGCACACGGGCCACTTCGACGCATCGCTGACCGACCGCTCCGACGAGACCGGGCTGATCGCGCTGCAGGGGCCGCAGGCGCAGCCGATCCTGCAACGGCTCACGAGCACGCCGCTCGAGGACATCGGCTATTACCGTTTCGTCGAGGGCCAGGTGGGCGGGATCGACGCGGTAATCAGCCGCACCGGCTACACCGGCGAAGATGGCTTCGAGCTGTACGTGCCGGCCGGCGAGGCGCCCAGGCTGTGGCGGCTGCTGCTCGGGGCCGGTGACGGCGAAGGTGTCGCCCCGATCGGGCTCGGCGCGCGCGACTCGCTGCGGCTCGAGATGGGGTATGCGCTCTACGGCAACGATCTCGACGATCGCCGCACCCCGCTCGAGGCCGGTCTCGGCTGGGTGACGAAGCTCGACAAGGGCGACTTCATCGGTCGCGAGGCGCTCCAGCGGCTGAAGCAGCAGGGCATCCGCGACCGCCTGGTCGGCTTCGTGCTCCAGGAGCGCGGCTTCCCCCGTCACGGCTATACCGTCCGCTACGACGGCGAGGAGGCGGGCGAGGTGACGAGCGGGATCGTCAGTCCGAGCACGGGGCAGGGCGTGGGCATGGCGTACGTGCCCACGGAGGCCGCGAAGCCGGGCACCCCCATCGAGATCGTGGTGCGGGACCGCGCCGTCCCCGCAGAGGTCGTCCGTCCGCCGTTCTACCGGAACGGCTCGGTGCGCAAGCAGTGAATGCCCTTCGAGTTGCGGTCCTCACCGTGTCCGACGGGGTGAGTGCCGGCACGCGCGAGGACCGCAGCGGCGCTGCCATCGCCGGGTGGGCGCGGGCGCGCGGCGACGTGGTGGCGCTGCAGCGCGCCGTGCCCGATGCGGTACCGGCGATCGTCGCCGCCCTCATGGCCCTGGCCGACGGCGGCGTTGCCGACGTCGTGCTCACCACCGGCGGCACGGGCCTCACCTCGCGGGATGTCACGCCCGAGGCGACGCGCGCCGTGCTCGAGCGCGAGGTGCCCGGCATCGCCGAGGCGCTCCGTGCCCGCGGCGCAGCCGCGACTCCTTACAGCTGGCTCTCACGCGGGCTGGCGGGCACACGCGGTGGCGCCCTGATCGTGAATCTGCCCGGGAGCGAGTCGGGAGTGCGGGACGGCCTGGAGGTGCTCGGGCCGCTACTGCCGCACGCGGTGCAGCTGCTTCGCGACGTCGACACCGAACGACACGACCCACCGCATGCCTGACCTCGTCCTGATCACCACCCAGGACCTGGAGCCGGCGGTGCGCACTCGCGAGGCGTTCCGCGCGGCCGGCTTCACGGTCGAGCTGCTCACCCCGGGTGAGCATGTGGCGGACGCGCCTGGCGAGCCCGTGCTGATCGTGCTGACCGGCGCGCTCGCGGAGAAGCAGTCGCGCCGGCTCGTGCGCGAGGCCCAGGAGCACGATCATGTGCCGGTCGTAGGCCTGCTCGAGCCGGGCACCGGCCCCGCCGAGGATGCGCGCAGGCGTTACGGCGTCGATGAGGCGCTGGTGAAGCCGGTCGCGCCCGAAGAGGTCATGCACGTGGGGCGGCGTCTCGTCGACCGCCGCCACCTGCGGCGGGTCACCGGCATCATCGGCGAGACCGATGCCATGGTCGAGTCGCTCGAGCGCATCGTGCAGATCGCGCCGGTCAGCTCGACGGTCCTGGTCACCGGTGAGAGCGGCACCGGCAAGGAGCGCGTCGCCCGCGGCATCCATGCACTCTCGCCGCGCCGGCACCGTCCGTTCATCGCCACCAACGTCGCGGCGCTGCCGGAGACGCTGCTCGAGTCCGAGCTGTTCGGCCACGAAAAGGGTGCGTTCACGGGGGCGATCGGCCAGCGCAAGGGGTTCTTCGAGCTGGCGCACCGCGGCACCCTGTTTCTGGACGAGATCGGCGAGATGCCGCTCAACACCCAGGTCAAGCTGCTGCGCGCGCTCGAGGAGCAGCGCTTCCGGCGGCTCGGCGGGGAGACCGAGATCGGAGTGGACGTACGGGTCATCACGGCCACCAACCAGCCGCTGCGCCAGCTCGTCGAGATCGGTCGGTTCCGCCGTGACCTGTACTTCCGGCTCAACGTCCTGCACATCGACCTGCCGCCGCTGCGCGAGCGGCGCGATGACATCCCGCTGCTGGTCCGCAGCTTCGTGCAGCAGGCGGCCCGCGAGCACGACCGGCCCCCCATCAGCATCTCGCCCGAGGCGCTCGACCTGCTGATGCGCTACGACTGGCCGGGCAACGTGCGCGAGCTCAAGAACCTGATCGAGTCCATGATCGTGCTCGCGCACGAGCGCACCATCCTGCCCGAGCACATTCCGCCCGAGATCCGCAACGAGATCGGGCGCTCCCGCATGCTGCCGGTGCCGATCCCGCGCTTCGAGGCGGAGCCCGGCGCGCCGGCACCGCCCGAGCTCGAGTTCATTTTCCGCACGCTCGTCCAGTTGCGCATCGACGTCGAGGACCTGCGCCGCCAGTTCGAGGACTACCGGCGCCAGCACCCGGAACTCGGCCCGTTCGTGCAGTCGCCCTTCGCGCTGCCCGCAGGTCGCCCGCCGCAGCAGCCGGTGGAGATCGTGCACGAGGCGCCGCTCCCTGCGACCGAGCACGATCCGGCCGACGAGCACGATGTCGTCGTCTTCCGCCCTGGCATGTCGCTCCAGGACCTCGAGAAGAACGCGATCGTCGCGGCCCTGCGCGAGGTCGCCGGCAACCGCAGGCGTGCTGCCGAGATGCTCGGCATGGGTGAGCGCACGCTCTATCGGAAGCTCAAGGAGTACGACATCCCGCTCTGATGCGCAGAGCGGCGCCGTGCCGAGGCACGACGCCGCTTCGGAGCACGCTTTTTCCGGAGCCGGTCGCGCCCGGCCGGGCTCGGAGGCCGGCTGACCTCCGCCGCGCCGGCCTCGACCGGCTGCCCGGTCTCAGCCGCGCCGGCTTCGAATGCCCGCCACGCCCCGGCTCAACGGCTGCCGCTCTCCGCCCCCGCGCGCGACTGCACCTTGGTGCGCTCTACCTGCAGCCTCTGGATCACGTTGCGCCAGGCGTCCGTGCTCTGTGCGGCGTAGCTCATCGTGATCTGGAGCTCGTAGTTGAGGGGCGCCTCGAAGGCATAGATCGCGCTCTGGGTCTCCTGCTGCTGGAGCAGCTGGCGGCCCCAGCCGCTGGTGATCGGGAGCACGGCCAGCGGGCGCAGCGTCCGCCCCTGATGCAGCAGCTGCACATCCTCCGGCTGGAAGCTCACGTCCGGCTGATAGCTGAAGAACGAGACCAGGAACAGCTCCACGGGTGCGCTGCTCGCAGCGCCAGCGTCAGGGCGCCGGCTCTCCGCGAGACCATGCAGCCGGGTGTAGGTGTCCGGGGCGAGCAGCCGGATCACGCCCTCCGCGAGCGGTGTCACCTTGAGCAGCAGCGCCCCGCTCCGGATCGACATCGTCACCTCGTCCTGCTTCAACGAGCCATAGCCCACCGGCGGCAGCACTTCCTGCGGCGTGTCCCCGGCAACGGCCGGTCGGTCAGCCGACATGGCCGCCGGTGCGGCCGCGCACGCCAGCAGCGCCGCCGCCACCAGCGGCAGCCAGGCCATCCCTGCATCACTCATGGTCAGCTCCCGTCTCCAGCAGTTCCGCGATGCTGTCCAGCAGATCCTCGCGCCCCTCGCCGTTCAGCGCGGAGAACGGGATCGCCTGCTCCTCGGCAACACCCAGGTCCGCCAGGATCGCCGCGAGCCGCGCGCCCCGCTGCGACGGCTTCAGCTTGTCCACCTTGGTCAGGGCGAACAGCGTCGGCAGGCCCGACATCGCGAGGTACTCGAGCATGCGGTGGTCATCGGGGGTGAGGCCGCGCCGCACGTCGATCAGCTGCACGACGCCGCGCAGCTCGGGCGTGTCGGACAGGTAGCCCTCGATCAGCGGACGCCAGCGTCGCCGCACCGTCTCCGGCGCCTTCGCGAAGCCATAGCCGGGCAGGTCCACGGCGTAGAACTCGAGGCGCTCCCCGGCCGCCAGCGTCGCATGCACGTGATAGAAGTTGATCTCCTGCGTCTTCCCGGGCGTCGAGGAGACGCGCGCGATCTCCTTGCGGGTGCGGCCCAGGAGCCGGTTGATGAGGCTCGACTTGCCGACGTTGGATCGTCCCGAGAACGCCACCTGCGGCAGCGTGCCCGGTCGCGGACCGCCCGGTCGCGCGACTGCGCCCGCGAACTCGACCGTGCGGATCTGCACCGCGGATCAGGCTTCCTTCTTCTTCGTCTCCGGATGCAGCACGAGCAACGGCGGAATCCGCGAGGTCACGCACTCGGGCGTGACCACCACCTCCCGCACGTCGGTCCGCGATGGAATGTCGAACATGACGTCGCGCATGATCTCCTCGAGCACCGCACGCAGACCACGCGCCCCGGTGCCCCGCTCCAGCGCCCGGCTCGCGACCGATTTCACGGCATCGGCATCGAACGTGAGACGGATGCCCTCCAGGTCGAACATCTTCTCGTACTGCTTGACTAGCGCGTTCTTCGGTTCCTGCAGGATCCGGATCAGCGCTTCCTCGTCGAGCGAGTCGAGCGTGACCAGCACCGGCAGCCGGCCCACCAGCTCCGGGATCAGGCCGAACCGCAGCATGTCGTCCGGCTCGACGCCTCGCCACGGGTTGTCCGGATCGAAGCCCGGCAGCAGACCCGTGTCCGCGAAGCCGATCCGGCGATGGCCCTGGCGCTGCTCGACGATCTTCTCCAGCCCGTCGAACGCGCCCCCGCAGATGAACAGGATGTTGCGCGTATTGATCTGGATGTACTCCTGCTGCGGATGCTTCCGGCCACCCTGCGGCGGCACCGACGCGACCGTGCCCTCCAGGATCTTGAGCAGCGCCTGCTGCACGCCCTCACCCGAGACGTCACGGGTGATCGAGGGGTTCTCCGACTTGCGTGCGATCTTGTCGATCTCGTCGATGTAGACGATGCCGCGCTCGCACTCCGCGATGTTGAAGTCGGCGGCCTGCAGCAACCGGACCAGGATGTTCTCGACATCCTCGCCCACGTAACCGGCCTCGGTGAGCGTCGTCGCATCGGCGATCGTGAACGGTACCTGCAGTACCCGGGCCAGCGTCTGGGCCAGCAGCGTCTTGCCCACGCCGGTCGGTCCGATCAGCAGGATGTTCGACTTCTCGATCTCCACGTCGTCCAGCACGCCGTGGTGATTGATCCGCTTGTAGTGGTTGTAAACCGCCACGGCCAGCGACTTCTTCGCCTCCTCCTGGCCGATCACGTACTCATCCAGGATGCTCTTGATCTCGCGCGGCGTCGGAATGCGCGGTACCGCGTCGGCGGCTTCGCGCTCCTCTTCCTCCGCGAGAATCTCGTTGCAGAGCGAGACGCATTCGTTGCAGATGTAGACCGAGGGGCCGGAGATGAACTTCTTCACCGACTCCTTGGACTTGCCGCAAAACGAACACCGCAGATGCTTGTCGCTCGGCATGGGCCGCGCTCCTACCGCTCGTGCTTGCTCTCCTTCACCTCATCGGCCACCACCTCGCCCCGGTGCGAGACGACGTTGTCGATGAGACCATACTCCTTCGCCTCTACCGGGCTCATGAACCGGTCGCGGTCCACGTCCTCGGTGATCCGCTCCAGCGACTGGCCCGTGTGCTGTGCCAGGATCTGGTTCAGGCGCTCGCGCGCGTAGAGGATCTCCTTCGCCTGGATCTCGATGTCCGCCGCCGTCCCCTGGCTGCCGCCCGACGGCTGGTGGATCATGATCCGCGCGTTCGGCAGGGCGCTGCGCTTGCCCGGCTTGCCGGTGGCGAGCAGCAGCGAGCCCATGGAGGCCGCCAGGCCCATGCACATCGTCGCGACCGGCGCCTTCATGTACTGGATGGTGTCGTAGATCGCGAGACCCGCATACACCGACCCGCCCGGCGAGTTGATGTAGAGGTACACATCCTTCTCCGGATCCTCCGCCTCGAGGAACAGCAGCTGCGCGATGATGATGTTCGCGACGTTGTCGTCGATGGGCGATCCCAGGAACACGATACGGTCCATCAGCAGCCGGCTGAATATGTCGTAGCTGCGCTCGCCTCGGCTGCTGCGCTCGATCACGTACGGCGGGTAAATGGCCATCAGCACTCGGTTCGATGGTGATGGGCCGCGGCGCACCCCGGTGCTCGCGGCCGGTCGCGTCCTAGGCGATCGAGGACAGCGACGTGAGATACGCGAACACCTTCTCCTCGGTGATCTCGCGCTCCAGCTCGTCCAGCCGGCCGTTCTTGCGCAGCTGGGCGCCCACCTCCCCCACCGGACGGCCCAGCCGGCCGGCGATCTCGGCGAGGCGCGCCTCGACCTCGGCCGGCTGCGCGTGCAGCGCCTCCAGCTCGGCGACGCGCTCGATCACCAGCATGCGCTTGAGTGCCTCTTCCGCAGCCGGGTAAGCGTCCTGGCGCAGCTCCTGGACGCGCGCCTGGTCGGCACCCTCGCGCGCCGGCAGCATGGCCTCCAGGTACTGCTTCACCATGGCACCCGGTACCTCGAACGGGTTGGCCGCCACGATCTGCGTGAGCAGCTCCGCCCGCAGGCGACGCTCCGCCTCACGCTCCGCCTCGCGCCCGAGATCCTCGCGCACTCGCTCGCGCAGCTGCTCCAGCGACTCGAAGTCGCCCAGCCCCTTCGCGAAGTCGTCGTCCAGCGCCGGCAGCTGGGGTTCGTGCACCTCCAGCATGCGGACGCGGATGCGGTGCGGCTTCGTGCCTTCGGCCGCGCCCTCGCCGCGATCCGGCAGGTCCACCGTGAACTCGCCCGCCTCGCCCGCGCGCAGCGTCCGCAGCACGTCCTCGATCGCCGGTACCGCCTCACCCTCGCCGATCACGACCTGGTACTCGCGCGGCTGCGCCGGCGTGGCGCCGGCCTCGACGTCGAGCGGCGTGATCTCGACCTTCACCATGTCGCCGATCGTCGGGGTGTGCCCTTCCTTCGGCTGTGACGTGGCGTGCTCCTGGCGCAGCCGATGCAGCACTTCGTCGACCTGTGTCTCGGTCACAGGCGCCTGCTCGCGCAGCAGCTGGAAGCCGCCGATCCGGTCCAGCTCGATCTCCGGGCGCACCTCCAGCTCGACGTTGAACGTGAGGTCCTGACCGGCCTGGTAGTCGATGTTCTCGATGCTGCCCTGCGTGATCGGCTCCAGTCCCTGCTGCCGGAGCGCTTCGCGGTACGCGACGCCGATCGCCTTCTCGAGCGCCTCCTGCTCGATGGCCGCACCGAATCGCTTCTGCATCACCTGGGTCGGGACCTTGCCCTTGCGGAACCCCGGCAGCCGCGCCTGCTTCGAGATCCGCTGCGTCGCGCTCCGCTTCTCCTCCTCGATGCGTGCGGCTGGCACCGTGATCGTCAGCCGTCGCGCCCATGCCGCCGGCTTCTCCATGCTGACCTTCAGGTCAGCCGTCTCTGTCGCCACTCTGGTGGTCCTCGGGTCCCCGGGTAAACTGCCGCTTCGAATGCGAAAGGGGGGACTCGAACCCCCACGGGCACGCCCACGAGATCCTAAGTCTCGCGCGTCTACCAGTTCCGCCACTTTCGCACGGTTTCGCCGCCGAAATCTAACAGGCGCCGACAGGCCGATCAACTGAAGTGAGAGCGCCGTGCGCCGCAGGGTTCCACATTCCGAAACGCTTGCCGGGCAAGCGCTTTCACCGTCAGGGAACGCGCACGTTGATGATGTAGGTGAGCCCTTCGGCGTTCTCGAGCAGCAGCGAGAGCACGCTCCCGGAGCTGGCCTCGCGCAGCAACCGGCGGGCATCGCGCGCGGTCGGGACCGGCTTGCGGTCGATGGCGCGGATGCGGTGCCATTCGCCGAGCCCCTTGCGGTCGGCGGCGCTGCCCGGGACGACGCGCTCGATGACGGCGCCGCCGGAGCGCTCATAACCCAGGCGCAGGGCCGTCTCGGGATCGAGCTCGGTGACCTCGATCCCGAGACCGCGGGGCGGCGCGAGGGCGGCGGCGTTGCGGGCGCCCTCGATGCGTGGCCCCTCGGCCAGCCGGACACGGAACTCGCGCTGCTCGCCGTAGCGCACCACGGCGAGCGTCACGATCTGCCCGGGATCGTGCTGCGCGATCAGCCGCTGCAGCTGGCCGACGCGCTCCACGGGGGTGCCGTCGATCGCGGTGATGACATCGTGGCGCTCCAGTCCGCTCGCCTCGGCCGGAGACGCCGGGTTGAAGTCCTCGATGAGTACCCCGGCAATTCGGGGCAGCCGGTAGACCTCGGCGTCTTCCGCGCTCACATCGGCGATCTGCACGCCGAGCAGCGGACGGCGCATGACGCCGTGCTGCACCAGGTCGCGCATGACGCGCCGCGCCAGGTTGGAGGGGATGGCGAAGCCGTAGCCCTGGTAGGTTCCGGTCGTGGTCGCGATCGCGGTGTTGATGCCGATGACGGCGCCCCGGAGGTTGACCAGCGGCCCGCCCGAGTTGCCGGGGTTGATCACTGCATCCGTCTGCAGGAAGTCCTCGATCACCAGGTTCGTCTGCGACTCGTTCGCGCCGAGCACCTGGAGTCCCCGGCCCTTCGCGCTGACGATGCCGCCGGTCACCGTGAAGTCGAGCGTGCTCGTGTCGTCGAAGCCGGGATTGCCGATCGCGAGAACCCACTCGCCGACGCTCGTCGAGTCCGAGTCGCCCAGCGGGATCGCCGGCAGGCCGGTCGCGGGAATGCGGATTACGGCAATGTCGGTGAGCGGATCCGAGCCGACCACCTGGGCCGAGAAGGTGCGCTTGTCGGGCAGCGAGACCGTGATCCGCTCGGCACCCTCGATGACGTGGTGGTTGGTGAGTATGTAGCCGTCGGGGGTGACGATGAAGCCGGTGCCGCCCGCGATCTCGGGCGCCAGGGCCGCCCCGTCCTCGGAGGGCACTCCGAAGATGTCCTGCAGGCGGCGCCCGAACGCGGTCTGGCTGCCACGCGCGCTGTGCTCGGCCTGGATGCGGACGACCGCCGGCGTCACCGCCTCGGAGACGGCGATGAAGGCGGCCCCGAGATCGGCGGCCGGCTTCACGGCGGCGGCCGATACCGGCCGCGGTGGCGTCGCGACGAGCGCCGGCCCGTCGGCGCGCACCCGGTCCTCGGGCCGCAGCGCGATCATGGCCGCGCCGCCGAACGTCACGACCACGAAGGCGATCGTGGCCAGGGCCTTCAGCCGGGAGGACTCGGAGCTCATCCGCCGTACGTTCGGGGAATGCAAGGCTGCGTCATCAAACGTAACAGCGGCGCGCCGTGCGGGGGAGGCCGCCGGGTGGCCGGCGCGGGTGGGGCGGGGACGGGCGACCCGCCCGGAGCCGCGCTCCGCACCGCTCCACTACGGAAGAGGCGCCCCGGACCGCCGGAGCGCCTCTTCCCACCTCGATCCGGGGCCGCCGGGGCCGCGCGGCCGCGGCCTCGCCTACTTCCGCTCCTCGTCGACGATCTCGTAGTCCGCCTCGACGACGTCCTCCTGCGCCGCCCCGGCCGGCTCCTCGGCGGCCGGCTCCTCGGCGGGCGCGGGCCCCTCGTCGGCACCGGTCGGCGCCTGCGACTGGTAGAACTGCTGCCCGGCCGCGCTGAACGCCTGCACCAGTTCCTCGCGCGCCCCGGTCAACTCGCTCATGTCATCCTGCTTGAGCGCCTTGCGCGCCCGCTCGAGGGCGCTGTCCACCGAGCCCTTCGCGTCCGCGCTGATCTTGTCGCCCCATTCCTTGGTGTCCTTCTCGACCTGGTAGATCAGCGTGTCGAGCTGGTTGCGGGCCTCGATCTTGTCCTTCCGCTCCTTGTCCTCCGAGGCGTGCGACTCCGCGTCCTTCACCATCTTGTCGATCTCGGATTCGGTGAGCCCGCTCGACGCCTCGATGCGGATCTTCTGCTCCTTGCTCGTGGCGCGGTCCTTCGCGGCCACGTGCAGGATCCCGTTCGCATCGATGTCGAAGGTGACCTCGATCTGCGGCATGCCGCGCGGCGCGGGCGGGATCCCGGTCAGCTGGAAGCGCCCGATCGTCTTGTTGTCGATCGCCATCGGCCGCTCGCCCTGCAGCACGTGGATCTCCACCGTCGTCTGGCTGTCCTCCGCGGTCGAGAACGTCTCCGCCTTCTTCGTCGGGATGGTCGTGTTGCGGGATATCAGCACCGTCATCACGCCGCCCAGCGTCTCGATGCCCAGCGAGAGCGGGGTCACGTCCAGCAGCACCACGTCCTTGACGTCGCCGGCCAGCACACCGCCCTGGATCGCCGCACCGATCGCGACCACCTCGTCCGGGTTCACGCCCTTGTGTGGCTCCTTGCCGAAGAACTCCTTCACGATCTGTTGCACCCTGGGCATGCGCGTCGAGCCGCCCACCAGGATGACCTCGTCGATCTGGTCGGGAGTGAGGCCCGCGTCCTTCAGCGCCTGCTGCATGGGCGGAATGGTGCGCTCCACCAGGTCGCCCACCAGCTGCTCCAGCTTGGCGCGCGACAGCGAGATGTTGAGGTGCTTCGGGCCTTCCTGCGTGGCCGTGATGAAGGGCAGGTTGATGTCCGTCGACATGGTCGTCGACAGCTCCATCTTGGCCTTCTCCGCCGCCTCCTTCAGACGCTGCAGCGCCATCGCGTCCTTCGACAGGTCGATGCCCTGGTCGCGCTTGAACTCCTCGATCAGCCAGTCGATGATCTTCTGGTCGAAGTCATCGCCACCCAGGTGCGTGTCGCCGTTCGTCGCCTTCACCTCGAACACGCCGTCACCCAGCTCCAGCACCGAGATGTCGTAGGTGCCGCCGCCCAGGTCGTAGACCGCGATCTTCTCGTCCTTCTTCTTGTCCAGCCCATAGGCCAGCGCCGCCGCCGTCGGCTCGTTGATGATGCGCAGTACCTCGAGGCCCGAGATCTTGCCCGCGTCCTTCGTCGCCTGACGCTGCGCGTCGTTGAAGTACGCCGGCACCGTCACCACCGCCTGCCGCACCTCGCTGCCCAGGTAGTCCTCCGCCGTCTGCTTCATCTTCTGCAGGATCATGGCGGAGATCTCGGGCGGCGTGAACGCCTTGTCCACGTTCGGGATCTTCACCTCGACGCGCCCCTGCGCATCGCCCCGGATGTCGTACGGTACCCGCTGCTTCTCGCTCTCGACCTCGCCGGCTTTCCGGCCCATGAACCGCTTGATCGAGAACACGGTGTTACGCGGGTTCGTGATCGCCTGGCGACGGGCCACCTGACCCACCAGGCGCTCGCCGTCCTTCGTGAACGCCACCACCGATGGCGTCGTGCGGCCACCCTCGGCGTTGGGGATCACCACCGGGTCGCCACCCTCCATGACCGCGACCACCGAGTTGGTGGTGCCCAGGTCGATTCCGATAACCTTCGCCATCTGCTCTCCTTGCCGTTGGGGCCGCTCCGCCCGGGGCGGGCCGGTGCGCCGCGCGCCTTCGTGCAATGCCTGCGCCGGACGTTCCTGCCAAATGGGCCGGATCGCGTGCCGCAACGGCAGACCGATGCCGGGACGACGCGCTCCCGGGGGGCCGCGTGTCCAGAGCGAAAGCCCGGGACGCGCCGGCGGCCGGTCCTGCTGGAGCGGGCCCGGAGGCGCGAACCACGCCGTTGGCGCGAAGCCCTCGCCGCCTTACGTTTTCGCGACCCTCACGGGAAGCAAGGCGTGTTCCCTCTGCGCGACGACAACCCGACGCTGCTGACGCCCTGGATCACAGTGCTGCTGATCCTGGTGAACGTCGGCGTCTGGCTGTACGTGCAGGGGGCGGGCGTGTCGGTCGACGTGCTGGGGCGGACCGTATGCAGGTTCGGGATGATCCCGGCGGAGATCACGGGGCGGACCGGTGACTACACCGGCATCGAGCTGGGCCCGGGTCTGCCGACCTGCGAGTTCGGCGGGCTGCGGCTGGGCAGCGCGTTCACGAGCATGTTCCTGCACGGCGGCTGGCTGCACCTGATCGCCAACATGTGGTTCCTCTGGCTCTTCGGAAACAACGTCGAGGACGCCATGGGGCACGGGCGCTTCGTGGTGTTCTACATGCTGGCGGGCGCGGGCGCGGCGGTGGCGCACGTGCTGGCGGGACCCGAGAGCATGGTGCCGACGGTGGGCGCGTCGGGGGCGATCAGCGGCGTCATGGGCGCGTACCTGCTGCTCTTCCCGCGCGTCCGCATCCAGACGCTGTTCGTGTTCGTGATCATCCTGCGCATCATCGCGGTGCCCGCCTGGATGGTGCTGATCCTGTGGTTCGCTTCCCAGTTGCTGGCCGGGTACACCGACCCGATCGGCGAGTCGGGGATCGCGTTCTGGGCGCACATCGGCGGCTTCGTCGCCGGCGTCATCCTGGTCAAGCCGTTCCAGCGCCGTCCGTTGCGTGTCGGCACGCCGCCGCACCTGCCATGAGGTCCTGACCTCCCGGCGCGGCGTGATCCGCGCTTACCGAGAAGGAGTGGACGATGCGGTCGAGTCGCCGCCTGCTGTACGCCCTCTGGGGCATGACCGCCGTACTGGTGCTGGCCGGCGTGCTGGCCGCGCGCGCCCCGGGTGTCGCGCAGCAGCCGGCCGGCACCGACCCGGCGCTGCCACATGCCATCGATCCGGCGCCGGGCACCGAGCCGGCCGCGCCGCAGACCGAAGCCGGTCCGCCGGCGAGCGGTGTAGGGAGCGCCGCGCCGCCGATCGAGACCGCGCCGGCGCAGCGGCCGGGAGAGGCGGGCCGGGCGTTGCGGGACGCGCGGGCGGGGATCGACACCCCATGGCACGCCCGCCTGCTATCGCTGCTGGGGATGGTGGTGCTGCTCGGGATCGGCTGGCTGCTCAGCACCGACCGCCGGGCGGTTCCCTGGCGCGTCATCGGCTGGGGCATCGGACTGCAGCTGGTCTTCGCGCTGCTCATCCTCAAGACGCCCGCCGGCCGGGCCGTGTTCGACACCATCAACACGGTCGTGGTGCAGCTGCTCGGATTCACGGAGACCGGGGCGCGCTTCCTGTTCGGCAACCTGGTGCTCAACAACGTACCGGTGGGCGCCGGCGATCCCGGCAACGCCCCCATCGAGATGCTGCCGGGCTCGGTCGCCAACACCGGGGCGTACTTCGCGTTCATGGTGCTCCCCACGATCATCTTCTTCTCCTCGCTCATGACGCTGCTCTACCACCTGGGCCTGATGCAGCGGGTGGTGCGCGGTGTCGCCTGGCTGATGATGCGGACCATGCGCACCTCGGGCGCCGAGACGCTCTCCGCGGCCGGCAACATCTTCGTCGGGCAGACCGAGGCGCCGCTCATGATCAAACCGTACGTGCGGGACATGACCATGTCCGAGCTGCACGCGGTCATGACCGGCGGCTTCGCGACCGTGGCCGGCGGGGTCATGGCCGCCTACGTGGGCATGCTGCTCTTCTACTTCCCGGACATCGCCGGCCACCTCATGGCGGCGAGCGTGATGTCCGCGCCCGCCGCGCTGGTCTTCGCGAAGCTCATGCTGCCCGAGAAGGAGCAGCCGAAGACACGCGATACGCTGCACGTGCAGGTCGAGAAGATCGATGCCAACGTGATCGACGCCGCCGCCCGCGGCGCGGGGGAGGGGCTGCAGCTGGCGCTGAACGTGGGCGCGATGCTGCTCGCGTTCATTGCCCTGGTGGCCCTGCTGAACGCGCTCATCGGCTGGTCGGCGGGCACGATCGGCCTGACCGCGCTTCTCCAGGGCGCCGACATCCTGCCTGCCGGTCAGCCGCTCAACCTGGAGTGGATCCTCGGTCGTCTGCTGGCCCCGCTCGCGTGGGTCATGGGAGTGCCGTGGCAGGACGCCACGGCGATCGGATCGCTGATCGGCGTGAAGACGGTGCTCAACGAGTTCGTCGCCTACCTGCAGCTTTCCGGTATGCTGACCGGCGGCACCGACCTCTCCCCGCGCTCCGTGATCATCGCCACGTACGCGCTCTGCGGCTTCGCGAACTTCAGCTCGATCGCGATCCAGATCGGCGGTATCGGCGGCCTGGCGCCGACCCGCCGCAGCGACCTGGCGCGCATCGGCCTGCGCGCGATGATCGCGGGCACGCTCGCGGCGTTCATGACCGCGACCATCGCGGGGATGCTGGTCTGATGGCTGCGCCCATCGATCCGGCCGCCGCTGCCGCCGCGCTCGCCGCGCGCCTGCCGGCGCCGGTCCGCGTGGGCCTGGTGCTCGGCTCCGGGCTGGGCGCCCTCGCCGAGGAGCTGGCGGATGCCGTGCGCATCCCGTTCGGGGAGATTCCCGGCTTCACCGCGGCGGGAGTCGAAGGTCACGCCGGCGCACTCGTCGCCGGGCGCCTCGAAGGCGTCGCCTGTGCCGTGCTCCAGGGACGGCCGCACCTTTACGAAGGCCACGCGAGCGACGCGGTCGCGTTTCCCGCACGCGTGCTCTGCGAGCTCGGCATCGCAACGTTGATCGTCACGAACGCGGCCGGCGGCGTCAACCACTCGTTCCGCCCGGGCGATCTGATGCTCATCGACGACCACATCAACCTGCTCGCCCGCAATCCGCTGATCGGGCCGGTGCAGCCCGGGGAGACGCGCTTCCCGGACATGTCGCAGCCCTACGACCCGGCGCTGCAGGAGCTCGCGCAGCGGCTCGCGCTGGAGGACGGGGTCCGAACCGTGCGCGGCGTCTACGCCGCCGTGCTCGGCCCCAGCTACGAGACGCGTGCCGAGGTGGCGATGCTGCGTCGCATGGGGGCGGACGCCGTCGGCATGAGCACGGTGCCGGAGGTGCTCGTCGCGCGGGCCCGCGGCGTGCGCGTGCTCGGAATCTCGCTGATCACGAACCCGGCTGCCGACCTGGCGAGCGCGCCGCTCGATCACGCCGAGGTGATCGCGGCCGGCCGGGAGGCACGCACCCGTTTCACGCGGCTCGTGCGGCGCGTGCTGCGGGCGCTCGCGGACGGTGCCTGACGCGATCATGCCGCCGCGCTGGTCCCGCGACATCCTGCTGCGTGCCGCCACCGCCGCCGCCCGCTGACGCGATGCTTGCTCGCGGCCGCCACGGGCGCGACATTTCATGAATCCCCGGATCCAACGCTACCGGAGCTGCGCCTTATGACAGGGTGTCGCCGCCTGTTCGCCGCGCTCGCGCTCGTGCTGGTATTCGGGGCCGCCTGCGCCGACCGCGCCTCGAGAAATGCTGCCGGAGACCGTCCGCAGCGAGGGGGGACGCTGGTGATCGCCGGTCCTGCGGACCTCGATGCCGCGAACGCGCTCATCGCGGGCGAGAAGGTCACGCAGGAAGTAAACCGCTTCCTCCTGTTCCTGCCGCTGGTGCACTACGCCCCGGACCTCTCCTTCGAGCCGGCGCTGGCCCGCTCCTGGGAGCTCGACGGTGACAGCGCCGCCGTGTTCCATCTGCGCGCCGACGTGCGCTGGCACGATGGCACGCCCACGCGCGCCCGTGACGTGGTGTTCACGTTCGATCGTGCCCAGGACACGCTCACGGGCTACCCGAACGCGGAGTACTTCACGGCCTGGCTCGGTGCCGAGGAGATCGATTCGCTCACGGTGCGTTTACGCTACCGGCCGCACTACGAGCCGCTCGCCGGCCTGCCCTTCCTGCCGATCATGCCGGCGCACCTGCTGGACAGCATTCCCGCCGAGCGGATGCGTCAGGCCGCCTTCAACCGGCATCCGGTCGGCAACGGCCCGTTCCGCTTCGTCGAGTACCGGGCCAATGATCGGTGGGTCTTCGACGCGAACCCCGATTTCCCGGCGGAGCTGGGCGGTCGCCCCTGGATCGACCGCATCGTCTGGCGCATCGTGCCGGACGCCATGGCGCAGATCACCGAGTTGCAGACCGGCACGGTCGACCTGCTCCTGAATCCGCAGGCGGAACGTTTCGCGGAGCTCGACTCGGCGGCGGGGATCACCGG
The DNA here is from genome assembly GCA_035461105.1 of Longimicrobiales bacterium. Lineage (GTDB taxonomy): Bacteria > Gemmatimonadota > Gemmatimonadetes > Longimicrobiales > RSA9 > VEPF01. The sequence goes on along the minus strand of DATHVV010000002.1, from coordinate 1,890 downwards.
CGTCGTCAGGCCGTCCCGCCAGTACGCCCTGATCGGCTGGAACCACCGCCGCGGGGTCCTGGGCGACGCGCGCGTCCGCCGGGCGCTCGGCTACGCGGTCGATCGCGAGCAGCTGCTGCGCACGGTCCGTTCCGGCCTCGGCGAGGTGGCGGTCGGCCCGATCGCGCCGCAGCACTGGGCCTTCGACAGCACGATCGCGCCGCTGCCGCACAGCCGCGACTCGGCGCGCGCGCTGCTCGCGGCCGCCGGTATCGCCGACCGCAACGGCAACGGTCGCCTGCAGCTGCCCGATGGCAGGCCGTTCCGTATCGAGCTCAAGTTCCCGGCGACCAGCGCGATCAACCGCGACCTGGCCGCGCTCATCGATGCCGACCTCGAGGCCATCGGCGTGACCCTCGATCAGCGGCCCACCGATTTCGGGACGATGGTGCAGGATTTCACGGGCCAGGCGCGCGACTTCGACGCGATTCTGCTCGGCTGGGAGAGCGACTTCCGGCTGAACCTCCGCGACATCTTCCACAGCGACGCGGCCGCCGGGCCTTTCCAGTTCGCTGGCTACAGCAACCCGCAGGCGGACACGCTCATCGATCGCGCGCTGGCCGCGCGGTCCCACGAGGAGGCCCGCCCGCTCTACGCCGAGCTGCAGCGCATCCTGCGCGACGACCAGCCCTGGGGTTTCCTGTACTATTACCCCGAGCTGTACCTGGTGCGGGATCGCGTGCGCGGGCTGCGCATGGATCTGCGCGGTGCGCTCGTCAACGTCACCGAGTGGTGGCTCAGTGGTCCTGGGCCGGGAGGGGCGGGCGCACCAGGTGATTCAGCGGCCCGTTCCCACGACCCAGATTCGGCGCGCGCTCGATAGCTCGATGCACGTAGCCGAGGCCGCTCTCCACGGCGGCATGCAGCGACAGGCCCCGCCCCAGCCCGGCCGCGATCGCCGCCGAGAGCGTGCAGCCTGTGCCGTGCGTGCTGCGCGTCTGGATGCGCGACCGATGGAAGGCGCGCACCTGGCTGCCGTCGTAGAGCACGTCGGTGATGCCGCTGCCCTGCAGGTGTCCGCCCTTGACCAGGGCCGCCCGCGCCCCCGCGCCCACCAGGGCGCGCGCGGCGCGCTCCATGCCCTGGACCGAATCGACGACCAGGCCGGTGAGCAGGGCCGCCTCGTCGAGGTTCGGCGTGACCAGCGTGGCGAGTGGCAGCAGGTGCTCCATGATGGCGCGTTCCGCGCCCTCGTCCAGCAGGCGATCGCCGCTGGTCGCGACCATCACGGGGTCGAGCACGTAATGCGGCAGCGCATGCTGCTCCAGCGACTCCGCGATCGTCATCACCAGCTCCCGAGTCGCAAGCATGCCGGTCTTGCACGCAGCCGGGTGGAAGTCCTCGGCGACCGCCCGGATCTGGGCGCGCACGATGTCCGGGGGAATCGCGTGGTAGCCTTTCACCCCCAGCGTGTTCTGCACCGTGACCGCCGTGATGGCGCTCGTGCCGAACACGCCGTAGGCGTGAAACGTCTTCAGGTCAGCCTGGATGCCGGCGCCGCCGCCACTGTCACTGCCAGCGATCGTGAGCGCAACCGGCAGCTGCTCGGAGGGTTCGTGTCTCGTATTCATCGGGGGTGGGTCGCCGAAGCCGATCGATGGCGCAACCTAGCCCCGACCGCCCGGTTCGGCCACGCCGCGCCAGCGGTAACGAGACAGCGGCCGCGACCGGGGGTCGCGGCCGCTGTCCTGCCGGAATCACCTGCGCGGCTCGGGCGGGGGCGCCGCGTAGCGGCGCATGCGCGCCTTGAAGTCCGTGAACTGCGGCGTGTTCAACGTCAGGTTGCGGAGCTGCGCCGCCGAGTACTGGTTCACCAGCGCCCGCGTGTTCGCGATCCGGTCCTCGGTGAGC
>DATHVV010000001.1:0-45724 GCA_035461105.1 Longimicrobiales bacterium | reverse complement strand
GATCTCCCGCCGCTGCTGGCTCACGGTGTACGACAGGAGGCCGTAGATCCCGATGGCCGCGAGCGCGAGTGCGACGCCGGCGAAGATGGCGAGCAGCAGCATGGTGAAGCGCGGTTGCGCGAGCGCATCGGAAACGACCTGATCCAGCGTACGGATGTCGTAAACCGGCAGACTCGAATCCAGCGATCGTACCGCCGCGCGAGCGGGCCCGACCAGGGAGAGCGGATCCGACGCGGTCCGGATCGCAAACGACATGGTCGTCGGCACGAAGCTCCTGGTCAGCGGCATCTGCTCCAGCGGGAAGTAGAGAGTCGGGCTGGGGGTGTCGACGAGACCGCTGTGGCGGACATCACGAACTACGCCTACGACGGTGAACCACGGCACGTCGGCGTTCGTGGTCCGGACGCGCTGTCCGATCGGCGTCCTCCCCGGCCAGGACAACCGGGCCATGGTCTCGTTGACGACGACGACCGGCGCCGCCCCGGCGCGGTCCGCGGGCTCGAGCAGGCGGCCGGCGACGACGCCGTAGCCGAGCGCCGCAAAATACCCGGGCGTCGCGATCTGCCACCGGGCGTTCGGCCAGCCCTCGCCCGGTTTCGGCGGTTCGGCGCCTTCGATCTGAATCGAGCCACCTGCGAGCCGGCCGCTCAGGGGGAGCATGCGGGTGGCCCCTACGGCCTGCACCCCGGGAAGCCGCTCCAGCTCTGCGACGAGCCGGCCATGGAAGCGAATGCGTGCCTCCGGCTCCGCGTACTCGGCGCGAGGCAGAGCGACGGCGAACGTGAGCGCGCGGCCGCTGAGGAAGCCGGGGTCGATCCGGGACAGCTCCATGAATGTCCGGATCATCAGCGCCGCACCCACCACCAGCACCACCGACAGCGCGACTTCGGCAGCGGCGAGGCCGCCCCGGAGCCGCTGACGGCGGCGGCCGCCGGTCACGGATCGGCTGCTGGTCCTCAGCGCGTTCCCCAGGTCCGGTTGCGACGCCTGAAGCGCGGGCACGAAGCCGAAGATCAGCGCGGTGATCAGCGCCACCATCGCGGTGAACCCGAATGCGGCGCGGTCGATGCGCACCTCGTCCACCCGCGGGATGTTCGCCGGATCGAGCGCGACGAGCGCCTGCACGCCGATGTGCGCCAGCACCATCCCGAGCCCACCCCCAATGACGGCGAGCAGCAGGCTCTCCGTGAACAGCTGCGCCAGGATGCGCGGACGGGCAGCGCCCAGCGCAGCACGCACCGCCATTTCCGTGCGGCGGCCGTCGGCGCGCGCCAGCAGCAGATTCGCGACGTTCACGCACGCGATGAGGAGCACGAACGCCACCGCCCCGAACAGTACCAGCAGCGCGGGACGAACGGTGCCGAAGAGCTCCTCCCTGATCGGCACCGCGTAGTACGGGGCGAGGTCGCTGACCTTGAAGCCCTGCTCGATCCACCGCCGGGTGAGCGATTCGAGCTCGGCGTTCGCGCCGGCCAGCGTGGCGTCCGGCTGCAGTCGCGCGACCGCGTGCAGCCACTGATTGCCCCGGTCGAGATTGTCGACATCGAGACCGAGCGGCTTCCAGACATCCGTGGGTTCGGCCAGCTGATAATCCGCGGGCATGCGGAACCCGGGTGGCATGACACCGATGACGCGGTGCGCAACGCCGTCCAGCCGGATCGCCTGCTCCAGGATCGAGGCATCCCCACCATACCGGCGCTGCCACAGGGCATGGGAGAGCACCACGACATCGTCCCGACCGGGCACGTCGTCCTCGACGCCGAACGGACGGCCGATCCGCGCGCCCGCCCCCAGCACGCTGAACAGCTCCGCGGTCGCGCGGGTCATCACGACCCGCTCGGGAGTCACCCCGCCGGTGAGGTTGACATCGACGGCCGGCGCGTATGCCGCCAGGCTCGCGAAGCTCCGGATGCCGTCCCTGGCCTCCGCGAAATCGAGCGACGACATCGGCGATCGTCCCCGGCTCGTGCCAGGCTCGTTGCTCCACGGGTTCCAGACCTGCACGATCCGATCGGGCGCAGCGTACGGCAGTGACCGCAGCAACACGCTTCGCACCACGCTGAAGATCGCGGTGGTCGCGCCGATGCCGAGCGCCAGCGTCAGCACCACCACGGCGGAATAACCCGGACGCGCGGCCAGCGCGCGAAGCGAGTAGCGCACATCCTGAAGCAGCTGATCCATGTCGACCTCTGCGGTGGGCAAGTGACAGCGGCTGCTTCGCGCCTGCGGGCCGCTCTTATCGCGATTGGATAGAGGCCTCTGGCACAGCGTTGGGACGGGCTCCCGGCCAGGCACCCCGTTCGGCAGCGGTTTGACGCCATCCCCGGGCCGCCGACCCCCTCGTGCTTGACAGGCGCCCCCCCGGGCCGAATACTAGACCGCCGGGTCTAGTCGCATGAATTCACCGCTGGAGCCTCGGGAATGCACGAGACGAAGAGCCGCCTGCTCGCGGCCGGGACCGACATGCTCCTGGAGCGGGGCTACGGGGGCCTCAGCCTACAGGAGCTCCTCGACCGCACCGGCATCCCCAAGGGCTCCTTCTATCACCACTTCGCGAGCAAGGAGGACATGGCGCTCCAGGCGGTGGCAAGGTACACGACACTCGGACACACGCTCCTCGACACCTGCCTTGCATTGCCTGATCGGTCACCCCTGGACCGGCTCCGACTCTTTTTCGAGCAGCTGAGCGAGTTCTATGCGTCGCAGGGCTATCTGGGGTGCCTTCTCGGGGCCCTCGGCCAGGAGCTGTCGGGCGTCAGCGAGCCATTCCGCAGGACGATCGAGGAGTGCCTGGCTTCCCTGGCAGCACGTATCGGCGACTGCCTGGAGGAAGCTCGCGCGGCGGGCGACCTTCCCGCCGGGACGGATTGCAGTGCGCTGGCCGACATTCTCCTGAACGCGTGGGAGGGCGCGGCGCTGCGGTCGCGCCTGCTGCGCAGCCCCGCCCCGCTCCAGGCCGCCGTGGAGTTCTGTTTCCAGGGGGCAGCGATGCGCTGATTTTTTTTGTTTGCTACTAGACCGACCGGTCGGTTTAGGAGCGGCCGCACCATCACCATCGAGCCCAGGAGGTTGCAATGCCGAGAACGGGGCGGGTCCGGGCAAACGGACAGGAGCTGTACTTCGAGACGCACGGCGAGGGGCCGGCGGTCGTCCTGTTGATGGGGATCGGATACGACTGTTCGCTCTGGAAGCTCCACCAGGTGCCGGCGCTGTCGACGCGATTCCAGGTGATCCTCGTCGACAACCGCGACGCGGGGCAGAGCTCGCCGGCGCGTCGCGGCTACACGATCGCGGACATGGCGGACGATGTGGCCGGTCTGCTCGACGCGCTGGAGGTTCCGCGGGCGCATCTGCTGGGCCTCTCGATGGGCAGCATGATCGCCCAGGAGTTCGCGCTCCGGCACGGTGAGCGCGTGAGCCGGATGGTGCTGACGGGACCCGAGGCGGCACCTGCGCGCAGTGCGTTCCACCCGATCCGGGCCTGGCAATGGGTGAAGGCGAACGATCGAGCCGGGGCGATTTTCGCGAACGAGCAGTTCACGTGGCTGTTCTCGGCCGGTTTTCTGCGGAACGCCGCCGCGGTGGAGCAGACCCTCGCGTTCCTGTCGAGCAATCCCAATCCGGTGAGCCCGGCAGCGTACGCCCGTCAGGCAGACGCGTATCTCGGCTTCGACGTTCTCGACCGGCTCGGCGCCATCGAGGCACCGACGCTGGTGATCGTCGGTGAGCAGGATCTGCTCACGCCGCCGTGGACCGTGCGCGAAGTCGCCGATCGGATTCCGGGCGCACGGTTCGAGCTGATCACGGGGGACGGTGCGTCGCACGTGGTGCCGCTCGAGCGGCCGGAGGAGTTCAATCGCCTGGTCACGGAATTCCTGACCGAGCCGCCGGTGCGTCGCGACGCCGCTCGGGCCGGGGAGCGAGCCGTGGGCGTGGCCGGCCCGGGCTGACCCCGGGGAGAGCCCGGCGTCAAGTCCAGACCGGCATGGGGCGACCGCGGTGAGAGCGCGGGAGTTCAGTCCCGAGGGGACATTCGCACCACGCGCGCGGGCACGGTCCCGGGCGAGGACCCCGGGGCCAGCCAGATGTCACCGGTCGCGTCGTCGAGCGCGAGGTGGCGCACGAGCTGGTCGGGGCTCGGCAGCGGGTAGCCGCGAAACCGTGTCGTAACGGGATCGAAGCGGAAGACGACGTCGGCGGCGCCGGTCCCGATCCACACGACGTTGCGGCGGCCATCCCACCGGGCGATGTAGGGCGCGGCGGCATCGAGCGGCAGCACGTACTCGGACCATCGCTCCGTGGCGGGATCAAATCGCACGAGCCGGTTCGCGGCATAGGCCGGGATCCAGAGCACGCCGGTGGGGTCGATGTCGAAGCGGCGGGGCCCGCTCCACGCGGTCGGCATCGACCACGCTCGCACCGTACCGGACCTCGGATCCAGCCGGATCATGCGATTGCCCTGGAGCTCCGACGTCCAGATCGCGCCGTCCGGCGCGACCCGGATCTCGTACGGCACCGGTGTGGTCGCGAAATCCGGGTGCGGCGGCAGCTCGAAGTCACGGTGCGCACCTGATTCCGGGTCGATGCGGCGGATCAGTTCCGGCGCGTGCGTGAAGTGACCGTTGACCCAGATCCCGCCGTCCGCGCCGATCGCGACGCTGTGCGCGTAGAAGCCGGCATCCCAGGTGCGCCACTCTCCGCCGGGGGATCGGCGGGCGACGAGGCGTGGCCCGCCGAGCACGATCCACCAGCTGCCGTCCCGGTCCACCTCCACCGCGCGCGGGTTCGGCGCGGGCGTCGCCTCCGTCGTCACGGTGCCGCTCGCGGGATCGAGCACGAACATGCGGCCCGTGAACATTCCCGTGACGATCACGCGCCCGTCATCGATGGCGACGTCGTGCGGCAGCTCGCCCGGCTCCGGCAGCGGATACTCGCGGAACTCCGCACGTCCCGTGGCCGAGGGAGGCAGCACGGCGCGGCCCGGCGGGGTCGGCGGCAGCGATGCCGCGATCCACGCCCCGGTGGCGGTGGCATCCCGATCGGGCCCGATCACCGGAAAAGCGCTGTGCGGGCCGAAGCGCGCCGTCATGCCGGCGGCCAGCGCCGCCCATGACTCGGCCGGACGTGGGCGTCCTCCGGGGTAGGCCAGGTCGGCGTGGAACGTGTGGCAGCCGGTGCAGTCGAGAAGGAAGCGACGGCGTTGCTCTCCATCGGGAAGAGTGGCGAGCAGATCGGCGGCGGTGGGCGGATGGCCGCCGGGCCCACCTTCCGGATGGCTGCTTCGCACGGCTTCCGGCCGTTCATGCGCGAGCTCGATGCTCGGGCGTTCCGGCGCGGCCGCGCATGCGCTGCTCAGCAGCACCGCGGCAGTGAAGCAGGAGGTCAGATGCGATGACATGGATCCCCGGGTGTGAAGTGCGTCGCCAAGACTAGGCGGCGCGCTGTCGCGACGGGCGCAATCTGGTCCGAGTTCACGCGCTCGGAGGGACGGGAGCGACGCCGCGCGGGCCGAACGAGCCGGCGGCCGCCCGATCGTCGGCACCCGGCTCACGGCTCCGGACGGCAGATGAGAAGATCGAGCGTGAGCGGTTCCTGCAGTTCTTCCGGACAGGGCAGCGATGCCGTCTCGTAATAGCGCACCCCCGCCCGTTCCAGCCGGTAGCGGACGCCGGGGAACCCCTCGAGGTCCGGGACGGGAACCGCCGTGTCCAGCGCCCGCAGCGCGGCCAGCTGGCGGTGCGACACTGCGCTTTGCCCCACGGCGAAGGACACATGCGCCGCCAGCACGCCGACGCTGTTGAGGCAGAGCACGACGATCAGCGCGCGCGGCACCCACCGGTATCCGGCCTGGCGAACCAGGTGCAGCCCGACGATCCCGATCAGCACCGGAACGAATCCGAGCTGGGGTGCGAGACGAGCCCACCAGGCCCCGGAGAAAGACAGGACGCTGACCACGAGAAGGCCGGCGAGCACGAGCAGATCAGCCCAGGATCGGAGACGTCGCCTTCGGAACGGCAGCAGCACGAACGTGGCCAGCGCCAGCAGCAAGGCGCCGCTGAACAGCGGTCCGAAGCCGCCGAGGCGGACGTCCGGCGAGGCGAACTGCCCCCATTCCCAGCGCGCGAACGTGAACGGAAGCTTCGGCTCGGCAACGGTGTCCGTCCAGATGATCGACCGCGCGACCAGCGATCGCGCCACGCGGCCGACGCGGCTGGCGCCGGGGAACATGCTCTGCGCCTCGAGATCGATGATCGACGACCAGTACGCGAGCGGCTGGAGCGGATTGCCGCGTGTGGCGGAGCCGGCGGCGAACTGCGAGACGTACGGGTTGAAGCCGGTCACTCCCGCGCCCGCCAGGGCGCCCACCACGAGCCACGCGAAGAGTGCCCCGGTGCCTGCCCGGCGCACGAACAGGCGCCAGATCCAGAACCCCCCGGAAAGGATCGCGACATAGAGCGCGCCGTTGAGCTTCACGCCGATCGTCAGGGCCACGGCGATCGCGAGCACCGGGAGCAACGCTCCCCCGCCCCGCCTCGAAACCAGGATGAGCAGGGCCATGACGATCGCGATCAGGGATGCGAGCAGACCATCGACGTAATAGGTGAACATCTGCGCGCCGGATACTGGGTTCAGCGCGATCGGGACGACGGCCAGGAGCGCCCATAACGGCCGGATGCGGCAGCAGTACAGCAGCGTTCCGACCCAGAACAGGCAGGCAGCCAGCATGAAATAGAGGTGGAATGCCTTGCCTCCCTCGAAGCTGCCGGTGAAACGGTAGATCGCGCTCGCCGCCAGCCACGGCCCTTTCGCGAAATACCTGAGCTCCCTCGCATATGGACCGACCTCGGGAGCCGCCTCACGAACCGGGTTCCATCCTTCGGCGAGCTCGTGGATGCCCAGGGCGTGATAGGTCTGCCCGTCCCACGAGTGGTCGTGCACCTGCATTTCGAGCAGGACGCACGCCGTGAACACGGCGGCCGTGACCCCCACGGCGAGCAGGAAGCGCGCGGTCCGGTGCGTCGCGAACATACGGCACGTCAACCAGGCGCAGAATGCTACCGTCAACGCGGCGGCAATCGGCACGTGGAACCAGGCAAGACGAACGCCGGCCCCGAACAGCGTGACCGTGACGAGCAGTATCGCGAAGGGGAATGCAAGCATTGCGGACGCGACCGCCGCGCAGATACGCGCCCAGGCCATCCGGGGGGCGAATTCACCCTGGATCGGCCTGCGCCGCCCGGCCGGCCCGCGCGCAAGCTCAGTAGATCGCAACGCCGTCGCCGTCCGTGTAGGGCTGACATGTCGGACGCCCGGGAATGCTGATTCCCTCGAAGTACTGACGGGCCGCATCGAGACTGTTGAGTGTGACCACCATGCCGGTGCCGGCATGGAAGACGATCAGCTGGTCGCCGTATGGATACAGATTGATCACGTCATCGAAGAGCACCGTGCGGATGCCCGCCGGCAACACCTCGGTGTTGGGCCGCACCACGTCTCCGCGCAGCGACCAATCCTGGTACGTGAGCTCCAGCATGCCCCTCGTGTCCCACCAGGTGACGAAGACCGGGGCCGGCCCCTCGAACGGACAGATCCCGTCGAGCAGCAGCGTGCTGCCCGCAGGCAGTGACGGGAGCTGCTGTCGCAGGCCGGCGATGAGTGCGTCCTGGCGACGGGCCGCGTGGATCCAGAATCGGGCCACGGTGCTCGTGAGGAGGGTGCTGCCGGCCGCGAGCAGTGCGACCAGCCCGGCGAACGCGACCCAGCGAAGCCGCTCCCGAGACAGGCTGCTGCTGAGCCAGCCGATCGCCCCCGCAAACACCCAGCTCACGCCGACCGCCGCGCCGATCGCCGTCCGGTTGTTGGCGCCGGTGGTGTGGAAACCGATCTCCCAGGTCATCAGCGCGACGCCATAACCGGCGGCGAAGAGCCCGGCGCCCGCGAGCATCACCGCGGGCCAGCGCACGCGCCGATCGAACCGGACGAGAGCCGGACGCACGACGAGCAGGAGGTAGGCGCCGACTGCCAGCCCGATCAGCGCGCTCACGGTAATTACCAGAGCGTCCGGGTAATCGCGCAGGGCGCGGGCGACCTTCACCGGCAGGCCGAGGCCGTACTCGCCGAAATGCACCGGCACGCCTTCCGTCAGGACGCGCAACGCCCGATAGCGAAGGCCACCAGCGATGTCGGCGCGCTCGGTCACCGCCAGCTTGTAGGCAATGGTGAGCCCGAGGACCAGGATGTTGCTCGCGACCGCAAGCGCCGCCGGCAGAGCCCGCCGGTCCCATGCGCCCTGGTGGCGCACGCCGGCTACATGGAGCAGCACGACCACGTTCACGAGGAAGAGGGCGGCCGTCACCTCGTAGGAGAGAACGCTGCCGATCAGTGCCACGGTACCGAGCACCTTCCACAGCCACGCCAGGCCGCGCGGCCGCAGCACGAACCGGACGTCGGCGTACAGGCTCACGAAATAGAGGAGGATCGCCGCGTTCGCCTGGAACGCGGCGATCCAGAAGCGATCCGTCGAATAGTGCGGGAGCAGCCCGAAGATCAACGGCACGACCAGGGCGATGAGCCGCGAGCAGCCGAGCGCCCGCAGGGAGTGGTAGAAGAGCAGCACGGCCGCCGCCAGCGCGGCGCTGTTCAGGGCGTGGTATCCCAGCGGATCGAGACCGAACAGCCAGTAGAGTCCGGCGAGAATGTGGCCCTGGACCGGGCGCGGCGCGAGCACTTCCATGATGGAGGCGAGCAGCCCGGAATACGAGCCATCGGAGTTGTGGAGTGTCGAGAGGAGTCCCCAGTCGTCGCTGTAGAGACCGAGTCCCGTCACGTAGGGCAGACAGGAGAGCGCGACCACGACGGCGAGGAACAGGCTGTCGTAAAGGCTCGCGCGCGGGCCGGCCGCCGTCCCGCCGGAATCACCCACGAACCACCTCATCGACCGGCGCTTCCTGGAACGCGGACCATTAGCCGTCCCTGGTATTCAGGTAGAAACCGAGCTCGCGGCGAAGCAGAAACGTGTTGAGCGCACGCCCGCTCGGCAACCGCCGGGGTCCTCCTTCCGCAGGTTCGATTTCGGTAGCGACTGGACACGACGTCGCCCCCGGCGCGCGGGAGCGACGGCTCACCGGCTGCGCTCAGCCCAGGCGCCCGACCATCCCGCGCACCGCCGTCAGGTACTCGTCCGTGTCGAAGTGAATCGGATCCACCATCGCCTGCACCGCACAGCCGTGGATCCAGCTCACGGCAACGGCCGCGAGCCCGTCCGCGGTGGCGTCCACGAACGCGGCGGGCTCCGACAGAAGCAGCTCCTCCATGATCGCGCGGAAGGCCGTGCGGTAGCGCTCCAGCTCGGCGCTGATCCGCGTCCGGATCTCCTCGTGACGCGCCCCCATCGCCCAGTACTCCAGGAACAGCCGGGTGTGCTCGGGCTGGTGCGACAGTCGGGCCATCTCCTGCTGCAGCAGCGCGTGGAGCCGATCACGGGCGTGAGGGAAATGGGCGATGTCGTCGGAGATGTGCAGCACCGCCATGCCCCCGATCAGCCATTCGAGCAGATCCATCACCAGGCGTTGCTTGCTGCCGAAATGAAACAGGACGAGCGCGTGGCTCACCCGGGCTTCGGCCGCGACGGCGCGCACCGACAGGCGCCCGATCCCGTCCCGGCACGCTACTGCGAACGCCGCCTCCAGGATCTGCTCGCGCCGCACCGCCTCCGCTATCCGCTTCCCCATACTCGGCTCCCGTCCCGACTCCGTGGTGAACGCCTGTGCCGGCGTTATTGACCGTCTGGTCAGAACAGACTATATTGTTTTGACCACCCGGTCAATAGGCCTCGCGACGCTCTCGAAGACGTCTGCAAGGAGAAGCTCCCCGTCCAAGGCAAGCAGGATGACGACGCGAAGCTCGCCACCCGTCCCGCCACCCCCCGTCGAAGCGGCTACAGCGCCCCTGGCCGTGGTGGGGATCGGGGCTTCCGCGGGCGGCCTGAAGGCCCTCCAGCGATTCGTGGAAGGGATCCCGGCGGACAGCGGTATGGCGTTCGTGGTGATCCTGCACCTCGACCCCGAGCGGGAAAGCCGCATGGGTGAGCTGCTGCAGGATCGTGCCAGGATCCCGGTTACACAGATCAGCGGTGATACGACGCTGGCGGCGGATCAGATCTACGTGATCCCGCCGACGCACGATCTCGCGGTTCATGGCGGGACGCTCGTGCTGCACGAGCGGGGCGAGAGGTCGGAACACGCTCCGGTGGATCTTTTCTTCCGGACGCTGGCGGAGGCGTACGGTGGGGATTCGGCGGGGGTCATCATGTCCGGCACGGGCGTGGATGGCACCGCCGGCATCCGCTACGTGCGGCAGGCAGGCGGGATCACGGTAGCGCAGTCGCCCGACGAGGCCGAGTACGACGGCATGCCGGCCAGCGCGATCGCCACCGGTCTCGTCGACCTGGTGCTGCCGTCGTCGCGGATCGCGGCGGAGCTGGTGCGGCTGCGGCGACTCCCCACGCTGGCCGTGGAGGGAAACGGCGCCGCACCGGACGCCGAGGCGGGACTCGGCATGGTGATGGCGACGCTGCGGAGCAGAACCGGGCACGACTTCGGGCTCTACAAGCGCTCCACGGTCCTGCGCCGTCTGGAGCGCCGGCTGCGCTTCCACGGGGTGAGCACGCTGGCGGAGTACCTGCCGCTGCTGCAGTCGAGCAGCGCCGAGTGCCAGGCCCTGCTGCGCGACCTGCTCATCTCGGTGAGCAGCTTTTTCCGGGACCCGGACGCGTTCGAGGCCCTCGCCGTGCTGGCTCCCTCGCTGTACCAGGGAAAGGGCCCGGCGGACACGGTGCGCGTCTGGGTGGTGGGCTGCGCGACGGGCGAGGAGGTGTACTCCATTGCGATGGTGCTGGCGGAGCACGCGGCGACGCTCGGGGATCCCCCGCGCCTGCAGCTGTTCGCGACCGACATCGACGAGAAAGGCTATGCCTGGGCGCGGGCAGGGCTTTACGATGCCGCGGCGATTGCCGGCATCACATCGGAGCGGCTGCGCCGTTTCTTCACGAAGGAGGCGGGCGGCTACCGGATCGCCAAATCGCTGCGCGAGCTGGTTCTCTTCGCCGGACACAACGTGCTGCACGACCCCCCGTTCTCCCGCATCGACCTGATCAGCTGCCGCAACCTCTTCATCTACCTGCAGACCGAGGCCCAGGAGCGGGTGCTGGAGACGTTCCACTTCGCGCTCAACCCGGGAGGGCTGCTCTTCCTGGGCGCGTCGGAATCGGTCAATGAAAGCGGCCTGTTCGCCGCCAGCCCCGGGACCACGCAGCGGCTTTTCCACCGGAGCGCTGCGCCGTTCCGGATTGCGCCGCGCGTGTCCGCGGCGGATCCGCTCCCCCAGCCGGGGGTGGTTCCGGCGCCCGCGGCCGCACACGCCGCGGCTCCGGCGACGGGGCAGCGCTTCTCCTATGGTGCGCTGCACCTCCGCATGCTGGAGCAGTACGCGCCCGCGAGCGTGGTCGTGGATGAGCGGCTGGAGGTCGTGCACCTGTCCGCCGGCGCCGACCGCTTCCTGCGGCTGCACGAGGGTCCGCCCAGTCACAACGTCCTGGAGCTGGTACGGGATGATCTGCGCAGGGTGCTGCGCACGGCGCTGCACCACGCGTTCGGCGACCGGGTCGCGACGACGCGGCAGGTCCGCATGGACATCGACGGGGCGCGCCGCCAGGTGAACGTGCAGGTGCGCCCCTCCCCGAGTGAAGTTTCCGGCGACGGCTTCGCGCTGGTCATGTTCGAGATCCTCAATGACAAGAGCGAGCCGACCGGCCCTCGGGAGAGACCTTCCGCCAGCGCGGTGGAGGCCGAACTCGAGGCCGAACTGAGCCGGACGACCGACCTGCTCGAGGCCGCGAGCGCCGCACACGATCAGACGGTGGCTGAGCTCCAGACGCTCAACGAGGAGCTGCAGTCCATCAACGAGGAGCAGAGAGCGGCGACCGAAGAGCTGGAAACGAGCCGCGAGGAGATCCAGTCGATCAACGAAGAGCTCACCACCATCAACCAGGAGTACCAGAGCACGATCGAGGAGCTGAAGCACACCAACGCCGATCTGCAGAACCTGATCGAGTCGACGGAGATCGGGACGATCTTCCTGGACCGCGCGATGCGGATCCGGCGCTACACTCCCGCGGCCACGAGCCTGTTCAACTTCGTAGCGGCCGACCAGGGCCGGCCGCTGGCGCACATCACCCACCGGCTGCGCTACCCGGAGCTGGTCGCGGACGTGGCGAGCGTGCTCGCCTCGCTGGTTCGGATCGAGCGGGAGGTCGAAAGCGACGCCGGCGAGTCGTTCATCGTCGGCATCAACCCGTATCGCTCGCTCGACGGCGGCCACGACGGCATCGTGCTCACGCTGTTCGACAACACCGCGCAGCACCTGGTGGAGGAGCAGCTGCGGGAAGCGAAAGGCGTCGCGGAGGCCGCGAACCTGGCAAAGGGCAGGTTTCTCTCCACGCTCTCACACGAATTCCGCACGCCGCTCACCGCGATCCTGGGCTATGCCGACCTGCTCCTGCTCGATGGCCGGCTCGACGTCCAGCAGAACCAGCGGGTGGAGCGCATCAAGGCAGGCAGCTGGCACCTGGCCTCGATGATCGAGGAAATCCTGAGCTTTGCGAAGCTGGACGGCGGCCACGAGGTGGTCCAGCCCGAGCCGATGGACGCACGACTGCTGGCGCGCGAAGCGGGGGAACTGATCGAGCCTGCCGCGGCCGCGAAGCGTCTCGCCTTCGTCCTCGATCTGCCGGACGCACCGGTGGCGCTGGTCACGGATCACGGCAAGGCGCGCCAGATCCTGATCAACCTCGGGGGCAACGCGGTGAAATACACTCCGAGCGGCGAGGTGCGGCTGCGGGTACGCGCGGTGGACGCGGGCGTGGCGTTCGAGGTGATCGACTCGGGAGTCGGCATCGCAGCCGAGCACCAGGCCCGGATCTTCGAGCGCTTCTGGCAAGTGGATGGCGGCTCGACCCGCGCGGCCGGCGGCATGGGCATCGGACTGGCGGCGGCACGGGAATATGCCCGGCTGCTGGGCGGCGACGTCGAGGTACGCAGCGAGCCGGGACGGGGCAGCACGTTCCAGCTGACGTTGCCGGAAATGATCGCGGTGCGAGGCTGAGTTGGCAACGGTAGTCAGCGCGGGCGAAGCGCGGCCGGGGATCGCGCGGGCGACGGCGGTGCCGGTCGGAGACCGGTTGCTGGTCGTGCTGTCCGGTGAATGGCAGCTGGATCGCGAGGTGCCGTGCCTCGAGCCCCTGATGGACGGCGTAGCGACGCGAGGCGCCCGCGACACCGGGGAGCTCCGCGTCGTCGGCTTCGACGCCACCGAGCTCGCTGCGTGGGACAGCAGCCTGCTGATCTTCCTGCTGAAGGCGGCGGACTACTGCAGTGTCCACGAGCTCGAGCTCGATACATCGGGACTGCCGGAGCGGATCGCGAGGCTGCTCGCGCTGGCGCGGGCGGTACCGGAGCGCGCGGTCGCCGCCGACGAGCCGCGGTCAGCGCGCGTCGCCCGGCTCGGACAGGTCACGTTGTCGGCATGGCAGGCCACCGTGGCGGCGGTCACCTTCACGGGCGAGGTGGCCACCGGCGTCGGCCGGCTGCTGCTCGGCAGGGCCCGCATGCGCTGGCGCGATTTCTGGGTGGTGGTGCAATCGAACAGCTCGGGCGCCCTGCCGATCGTCACCCTCATCGCGCTGCTGGTCGGGGTGATCATCGCGTTTCTGGGTGTGGTCGTGCTGCGTCGGTTCGGCGCGGGCTACTACGTGTCGTACCTGGTCGGTTACGGCATGCTGCGCGAGATGGGTGCGCTGATGACGGGCATCATCATGGCCGGCCGGACGGGCGCCGGGTTCGCCGCCGAGCTGGGCAGCATGAAGATCACCGAGGAGATCGACGCGTACAGCACGCTGGGCGTGTCGCCGATCGAGCATCTGGCCGTGCCGCGCATCCTCGGCCTGTTCGTGATGATGCCGCTGCTCGTGATCTACGCGGATGCGGTGGGCCTCACGGGCGGGATGATCGTCGCGGTCACGCTGCTCGATCTCACCCCGACGCAGTTCATCAGCGGGCTGCTCACGGCGGTGACGCTCCCGGACGCGCTGCTCGGCGTGGTGAAGGCCACGATCTTCGGCCTGATCATAGGGCTGGCCGGCTGCATGAAGGGAATGCAGACCGGAACCGACGCCGGTGCGGTGGGCCGCTCGGCGACGTCCGCCGTCGTGCTCGGGATCACGCTGATCATCCTGGCGAACACGGTGATCGACTGGCTGGCCGCGCTGCTGCAGATATGACGCTCATGACGACATCCGAGCGCAGCACCAGCGCGGCACCGATCGAGGTGCGCGACCTGACGATGAGGTACGACTCGCTGGTGGTCATGCGCGAGCTGAGCTTCCGGGTCGAGCGCGGCGAGGTGTTCGTGATCATGGGTGGGAGCGGCAGCGGCAAGAGCACCCTGCTGAAGCACCTGATCGGGTTGAAGGCGCCGGCGCACGGTGAGATCCTGTTCGAGGGCGAGGATTTCGGCGCGGCCGACACGCAGGCCCGCATGCGCGTGCTCCGGCGCATGGGCGTGCTCTACCAGAACGGCGCGCTGTGGAGCGGGATGACGCTGGCGGAGAACGTGGCGCTGCCGCTCGAGGAGTTCACGAGCCTCGAGGCGGGCGCGATCGCGGAGGTGGTGGCGTTGAAGCTCGGGCTGGTGGGGCTGCGCGGCTTCGAGTCGTACTACCCGGCCGCGATCAGCGGCGGGATGCGCAAGCGTGCCGCGCTGGCCCGCGCGATCGCGCTCGATCCCGATGTGCTGTTCTTCGACGAGCCGTCCTCGGGACTGGATCCGATCAGCGCGAGCCGGCTGGATGACCTGATCCTGGAGCTGAGCGCGAGCTTCGGCACGACCATCGTCGTGGTCAGCCACGACCTGGCCAGCATCTTCAGGATCGCGGACCGCGCGCTGTTCCTCGACATCGAGCAGAAGACCATGACCGCGCTCGGCAGTCCCGCGCAGCTGCGCGACGATCCACCGAGCGACGAAGTGCACCGTTTCCTGACCCGCAGCAGCGAAGGCCGGCCATGAGCATGCGCGCGAATCCGACCGCGATCGGGGGCTTCCTGATCGGCGCTATCGTCCTGGCGATCGGCGGCACGGCCGCGCTCGCCTCCAACACCTGGTTCGAGAAACGCTCGACGTTCATCAGCTTCTTCCAGGAGTCGGTGAACGGCCTGGAGCAGGGTGCGCCGGTGAAGTTCCAGGGCGTGCCGGTCGGCACGGTGACCGAGATCCTGATCCAGATCGACGAACGAGACAAGACGTTCCAGGTCCCGATCCAGTACGAGATCGACCTGACGCGGCTCACGACGCAGCTGGGCACGTTTGTGAACCTGGCCGATACCACCGTGCTGCGGCAGCAGATCGCGGACGGGCTGCGTGCGAAGATGCAGCTGGAGAGCATGGTCACCGGGCAGCTCTACCTGGAGCTGAGCTACGATGCGGGCGCTGCGCCCGGGCAGTTCGAGTCGCGGCCGACGGCGTGGCCGGAGATCCCGACGTCGCCATCCCTGATGTCCGCCCTCGGCACCGGTGCCGGCAGCCTGGTGGCGGACATGCTGCGCGTCCTCTTCCAGGTCAATCAGATGCTCGAGGACGTCGACATGACGGAGATCAACGCTGCCGTGGTGGCGTCGGCCCAGTCCGTCCAGCGGCTGGTCGAGTCCCCGGAGATCCGCGCGGCCCTCGCGCAGGTGCCGGGCATGACCTCGCAGGTCAATCGCACGATGACCGAGCTCGAGCTGCTCGCCACGCGCGCGGGCTCGGCCATCGACCCGGTGCAGCTCCAGTTCGAGACCACGAACACGGAGATGGTCGCAACGCTGCAGGCACTCCGGCGGACGCTCGAGGAGACACACGGCCTGCTGTCCACGGACTCCGGGGTCGGTTACGGGCTGCAGCAGGCACTCGCCAGCCTGCAGGACGCGGGTGACGCCATGCGCCTGCTCGCCATCTCGCTGGAGCAGAACCCCGACATGCTGCTGCGCGGCAAGAAGCCGGGGAATTGATGATGAGGCGAACGACAGGCAAAGCCGGCGTGCTGGTCGCCGTGGTGGCGCTCGCCATCGGCGGCTGCAGCCTGGGCCGCAAGACGACGCCGCTGGAGCAGTACGTGCTGGGCGAGGCACGGTCCGTCGAGAACCCTGCGCCGGTGGACCTCCGGAGCCTGGTGATCGGCATGCGGCGACTGGATCTCGCTCCCTACCTGGCCACGCCCGCGATCGCGGTGCGACGCGAGTCCCGGATCGTGCACTCCGAGTACCATCGCTGGGGCGAGGATCCGCGGGAGGGCATCAACCGCGCTGTCGCCCGTTACCTGGCGGCGCTGCCGGTGCGTGCCGTCGACGTGGCGCCGTGGCCGGCAGCGTCGCGGCACGACTTCCTGGTGCAGCTGCACGTCTCACGCTTCGAGGGCGTGGCCACGCCGGCGGGCGCGGGCGAGGCCCACCTGCTGAGCTCGTGGGAGATCTACCGGGAGCAGGATGGAACGGTGCTGGCACGCGGCACCACCGACTACCGCGAACCGGGCTGGCAGATCGGCGATTATGCCGGGCTGGTGATGCTGCTGGACCGGGGGCTGCGCACGCTCGTCAACGACCTCGCGAGCTGCCTTGGCACCCTGGCTGCTGACCCGCCCACCAGCACCGCCGGCGGATCCCCGACAGAGCCCAGACCGACGCTCGCGTGCGTCGCGACGAGCACCAGCCCCCCGTCATGAGCCCACTCGCGGACGTGCGGCGCCGAAAGCTCGAGAGCATCGCCTTTCTCGCTCTCGTCCTGATCACCACGGCGCTGTTCGCCTGGATGATCCGGGCGTTCATCATGCCCGTGTTCTGGGCAGCGGTTTTCGCCGTGCTCTTTCACGGCAGCCACGCGCGCCTGCTGGCGATGCTGCGCGGCCGACGCGCGCCCGCCGCGCTGGTGGCGACGCTCACCGTGATCCTGTTCGTGGTGCTGCCGTTCGCGCTCGTGCTCGCGGCGCTGACCCGACAGGGGCTGCTGCTGTACCAGGCGATCGCCTCCGGCGAGCTGAGCGTGCAGGGGCCGATCGATGCGGTCGAGCGCTGGCTGCCCGCGGTGACCGGCTTCCTGGCGCGCTACGGCGTCGACATTCCCCAGCTGCGCGTCTCCCTGCAGGAGGTGGCGGCCGCCGCCACGCAGTTCATTGCCTCGCGCGCGTTCGCGGCCGGCCAGAACGTGCTCTGGGTGACACTTCTGTTCGGGCTCATGCTTTACCTGCTGTTCTTCTTCTTCCGGGACGGGGAGCGCATCGTGGCGGGCGTGGCGCGCGTGCTCCCGCTCGGCGATGAGCGCCGGCACCGGCTGCTGGAGAAGTTCGTGCAGGTCGCGCAGGCGACCGTCAAGGGCAACCTGGTCGTCGCGGCCGTACAGGGCGGTCTCGGCGCAGTGCTGTTCTGGATCGTGGGGATTCAGACGGCCGTGTTCTGGGGCGTGGTGATGGCGGTGCTCTCGCTGTTGCCCGCTGTAGGGGCGGGTCTCGTGTGGGTACCCGCCGCCATCATCCTCTTCGCCGGCGGCCAGGTCTGGCAGGGCGTGCTGGTCACGCTCGGCGGCATATTCGTGATCGGGCTCGTGGACAACGTGCTGCGGCCGATTCTGGTCGGTCGCGACACGAAGATGCCCGACTACCTGATCCTCATCTCCACGCTCGGCGGCATCGCCGTGTTCGGCCTGGCCGGCTTCGTCGCCGGGCCGGTCATTGCCGCCCTCTGCCTCGTCCTGTGGGAGATGTTCGCGGAAGAGTACAGCTCGACGGCGGCGGTGTCGCCCGCCCCGCCGCGGCTGGCGGCCGCGTCATTGGCGGCGGATTCTCCCCCGACTCCCATCCCCTGAAGGCGCTGGGGTCCGAATCCTGCGGCTTCGCTGCCCGTATGCCCGGAAGGGCGGAGGCAAGACCCCCGCCCTTCCTCAGGGAACCGCGACGGCCGGAACGGTCAGCGGAAGTGCTTGCCGCGCCCGCCCGTGTAGCCGTCGGAGAGCGTCCTCAGGAACGCGACGATCGCAGCCTCCTCCGCCGCTGTCAGCCCGAGGTCCCCGAGCTCAGCCGTGTTCATGTTCTGCGCGACTTCGGGTGCCGGCCAGCAGCTGCTGCCCCACTCCGAGCGCGGCGCCGAGTCGGCGCAACGCGGCAGTGCATCGCGCGTGTTGTAGAAGTGCACCACCTCCTCCAGGCTCTTGAAGGCGCCGTTGTGCATGTAGGCCTTCACGTCGCCCGGAGACGGGCGCAAGTCGACGTTGCGCAGCGTGGGCACCTTCATCTTGCCCAGCTCGGCCTCGGCCGACGCCGCCCAGTCGGTCTCC
This sequence comes from Longimicrobiales bacterium, assembly GCA_035461105.1. GTDB lineage: Bacteria > Gemmatimonadota > Gemmatimonadetes > Longimicrobiales > RSA9 > VEPF01. The sequence continues at coordinate 27,310 of DATHVV010000001.1, read as the reverse complement.
GCCAGGAAGCCGCCCAGGCCATGGTCGACATAATCCGCGATCCGGCCATAGATGGGGTTCTGCGGGTTCCTGGGTACGCCCAGGTTGTCGTAGGTGAAGTCGGTGAACAGCGGGTTGCTGCCGCTGCTGGGGTGACACTTCGAGCACTTGCCCTTCCCCTGGAAGAGCGTGAAGCCGCGCTGTTCTTCCGGAGTGAACCTGTACATTCCCTTCCGTGCGGCATCGAACTTCGAGCTGAACAGGTTGTGGCTCTCCTCGTAGACCGCGATCGCGATCGCAATGTTCGCGTACTCCGCTTCGATCCTGGCACGGTTCACTTCGTCGAACTCGAGCGCAGGGCCCTCGCTGCTGCAGAGCTGATCGATATCGACGGGGAAGATGATGTCATCGATGCCGCTGCCCCACTGCTCCCGATAGAGCGGCGCGTAAGCGGCGACGGACACGCGGTAGACGACACACGCCGCGTCGCGAAGTCCCTGCTCGAACGGGTTCAGGAAGGGTCCCTGCGCCTGGTCCGCGGCAGCGTTCCCGAGCTTGGCGCCGGTGGCGCGCCCGTCCCAGAAGTTGCCGCCGACGAACGTGCCGCCGGCCTGCCGGGTAAGCGTGAGCAGCGGTGCGGGCGTCGAGTAGGCGGAGCTGGGCGGCTTGCGGTCGCCGAAGCGCCCGGCGATCGAGCCCTCGTAAACGACGACACCGGCGTTCACGGCCGAGTGGGGACCGGTAAACCCCCATGCCGCCTCATGACACGACTTGCATGACTGGTTGCGGCCGACCGACAGGTTCTCATCGTCGAAGATCATGTCACCCAGCTCGGCCAGCGCCTCGCTGAAGGGCAGACCCGAACCCTTCGCGAAGAGCGCTTCAGGCGCCGGCGATGCCAGCTGGTCGACTTCCGTCAGCGTGTCCTGGCAGGCTGCGATCACGAGCAACGGCAACAGGAGCAGCAGACGGGAAGGTACTCCAGGAGTGGCTGCCATTCGTATGGCTCTCCGTGCCGACATGGGAGAGGAGGATCGCCGGCCGCAGGTCTGCAAGGGCGGCCTCCAGTCTGCCCGGGAGATCGGCAACGCTCCCGGCGCAGGCGAACGGGAAACACGTGAGCACCGCCACGATGCCTCCCGCCGGCACCTCGTTCGTCAGTGCAACTGCTCGTTCGTTGTCGGGGAATTCCTGATGCCCGGTATCACACCCGCCGGTAGGAAACGTGACGACGCAGACGTGGGGAAGACGGTGCTCACAGAGGCGAGCGGTGCGCCCCGGGAATTGCCGGCACTCCGGACAACGTCGGTCAGCTCTCAGGGGCCGGCTTCGCGCTCCCGGGCGACCTCGTCCAGTTGAGCGAGCTCGGCGGCGTAGACGCGGGTCAGCAGCCGAGGCACCAGCAGTCGCTCGACGAGACCCGCAATGCCGCGAGCCGTCCAGGACGTTGCGATCCCCACCCGCGCACGGCGCTCGCCGATCGGGTCGACGCGGAACGTCGTGACCATCCCCCTGCGGTCGAGGATCGTCTCGGTGAGCACGCGCCCGGGCTCCGGCTCGGCCACTTCCGCGCGTGCCATGGTCACGCGGCCCAGCAGCTTCATACCGAAGCGGATGATCGTCCCCGCACCCCGGCCGCCCCGCTCGACCTGCAACCCCGTGAAGTATCGAGGCGGCAGGATCGATGGGTGCCCGACGTGGTAGTCCGCGATGATGTCGTAAACCGTCGCGGCGCGCGCGCCGATCTCCGCTGCAGCCTCTGCCGTCAGCGCCGCCATGGTCCCCCATCGAACGCAGTGTCATCTGCCCCGCAGACGCTACCCTCAGATCCTCGGAAATTCAACTGGACCACGCCGGGCAAGCGCTGGCGCGGTCGAGCGGGCAAAATTGCGCGGGCGAGCCGCGATCCCCTCCCGCGACGGGAGGTATGATAGGGAAGCAACCCTGGCCCGGAGGCTGCCTTGAATTCACCCCGGACCGAAGTCCCGAGCGCCCGTTTCGTGCACGACGTCGCGGCGCTGACGCAACTCACGGCCGTCGAGCGCAGCGCCGCCGAAGCGGCGGCGCGCGCGCACGCGTTCCGCGCCACCGACTACTACCTCTCGCTGATCGACTGGAGCGATCCGGACGATCCCATCCGCCGGATCATCGTGCCTCACGATGGCGAGCTCGAGCCGTGGGGCCAGCTGGATCCGTCGGCGGAGGCGGCCGTGACGGTCGCGCCCGGAGTGCAGCACAAGTACGCGCACACCGCGCTGCTGCTCTGCAACGAGCTGTGCGGCGGCCACTGCCGCTACTGTTTCCGCAAGCGCATCTTCCATGCGGACAACGAGGAGATATCGACCGACTTCGAGCCGGGGCTGCGCTACGTGGCCGAGCACCCGGCGCTCACCAACGTGCTGCTCACGGGCGGCGACCCGCTGCTGCTGTCGACCGCTCGGCTGGCCCCGCTGCTGGAGCGGCTCGCGGCCATCCCGCACGTGCAGGTGATCCGGATCGGCACGAAGCTGCCGGCCTTCGATCCGAGCCGCATCACGGAGGATGCCAGGCTGCTCGAGACGATCCGCGGGATCTGCAGCGCACGCCGCCGTATCTACGTCATCGCGCATTTCGACCATCCGCGCGAGCTGACCGATGCCGCGGTCGGAGCGATCGACGCGCTGCTGCGCGCGGGCGCGGTCTGCGCCAACCAGACGCCGCTGATCCGCGGCGTGAACGATGATCCGCACGTGCTGCGTGATCTGTTCCGCGAGCTCTCGTTCATCGGCTGCCCCCAGTACTATGTGTTTCAGTGCCGGCCGACGGTGGGCAACCGCCCCTTCACGCTGCCGATCGTGGCCGCGTTCCAGTGCTTCGACGAGGCCCGGCGCGACATCTCCGGAGTGGCCCGCCGCGCCCGGTTCGTGATGTCGCACGCCACCGGCAAGGTCGAGGTGCTCGGTGTGGACGACGACCACATCTACATGCGCTATCACCGCGCGCTCGACCCGCAGCTGGACGGCCGCTTCCTGAAGTTCGGGCGCGACGACGCGGCGTTCTGGCTCGACGACCTGGTTGCGGCCTGAGCGACGGGCCAGCGCGTCGTCATGCGGCGCGCAGAGCCGCGCGGCGCCGGCGGGCTCGCTGCCGGGCACCCTTGTTGCACGTCCTGGCCACGGCACCGGACGCGCCGTGATGTCCGGCGCATACACGCTCATCGCAGTGCAAGGAGGACCGGATGGCGAATATTGACCGCGAACGTAAGCTGGACTGGGCCAGCGAGGAGAACTACTGGCGCGAGAACTACCGGACGCGCCCGTACACGGACGAGACCCGCGGCTTCGACTTCTACCGTCCCGGCTACCGCTACGGTTACGAGTCGGCCGAGCGCCTTGGCCGTCGTCCCTGGGAGGAGGCGGAGCCGGAGCTGCGTCGTGACTGGGACCGCTACGAGGGCCGCGGCGAGTCGACGTGGGACGACATCAAGGACAGCGTGAAGGACGCATGGCACCGGATCACGGGCAGCGGCGATCGCCCGCGGTAGCATGACGACGTAGCGGCGACGCACGTCGCACGTTGTGAGAGGGGTCGCCTCCGGGCGACCCCTCTTCGTTGCGGTCCCTCGAGAAAGTCGCGACGCCGGCTCCCGGGCGCCTGGGGAGTCCGGTCGGCCGGCCGCTCGCGCCCGCGGCATCGACCGGCACCGCCGTCAGCGGCGGCGCGGCCGGTCGGCAGTGTAGGTCAGCGCCTCGGTCAGCCGGAACCGGAAGACGGGGTTGCGCAGTCCCGCGCTCTGGAACACCGGACGCAGCAGCTCGTGCAGCGCCTCCGCGGTGTTGATGGCAGGCTGATCGGAATCCTGGAGGTGACGTTCGGCCTGCGCGCGCATGGCGCCGCGAATCAGTGCGATCGCGCGCCGCTCCACTTCTTCCCGCGCCGATCCCCGCACTTCCAGCCAGCCCGATTCCGTCCTCACCTCCATCTGGTCGAGGATCGGCTCCACCGCGTACACGGCGGGCGGGGGCAGCTGCAGCTCCACGGTATCGCCGTAAACCCGGATGGCGCGCGCGTCGAGCTCCGGGATGGCCACTCCGTAGGAGACCCTGCCCGGCACGCGGACGGTGCTCTGGGTGGTGCCGAGCGAGACATCGAGGATGCCGGGCAGCAGCCGGGTGGTGCTGCGCACTCGCGTGGTGGTCGCGATCTCGAGAGTGCCGGTCACGACGAACGCCTCGCGCGATTCCCGCTGCAGCGTCGTGGTCACCAGCTGGCGGGCCGTCGTCTCGGTCAGGCGCGGGCGCCGCTGCAGCAGCGTCAACAGACCGGCGACCACGGCCACGATCAGCACGAGCGGAACGAGCACGCAACCGACGGTGCCCCACCACCGGGAGCGCGCAGCAGGCTCCTGGTCGCGCTCGGCGGGATCGCGGTCGTCGCGCGGAAGCACCGGCTCAGACATGGGCGGGCCGCTCGGCTGTGCGCGCTCGAGCACTCCGGGAGATGCTCACCAGCCGATCCCGTAATCCTCGCCGTGATTGCTGGAGCCGCCCCACATGGTGCGGTGCCGCCCATCGAAAAAGATGGCGTTGATCGGGCCGGACGTGCGCGCCCCGAACTCGAGCGTGTAGCCCAAGGCGCGCAGAGTTTCGCGAGTGGCCTCGGGCAGCGACGTCGCCACCAGCATGTGCCCCGGCCTGGTCTCGTGCGCACCGAAGGAGGAGAGCATCTGGAAACTGTTCATGTTGGGCGCCTCGGCGGCCTGCTGCACGTTCATGCCGAACTCGACGACGTTCAGGAAGAACTGGAGGAGATTCTGGTCCTGCGAGTCGCCGCCCTGCACGGCGAACGCGAGGAACGGCGCGCCATCGCGGAGCGCCATCGTGGGCGTGAGCGTAACGCGCGGGCGCTTGCCGGGCTCGATCACGTTGTAGGGCCCGTCCTCGGGCGACGTGACGAAGCTCTGCGCGCGCTGGCTGAGTCCGATCCCGGTGCGGCCGGCGATCACGGCCGGGACCCACCCGCCGCTGGGCGTGATCGAGACCACCCAGCCTTCGGCATCCGCGCTCACGACGGTCGTGGTGCCGCGCTGGAAGGCGTCGTCGTCGAGCGGCGGCGGCGCGGCCGTGTCGCGGGGAGCGCGGGTCGCCGCAGCGGCACTGTCGGCAGGGGTCGGCGGCAGGCGATCCTGCTGGCCGCTGCGCGCGGCGCTGTCGACCGGGAGGAACCGGGACACATCCCAGCCATCCAGGAGCTGCCGGAACGGATTGGAGCCGCCCTGGAACGGGTACGGATCGCCCGGCTTGACAGCGGGGTCGTTCCGATTCCAGTCGATGAGCGCGAAGCGCGACTTCGCGTACTCCTTCGAGAGCAGGCCCTGCACGGGCTCCTCGGGCGGAAAGTAGGGATCGCCGTAGTAGAAGTCGCGATCCGCGAACGCGAGGCTCATGGCCTGGTAGAGCGTGTGCAGGTAGCGGGGCGAGTTGTAGCCCATCGCCTGCAGATCGGCGTTCTCCAGGATGTTGAGCGCTTGCAGCATGGCGGGGCCCTGCTGCCAGAACGGGAGCTTGTAGACGTCGATGCCCCGGTAGCTGGTGCGCACCGGCTCCTCGATCAGCACCTTCCAGTCAGCCAGGTCCTCGAGCGTGATCAGTGCGCCCTCCTCCTGCGCGCCGCGCACCAGCTCGCGCGCGATGTCGCCGCGGTAGAAGCGCTCGTACGCGGCGTAGATGGCCTGCTTGCGGTCCCGGCCCTGCCGGCGCGCCTGCTGCTCGGCCTCGACGAGCCTGCGCCAGGTGGCGGCCAGGTCCGACTGCACGAAGCGCTCGCCGGCGCGCGGCGCCTCGCGATCCTCGCCCAGGTGGGGCAGCATGACGGCCCGCGAGTAGCGCCACTGCTTCAGCCGGTCCTTCTGCCGCTCGATGTTGTTCGCGAGCTGGGCCTCGATCGGGTACCCGTCCGCGAGCTCGATGGCGGGCGCGAGCACCTCCTCGAGCGAGAGCTTGCCGTACTCCGCGAGCATGGTGAGCATGCCGCCGGGCGTGCCGGGAGTGACCGCCGCGAGCGGGCCGTACTCGGGGGGGAAGCGGTGGCCGCCGGCGCGGTAGAATTCGGCGGTCGCGCCCGTCGGCGCCACGCCCAGCGCGTTGATGCCGATCACCTTCCTCGCGTGCGGATCGTAGATCAGCGCCTGCGTCTCACCACCGCACGAGAGCGTGTCCCACATGGTACAGGTGGCCGCCAGCATGGCGACCGCCGCATCCACGGCGTTGCCGCCGCGTGCGAAGGTGAGCGCGCCTGCCGTGGCCGCGAGCGGCTTGCCCGTGATCGCGAGCCAGTGCTGCGCGTGCAGCGGCGGCTTCTGGGTGGGCGCCGTGCGCGGATCTTCGGGCATGCGCGGCGGTGCCGGCCGGCGCACGGTGTCCGCCGGCTGTGCCTGCGCGGGCAGCGGCAACGGCGACGCCGTGAGCGTGAAGAGGAGCGCAAGGAGAGCGGCGACCGGACGGGGCACGGATGGCAGCATGATCAGTCGCGGGCGGAGGTGGGCGAAGCGACGTCCTCGCCGGCACCGCCCTTCGTCTGACGATCCCGGTTCCGGTCAATGTGCAGCGTACGGGCGGCTCGGGCCAGTGAGCCGCGACCGGAATCCGGCTGCGGTACACGGGCTGGCCGGACAGCGCGGCGGCGCTGCGCCGGCCGCTGCTGGCAGGGTTCCTGCCCGGGTGGCCTGCGCGCGCAACTCATCACCGGTAGAGCAAGCCGATGAACGTCCGAGACAACCCGGAGCACAGCCGCTTCGAGGCGGCAGTAGGTGACGACGTCGCCGTCGCCAGCTACCGGATGAAGGACCGCACCATCACGTTCACGCACACCGAAGTACCGGAAGCGCTGCGGGGTCGCGGCGTGGGCGACGCGCTCGCCCGGGCCGCGCTCGACAGCGCGCGCGCGCGCGGCCTCACCGTGGTGCCGCGCTGCCCGTTCATCGCCGCGTTCATCCGCAGGCACGCCGAGTACCAGGACCTGGTCGCGCCATAGGTCCGGGGCCCGGAGACAGCCTGCCGGAAACCGACGCACTGGCGATCGCGGCGGCGCCGCAAGGCTTGAAGGGCGCTGTCAACACGTCTTCGGGCCCAGACGGGCAATGCCGACCGGCGGATCCGGTTTGACCCGGCGGCTTCCGTTCCCCATATCACTGGTCGCGAATCCCAAGGCAAGGAGAGACCCATGCGATGGCGTACCATGGCCGCGCTGCTGGCGGCGATCCCGACAGGCCCGGCCGCAGCCCAGACGGCCGACAGTGCGGCTTTCGTGATCCGGCTGGGTTCGGACACGGTGGCGGTCGAGCGATACGTGAGAACGGCGGACCGCCTGGTCGTCGATGCGGTGCAGCGCAGTCCGTCGACGATGATCCACCGCTTCGTCTACAGCACCGGACCCGAGGGGCGGATCACGGCGGGCGAGTGGACCGTGCGGCGGCCCGGCGGCGGCGAACCGGTCATGCGCCGCGAGATCCGCCTCGGCGCCGACAGCGCGACGCTCACGACGACGGACGCGAACGGGAACCGCTCGCAGCAGGTCGCGGTGCGCGATGCGATCCCGATGGGCGGACCGTTCTACACGCCGTACGAGCTGGCCATGATGCGTGCGGTGGCGAGCGGCACCCCGAAGGCGGAGGTCGCGATGCTCGCCGGCAGCAACGTCGTGACCATCCCGGTCGAGCGGGTGGGCCGGGATTCGGTCGCGCTGCAGAACCAGTTCGGCGAGCCGATGCGCGCGCACGTGGACGAGCGCGGCCGGCTACTGCACCTGCATACGCCTGCGTTCACGACGGTGGAGCGAACCGCCTGGATCGACCTGGACGCGCTGGCGGCGGACTTCGCCCGTCGCGACGAGAGCAGCCAGGGTCTCGGCATGCTCTCGCCGCGGCACGCCGCGCGCACCCGCGTCGGCGATGCCAACATCTGGCTGGATTACAGTCGTCCGGCCATGCGCGGCCGGCCGATCTGGGGCGCGCTCGTGCCCTGGGACGCCGTCTGGCGCATGGGCGCGAACGAGGCCGCGCACCTGGCCACGGACCGCACGATCGCGCTCGGCGATCTCACGCTGGAGCCGGGGACCTACACGCTGTTCCTGCTGCCCGCGGCCGACCGCTGGACGCTGATCGTGAATCGCGCGACCGGGATCAGCGGACTGGAGCGCGATCCGGCGCAGGACATCGGCCGGGTGGAGCTCACGACCGAGACGCTGGAGCGGCCCGTCGAGCTGTTCACGGTCCAGGTGGACGGAGCGGCAGCCGATGCGCGGCTCGCGATCGCCTGGGATCGCACGCGCGCCAGCGTCCCGCTCCGCGCGCGCTGACCGCGCGCGTGGGGCCGGGCGCACTGAACCCGCGCGTGCCGGCGCGCTGAGCGCTGGCGTGCGCGCATGGGGCGGCAGGGCGGATCTCACCGATCCACCCTGCCGCCCTGCTCGTATCCGGCGGTCGCGCGGGACGGTGCGCTCCTTGCCTTCCGGTTCCCGAACTCGAACCGGAGAAGACCGATGATCAGGAGTACCCTGACGCTGTCCTGTTTCACGGCCGCGCTGCTGACGGCCGGATGCACGTTCACCGATCGGACCGACGACGCGGAGGATACCGCGGCCCAGACTACGGCACAGCGCGACGCCGAGCAGCCGGCGCCGCCGCCGCCGCCGCCGGACCTGCGTCTCGAGGTGAACCTGGCCGCGCGCGAGCTGCGCGTCTATCGCAACGAGCAGCTGATCGAGACGCACCCCGTAGCGGTGGGCAGCAGCGAATGGCCGACGCCCACGGGCGAGTGGACGATCGGGCAGGTCATCTTCAACCCGCGCTGGATACCGCCCGAGGAGTCGTGGGCGGAGGACGAGGAGGTGAGCGAGCCGGGCGATCCCGACAACCCGCTCGGCGCGGCGCAGCTGGTGTACGCGGCGCCCAACTCGATCCACGGCACGAACGCGCCGGAATCGCTCGGCCAGGCTGTCTCGCACGGCTCGATCCGGGTTGCGAACGACGTCGCCGTGCGGCTCGCGCGGCTGGTCATGGAGTCGGGCGGCGCGACGCGCGACGAAGCGTTCTACCGCCAGGCGCAGGCGGGCCGCTCGCAGCGCCACGAAGTCATCGTGCCGAACCCGGTGCCGATCCGGGTGGTCACGCAGTAGCCCGGCGCTTCAGGCCACCTTCAGGTTATGGGCGTGGTGCGCCCACCAGGTCCAGGCTCCGAACAGGATCATGGCCAGGGCCTGGTGCGCGACCGCGACGCTCACCCGTACGTGCAGCAGCAGCGTCAGCACGCCGAGCGCGTACTGCAGCGCCACCAGCGCGAGCAGGACGGCGGCCAGGCGCCGCGATGCCGGATCGGCGGCGCCGCGCCGGACGCGCAGGAACACGGCCAGCGCGGCGAGGGCGAGGAGGGTGCCGAGCACGCGGTGCACCCACTGAACGGCGGCCGGGTTCTGCAGGAAATTGACGAGCGCGGGCTCGAGCTGGAGCAGCGTGGCCGGCACGAGCCGGCCGCCCATCAGCGGGAACGTGTTGAAGATGAACCCCGCATCGAGCCCGGCGACGAACGCGCCCCACACGATCTGGCCTCCGAGCAGCGCGCCGACCAGGAGGATGGCGCGGCCGAGCGTGCGGCGCTCGCGGGCGCTCACCGCGGGCCGCTCCGCGCCGAGGCTCAGGTCACGCACCAGCCAGACCGCGTAGCCGAAGATCAGGAACGCGAGGCTCAGGTGTGCGGCCAGGCGGTAGTGGCTGACGCTGGGCCGGTCGACCAGGCCGCTCGCGACCATGAGCCAGCCCATCAGTCCCTGCATGGCCCCGAGCCCGAAGAGCACCAGGGCACGCACCGCGAGCGGACGGTTGAAGTAGCCACGCAGCGCGAAGAACGCGAACGGCACGAGGAACACGATGCCGATGGTGCGCGCGAGCAGCCGGTGGATATACTCCCAGAAGAAGATGAACTTGAACTCGTCGAGCGTCATCCCGCGCCGCACCAGCTGGTACTCGGGGAACTGCCGATACCGGTCGAACGTAGCCTGCCACTGCGCCTCGTCGAGGGGCGGGATCACGCCCATGAGCGGGTTCCAGTCCACGATCGAGAGGCCGGATCCGGTCAGCCGGGTGATGCCGCCCACGATGAGCACACCGAGCGTGCAGGCGGCAATGCTCCAGAGCCAGGCGCGCAGGAGACGCCGGCGCGACTCGGGAAACGCGCGTCGCCAGTCGCCGGCCGGGCGGGTGAGCGAACCGGGGGTGTCCGCGACCGTCACGTTCATCGCTGCTGCATCACTCTGATCAGGACACGTTCGCGGCAGACACAGGCGGAGACGAGCGCCCCGTCCGGCGCCGGGATTCGCCCCGGAGTCTAACGATCCGGGCTGCGGATGTGCACCAGCCGTCCCGCCTCCCGGTCGAGCGTGATCAGCTCGACGGCGCCGGGCGCAGCCGTCAGCACGGTATCGAGGGTGAGCGCCGCCGGCGCGTGCTCGCCATCGGCACGCTGCAGGGCCACGCGCACCCGGCGCGGGCCGGGAGCGAGCACGGCCTCGCGCAGGATGAACACCGGCCGGTCGCCGCGCGCGCCGCCGGGCAGCACGGTCGCGGTGTCAACCGGCGCGTCGTCCACCTGGAACGACAGACGGTAGGCGACCAGCCGGCCCTCGCACAGCTCCGGCGTGCGCATGTGCACGGGCAGCCCGGCCAGCTCGGCCGCCGTACGCGGACGGCAGGTCTCGATACGCTCGCCGCGCAGGCGCCACGAAAGCCGCAGCACACCCGCTTCGCCGCCGGGGGGATCGTAGGGAGCGCGCGCGAGCCAGCCGAGCGCGGACGTCGCCAGCACGGTGACGACCAGGGCGAGCCAGGGCCGCGCCATCAGGCGACGTCCGCGTCCGCGCCGTCGCCGACCCCACCCTCGGGCCCGGCGGCCGCCGCCTCCCCGGCAGCCGCGTCAGCGGCCGCCGCGCGCGCCAGCTGGCCGCGGCAGAGTGCGATCACGTCGGTCGCCTCCCCTTCAGCGCGGGCCAGCGCCTCGATCTCCGCCGCGAACGCGCGCGCGGCCTCGTGCACGACCACGCCCTCGCCGAGCGACGCCTGCACCAGCCGGACGCGCTCGCGGTCGACGCGCGGCTTCAGATCGGCGGCCCGGCCGCCGAAGAGCCGTGCCTCGGTCCACTCGACGCCTTCGCGGGTGCGGCCATCGTGCGTGGCGCAGCCCGCAACCAGAACCCCGCCGGCGCCGCCGCGCAGCAGAAACTCCACGGTCGAAGAGTGCATCGCGCCGACGCAGTCGACGGGGAAGAAGCGGGCCCCGCTCCGCTCCGCGTGCGCCCGCGCGGCGCTCCAGGTACAGCCCACGATCACGACGTCGGCGGCACCGGGCCGCTGCTCGGCCAGGAACGTGCGGACCGCGGCGAGCTGTTCGCGCGCCGTCCCGCCCAGCGGCCCGATCGCCATGGGCGGGCAGGATCCGATGCAGATGCCGCAGCTGGTGCAGAGCGCGGTCTTGACGCGGGCGACCTGCCCTTCCCGACCGTCGGTGCGCACCACCATCGTGATCGCGTCGTAGGGGCAGTCGTGCACGCACTGCTCGCAGCCCGTGCAGGTGCGCTCGTTGACCTCGGCGGGCGCGGGCAGCGCCGCCACGCGCGGCCGGGTGAGCCAGGGTACCGCCGCCACGCCGCCGACGAGCGCCAGGCCGAGCGCCCAGACCGCGCCGGCGGGAAGCCGCTGCGAGATGGGCAGCCAGAAACCGTAGAACCAGTCGATCGGCACATCGGCCGGCAGCCGGAGGAGGTCGGCCGCGGGCGCCATCCGGAGCGGCCAGAGCACGGCCAGCAGCGTGAGCGCGGCGATGCTCCCCCAGAGCACGGGGCGGGCGGGCAACAGCACCGGACGGGCGACGCGCGCGACGTGCACCCAGACGAGCGCGCCCACGCCGATCGGCAGCGCGATGTGCGCGAACAGGTTGAGGAAGAAGAACGCGTTCGGCAGCGGCCGCTCGCCCACGAAGGACCGGCCGATCGGCTCACTGAAGATGGGCAGCGCATCGAGCAGGCGCGCGCCCTCGACCGCGAGCAGCTGGGCGTGCGTATCCCAGACCAGGACGTATCCGGTCCAGCCCGAGAGCAGGATCACGCCGACCAGCACGACGCCGCTCACCCAGGCGAGCGCGCGCGCGCCCCAGGTGCGGCGCTGCGCGTACATGCGGAACGCGTGCACCAGCGCGGCCACTACCGCCGCGTCGGACGCGAAGCGGTGCAGACCCTGCACCCACCGGCCCACCCACACCTGCCCGTTGATACGCACCACGGACTCGTACGGCGCGCCGATCCGGTAGAACAGCAGGAGATAGAGCCCGGTCGCGAGCAGCACGATCAGCATGGCGACGGTGATCGCACCGCTGTGGTAGAGCGGGTTCCAGCGGGCGCCGTACACGCGGTTCGCCCACGCGTCGGCACGCGCGAGCAGGCGGAAGCCGAGGCGCGGTTCCATGGCGTTCATGTTACGGTCCGAATTTCTCCCCCGGTGTCAGGAATTCTACTCATCGGGTCGCGGGATTTCCCCTATGGTCGGGGGAAATGACCGCCGGTAATAATTCCCACATCGATGTGGCATTATCCGGGCGAGCCTCCCCCAGGCAGCCCGCTTTCACGGCTTTTCCGACACTCGAGCGGGCCGAGCGTGCCGCTGAACTCATAGTCGTACCGATCCCCGCGACCGATGGAGGCCTCATGACGACCCACGAGCGGAGCGGCGCCGGCGCCGATCCGCGCCCGCTGCCACTGGGACAGCGACTCTACGACAACTGGTTCCTGCTCATGATCGCGGGGATCGCGATCATGGCCGCGATCTACACGGGCTGGGGCCTGTGGGAAGTGGTCACCATGCCGACGGCGGAGCTGCCATGAGCGCGCCCGATGAACAAGTCGAGCGGCGGCCGCTGACGACCGGCCTGGTCGCGCCGCAGGGGCGCTGGTGGGTGCCGGCGCACCGCTCCGAGAAGGTCTGGTTCGCACTCGCGTTCGCGTGGTGCATGGTGCTGTTCGCGATGATGCCGCTGTGGCACTGGAAGGGCGGGCAGAACGCGTCCGGGATCCGGCGCAAGGTGGAGCCGGCCGCATTCCAGGCGCGCGTCGACCAGTTCGTGGCCGATTACCAGGTGGGCACCATGAAGGGGATCCCGGTGGTGGCGCCGCCGCCGGGCAGCGACGTGTACCTGCTGGGCCGGATGTGGAGCTGGTACCCGATCGTGAAGCTGGAGAAGGACCGCGAGTACACGCTGCACCTGTCCTCGATCGATGTGAATCACGGGTTCTCGCTCTACCCGGTGAACATCAACTTCCAGATCGTGCCGGGCTACGATTACGGGCTGCGGATCTCGCCCACGGAAGCGGGCGACTTCAGCATCATCTGCAACGAGTTCTGCGGCGTCGGCCACCACATGATGCTGGGCAAGGTGATCGTGACCGACGAGCACGGCAACGTCCCCGGGCAGACGGCCGCGGCGGCTGTTGACGCGGGAAGCCCCGCCTCCGGGCGGCTGCGCTCTGGCGCAGAATCACAGCGGCGCCTGGCAGGCGCTCGCGATTCAGGGCGCGCCGCCCCCGGGCGGCTGCGCACGGGCGCAGAATCACAGCGGCGCCTGGCCGCGGAGGTGGAGTGATGGCGACGACGCTGGAGCGGCCACCGGTACCGCCGGTCACCGGCTGGGTCTACCGGACGTGCGGCGTGACGGGACTCAAGCTGCACCGGCCGGCGGAGCAGCTGATGAAGGCGAACGCGGTCGCCGCGACCGTGGCGCTGCTGATCGGCGGCGTCAGCGCGATCCTGATCCTGCTGACCCGCTGGCAGGCGGTGCATCTGCTGGACCCGGTCATGTTCTACCGCGTGCTCACGGCGCACGGCATCACCATGCTCATCTTCTTCATCATCTTCTTCGAGATGGCGGTGCTCTACTTCGCGGCCGGGCCACTGCTGAACAGCCGGATCGCGGCCCCGAAGCTGGGCTGGTTCAACTTTGGGCTCATGAGCGTGGGCGCCGTGCTCGTCGAGGTCATGATCTGGACCGGCAAGGCGGACGTGCTGATGACGTCCTACATCCCGCTGCGCGCCGACCCGCTCTACTACCTGGGCATCATCTTATTCGCGGTGGGCGCGCTGCTGGTCTGCTTCCAGTTCTTCGCGACCCTGGTCATCGCGAAGCGCGAGCAGACGTACCGGGGATCGCTGCCGCTGGTCACGTTCGGCGCGGTCACCGCCGCGATCATCGCCGTGATCACGCTGCTGCACGGCGCCGCGACCTACATCCCGGCGTTCCTCTGGTCGGTCGGCCTGATCAGCATGGACCCGCAGATCTACCGCATGCTGTGGTGGGCGCTGGGGCACAGCTCACAGCAGATCAACGTGGCCGCGATGGTCTCGATCTGGTACCTGCTGGGCGCACTCACGGTGGGCGCGGTCGTGCTGAACGAGAAGCTCAGCCGGACCGCGTTCGTGCTCTACATCCTGTTCATCTCGATGGCCTCGGCGCACCACCTGCTGGTCGATCCCGGCTTCAGCTCGGCGTGGAAGGTGGTCAATACCAGCTACTTCATGTACATAGCGGTGCTGGCCAGCATGCTGCACGGCTTCACGGTGCCGGCCGGGGTCGAGATCGGGCAGCGGCTGCGCGGCTATTCGCAGGGGCTGTTCGGATGGGTGAAGCGGGCGCCGTGGGGCGATCCCGGCTTCAGCTCGCTGGTGCTCTCGGTCGTGGTGTTCGGGTTCGTCGGCGGCATCACCGGGGTCACGATCGGGACCGAGCAGATCAACATCGTGGTCCACAACACGTTCCGCGTCCCCGGCCACTTCCACGCGACCGTGGTGAGCGGGACCGCGATGGCGTTCATGGGTCTCACCTACTACCTGATCCCGCTCATCTTCCAGAAGAAGGTCGCGTTCTGGCGGCTGGCGCAGATCCAGCCGTACCTGTTCGCCGGCGGCATGCTGGTGTTCTCGATCTTCATGTCGTTCGCGGGCGGGTTCGGCGTGCCGCGCCGGCACTGGGACATCACGTTCTCGAACGCGCCGTTCGAGCAGGCGTTCCATCCCGCGGTCGATGCGCTGCTCGGCATCATGGCGCTGGGCGGGCTGGTCGCCGCGCTGGGCGGCGGCATCTACATCCTGGTGACGGTCTGGTCCGTGTTCTTCGGGCAGCGCTTCACGGAGGCGGAGCGCCTCGCGGGCGTATCCGGCATTCCGCAGGGACTGGTTCGGCCGCCGCGCGCCACCACGCTCGCGGATGAGGACACGCTGCCGACCGGCCGGCTCGGTCACGCGCCCGGCACCATGGTGCTCGTGCTCGTCTTCCTGCTCGCGTTCGCCGTGTACTACTTCGCGAACTGGAAGCTGCTCTCCTTCGTGTGGAAGATCGGTTGATGGGCAGCGCCCCGAGCCCTGCTCCCCGCGACCGGGAGGAGGGCTACGCGCTCGGCGGACTGGTCGCGCTGCTGGCGGTCACGGCGGCGTGGTGGGCGCTGGCGCTCTGGCCGGTCGCCGATGGCCCGGCCTGGCTCGAGCGGACCCGCTTCGTCTGCTTCGGCGTCGCGGCGAGCGGCCTGCCGGACGCGGGTGGCTGGGTCGGCCTGATCGGCGGTCCCCTCGGCATGCTGGTCATCCTGCTCGCCGGCTTCGGCCGCGGCGTGCGCGCGCTGCTCCGGCGCGCGCGTCGCTCGGCGGCGGTGGGCGGGGCGCTCGGCGCGATCGCCGTGACGGCGCTCGTGATGGTGACGGGCGCAGGCGTGCGCGTGCAACAGGTGCGCAGCGCGGCCATGGTGGTCGACCCGGTGACGGAGCTGCCCGCGAGCAGGTACCCGCGACTGGACCGGCCCGCGCCGGCACTGGCGCTCACGGCGCAGGATGGGCGCACGCTCGACCTGGCGGCGCTGCGCGGCCGTGCCGTGCTGGTCACGTTCGCGTTCGCGCACTGCGAGACGGTGTGCCCGCTGATTGTGAAGCACACGCTCGAGGCGCAGGCGGCGCTCGCCAGCGATGTCCGTCCGGTCGTGCTGGTCGTGACGCTCGACCCCTGGCGCGACACCCCCTCGCGGTTGCCCGCGATGGCCGCGTCGTGGGGACTGCCGCCGCAGGATGCGTACGTGCTGAGCGGCGCAGTGACCGACGTGGAGGCCGTGCTCGACGCGTGGGAGGTGCCGCGTTTCCGCGATGAGAGGACCGGGGAGGTGACGCACCCGGCGCTCGTCTACGTCGTGGACGCGGCGGGCCGGCTCGCCTTCGCGTCGAACGGCGGGGCGGCGACGCTCGCGGCGCTCGCGCGCCGACTCTGATGCACGCGGGCGCGCCGGTGTCCGGGCTGCGAGCGTATGCCGAGCTCACCAAGCCGGGCATCACGCTCTTCATCGGCGTGAGCGCGGCCGCCGGGTTCGTCGCGGCGATGGAAGGTCCGGGCGAGCCGGTCCGCCTGGCCGTCGCGCTGCTCGCGACCATGACGATGTCCGCCGGTGCGGCCGCGCTCAACCACGTGGCTGAGCGCGAGAGCGACGCGCGCATGCGTCGCACCGCGAGCCGTCCCCTGCCCTCCGGCACCCTTAGCCCGCTACGCGCGGCAGCATTCGGCTGGGGGCTCAGCCTGCTCGGCCTCGTGCTCGCACTCGTGCTGCTGCCGCCCGCCGCCACGCTGTTCCTGGTACTCAGCCACGCGAGCTACATCTACCTTTACACGCCGCTCAAGCGACGCACTCCGTTCTGCACCCTCGCAGGTGCCCTCCCCGGCGCGCTGCCGGTGCTCGCCGGCTGGGCCGCTGCGGGACGGCCCCTCACACCCGCGGCGATCGCCCTCGCCAGCGTCCTGTTCATGTGGCAGATCCCGCATTTTCTGGCGATCGGCTGGCTCGCCCGCGAAGACTACGGCCGCGCCGGCTGCCCCATGCTCGGCGTCGTGGATCCCAGCGGCCGCTCAAGCGCCCACGTCGCCTTCGGTTACGCGCTCGTCATGCTCGTGGCGGCCGGGCTGGTCGCAGTCACGACACCAACCGGCTGGCTTTACGGTCTGCTCGCGCTGCTCACCTGCGGTGCCTACACGGCGGCCGCCTGGCGCTGGGTACGGCGCCCGGATCGGATCGCCGCTCGACATCTGTTCCTCAGCTCGCTCCTCGTCCTCCCGGTCCTGCTGGGCGCGCTGATCGCCGACCTCCTGATCGCCTGAGCCACGGGCCAAGTGGGCCCGACAGGCCGGCATTTCGCCTGCATACAGGTATTGCGGCCGCGCGCCAGCGCGCTTAACTCACAGCGGACGCCTGCCCTACCGGCTCACCGACGTGGGTGATGACCGCTCCTAACCCTCCATTGCGTAGACAAGGTGTTAACGCTCGCGGGCGGCAGCCCGAAATCTCGTCATCCATGCATCCGGAGGTGAGCATGAACGCCAGCAGTGCGCGGGTCCTTGCGGTGGGAATAGCTTCGATCGGCCTGGCCGCGGCCGGCTGCCAGCCACGGGAGCCGGAGGCGGGGACGGCGGCCCCGGCGGCCGAGCTCGCCGCGGTGCCGCTCTACGACAACCTGGGCGCGTATCAGCGCCCGATCAGCGCGGCCAACGCCGAGGCGCAGCAGTACTTCGACCAGGGCATGCGCCTGACGTACGCGTTCAACCACGCGGAAGCGGTGCGCGCGTTCGAGGAGGCGACGCGTCGCGATCCCGGCTGTGCGATGTGCTACTGGGGCATCGCGAACGCGCTGGGCCCGAACATCAACGCGCCGATGGATGCGAGCGCGGTGGAGCCGGCGTTCGGGGCGGTGCAGCAGGCGGTCTCGCTGGCGCCGCGTGCCAGCGAGGTGGAGCGCGCCCTGATCGAGGCGGCGGCGAAGCGGTACGTGGAATCCCCGCCCGAGGACCGCTCGTCGCTGGACAAGGCCTACGCCGCGGCCATGGCCGACGTACGCGCGCGCTTCCCGGAGGATGCGGACGTGCTGACGCTGCACGCGGAAGCGGTCATGAACCTGAGTCCGTGGGACTACTGGACGAGGCAGGGCGAGCCGCGGCCGGGCACGGCCGAGCTGGTGGCCGACCTGGAGCGCGTGCTCGCCAAGGATCCGGACCATCCGGGCGCGTGCCATTACTACATCCACGCGGTCGAGGCGGTGCAGCCGAAGAAGGCGGTCGCGTGCGCGGAGCGGCTGGCGTCGCTGATGCCGGGCGCGGGACACCTGGTGCACATGCCCGCGCACATCTACATCCGCGTGGGCCGCTGGGCGGACGCGATCACCGCCAACGAGCATGCGGTGCACACCGACGAGAGCTACATTCGGGACCAGCGCCCGACCGGCGTCTACCCACTCGCGTACTACCCGCACAACTACCACTTCCTGTCGTTCGCGGCGACCATGGCCGGCCGGTCCGGCCAGGCGATTCAGGCGGCGCGCTCGCTGGCCAGCCAGATCGACATGGACGTGGCCCGCGCGGTGCCGATGGTCGAGGCGATGGTGCCGTTCGTGCACCTGACGCTGCTGACGTTCGGACGCTTCGATGAAGTGGTGTCGGAGCCGCTGCCGCCCTCGGACCTGCGCATGGCCTTCGGGCTGGCGCAGTACGCCCGGGGCACCGCGCTGGCCGCGACCGCGCAGGCAGCGCAGGCGAAAGTCGCGCTCGACACGGTGAGCGCGATCGCCAGCGGGATGTCGGACCCGCTCAGCAAGACCATCCTCGAGATCGCGCAGCACGCGCTGGCCGGCGAGATCGCGCAGCGCGGCGGTGACCTGAAGGGCGCGGAGTCGCACTACCGGCAGGCGATGGCGCGCGAGGACGAGCTGCTATACATGGAGCCGCCGCACTGGTACTATCCGATCCGGCACTCGCTGGGCGCCGTGCTGCTGACCCAGGGCCGGGGCGCGGAGGCGGAGCAGGTATTCCTGCGCGACCTTGAGCGGTTCCCGGAGAACACGTGGTCGCTGCACGGACTGCAGGCGAGCCTGCGCGCGCAGGGTCGCACTGCGGATGCGGACGCGATCAATGCGCGGATCGCGAAGCTGGGCGGCGACGTTCAGCTCACGACCTCGCGCCTCTAGCTCGCGGTTGCGAGCGCGCGCCCCGGCGGCGCGCGTCACGGCAGAGGGCCCCGCGGCGCAGCGACGCCGCGGGGCCCTTCTGCGCCGGGCGTGCGGCATGCAGGCTGAAAGCGGCGAGCGGCGGATGGAACGCGGCCA
Source organism: Longimicrobiales bacterium (assembly GCA_035461105.1). GTDB lineage: Bacteria > Gemmatimonadota > Gemmatimonadetes > Longimicrobiales > RSA9 > VEPF01. The sequence continues at coordinate 8,139 of DATHVV010000001.1, read as the reverse complement.
ACGAAACGGGAGCGAATGAGCGAAGATCTGTCGAACGAGACGCTGGGGTTCGGGCAGCTGGGGCTTCGGCCCGAGCTGCTCGCGACGCTGGGTGGGCTCGGCTACGAGGAGCCGACCGCGATCCAGCGGGAGGCGATACCGCCGCTGCTGTCGGGGCGGGACCTGCTCGGCCAGGCGGCGACGGGCACGGGCAAGACGGCGGCCTTCGCGCTGCCGATGCTGCAGCGGTGGAGCGAGGCGCGCGGGGCGGGCGGGCCGGCCGCGTTGGTGCTGGTGCCGACGCGCGAGCTGGCGATCCAGGTCGCGGAAGCGGTGCACCGTTACGGGCGCGAGCTGGGCGCGCGGGTGCTGCCGATCTACGGCGGCCAGCCGATCGGGCGGCAGCGCGTGGTGCTGCAGCGCGGCGTCGACGTGGTGGTGGCGACGCCGGGTCGCGCGCTCGACCACATCCGCCGCGGCACGCTGGCGCTCGCCGGCACGACCACGGTCGTGCTCGACGAGGCGGACGAGATGCTCGACATGGGTTTCGCCGAGGACATCGAGGCGATCCTGGGCGAGACGCCCGCGACCCGACAGACGATCCTGTTCTCGGCGACGCTGCCAGCGCGCATCGCGGCGATCGCACGACGGCACCTGCGCGACCCGGTGAGAATCGAGATTGCCCGCGACGTGCCGGCGGCCGGAGCGCAGCCGCTGGTGCGGCAGACCGTCTACATGGTGCCGCGCGACCAGAAGCCGGTCGCGCTCGGGCGCGTGCTCGACGTCGAGGCGCCGGCAGCGGGCATCGTGTTCTGCCGCACGCGCACCGAGGTGGACCAGCTGACCGAGACGCTGGCGGCGCGCGGCTACCGCGCCGAGGCGCTGCACGGCGGCATGTCGCAGGAGCAGCGCGACCGGATCATGGGCCGCCTCCGGAGCGGCAGTGCCGAGCTGCTGGTGGCTACCGACGTCGCGGCCCGCGGGCTCGACATCGAGCACCTCACGCACGTCATCAACTACGACGTGCCGTCCGCGCCGGAAGCCTACGTGCACCGGATCGGGCGGGTCGGACGCGCGGGCCGCGAGGGCGTCGCGATCACGCTCGTCACGCCGCGCGAGCAGGGACTGCTGCGCAACATCGAGCGGCTCACGCACACGCGCCTCCCGATGGCGAAGCTCCCGACCGTGGCCGACCTGCGTGCGCGCCGGCTGGACCTGCTGCGCGCCGGACTGCGCGAAGCCCTGCTCGCGGACGACTTCGACGACGTGCGCGTGGTGGTGGAGACGCTCGCCGATGAGTTCGACATCATGGACATCGCGGCCGCCGCCGTGAAGCTCGCGCATGCCGCGGAGGGCGCGGAGGGTGAGGAGGAGATTCGCGACGTCGCCTTCGAGCGACCGGGGCGGGAGCGTCCGCGGGGCCGCCCGGGCGAGGCGAGGCGGGACCCGCGACCGGGGCGTGGACCACGCGGGGACACGGCACGTATCTTCATCGGTGCGGGACGCGAGGCCGGCGTCCGGCCGCAGGACCTGGTCGGCGCCATTGCGAACGAGGCCGGCATCAGCGGCCGCGAGATCGGCTCGATCGAGATCGCCGACCGGTTCTCGCTGGTGGAGCTGAACGAGGCGCTGATCCCGGTCGTGATCGACGCGCTGCGCGGCAGCACCCTCAAGGGGCGGCGGGTCACGGTGCGGCGCGAACGGGATTGATGTCGGGAGCCGGGCGGGCGGCGATGTGACCGGAGCATCCTGCCGCCCGTCCAACAGATGCGGAACGCGGCTCCTTCGGCCGGGTAGCCGCATCTCTGGAGGAAGACACCATGGATCGTATCGACCGGGCACTGGACGGCGAGTTGACGCGCGAGGCGCTCAGCGCCGCGGAGCGCGTCGAGCTGGAGCGCCTGGAGGCGGGCCTCGAAGGGATGCGTCGCGAGCTGAACGGCCTGGAGGCCCCGGATGTGAGCGCCTCGGTCGTGTGGCGCATCCGCAAGCTGGAGCCCCTCCCGGCGTGGCTGCCGGGGCCGCTGGCGGGCACCTGGCTGACGCTGCGGCGTGCCGCTGGCTGGCTCTGGGCCCCGCGCCCCGTCGCCCTGCGGCCGGCGTTCATGCTGGGCGCCGTCGTGCTGCTGCTGGTGTTGCCCATGGCGGCGCGTGAGCTCGGCAGCGGCGCCCCGGCGGCCGGCCCCGAGCCGCTGCTGGTGCAGTTCCGGCTGGGCGCCGAGGGCGCACGCCAGGTCGAGCTGGCGGGCGACTTCACGGAGTGGCGCGACCGGTACCAGCTGGACGAGATCGCGCCCGGCGTCTGGTCGATCGTCATTCCCCTCGAGCCCGGCGTGTACGATTATCAGTTCGTGATCGATGGGGAGCGTTGGACCGTGGATCCGCTGGCACCAGCGGTCGCGGACGGCTTCGGCGGCAGCAACAGCCGCATCGCGGTAATGGCGGCGGACGCAGAACGGACGACCTGATGCGCCACATGACACGGCACGGGCTTTCTGCCGTGCTGATGCTCGCGACCGCGCTGCCGGCCGCCGGGCAGGAATGGCGGCTGGGCGCACAGGTAGGTCAGATCCATTACGACGGTTCGGCGGCCGCGAGCGCCACGACGGGGACGTCGCTGGCGCTCGCGGTTTCTCGTGCATCGGCGCGCGACTGGCTGGGGGTTACGGCCGGCGTGCCGCTCCAGGACCAGCCGGCCTGGCTGGTCGGTGGACTCTGGAAGCAGTGGCGCCAGCGGGCCGAGTGGGGCATCGGCGCCGACATCAGCGGCCACGCTTTCGTCCAGCGCGAGCTCGCCACGACGCAGAATCACCCGCTGCCGCCCCTGGAGCCGGCCGAGCCGGACCGCTCCGGCCAGGGTGCCGGCGGCGAGGCGGCGATCCTGGCCTTCGCCGGTACCGGGCCGCTCAGGCTGGAGGTGCGCGGCGGCGCCGCCGGCCAGTCCAGCACGGTCGCGGACGTGAGCACCTCCCGCCTGCTGCCGCTCGCGACGGCCCGCGGCTCGCTGGCGCTGCTGCCGGTGCGGGTATCGCTCGAGGGCCGGCGCTGGTGGGGCGCCGACAGCGCACATACCTACGCGGGCGCGAGCGCGGAGTTCGCGCGGTCCTCTTTCGTGATCTGGGCCAGCGCGGGCAGCTGGTTGAGCGGCGGGTCGGAAGGCGCGGTCCTCGCCGCGGGTGCGGTGCTCGGCCTGAGCGAGCGGATTCAGCTCGAGGGCAGCTGGCGCGAGGCGGCGTTCGATCCGCTGTACGGCAGCACCACGGCGCGCTCCTTCTCGCTGGGGATGAGCCTGCGCCTGGGCGACGGCGACGTGGTGCACGCGCCCGTGCCCGCCCGCATCGAGAACGGTCGGGCGGTAATCCGGATCCCGAGCGATGAGGTGGCAGGCGCACCGCAGATCGCCGGCGACTTCACGGGCTGGCAGCCTCGACCGATGACCGCGCGCGACGGCGCGTGGGAGTACTCCGTCGCGCTGGGGCCGGGCGTTTACACGTATGCGTTCGTGAACGCGGCTGGTGAGTGGTTCGTCCCGGAATCGACACCGGGCCGCCGGAGCGATGGCATGGGCGGGTACCAGGCCGTCCTGATCGTAGGCGAGTGATGAGCATGAACGCGCTCATGGACCGCGGGCCCGAGCGGACCGACGCGGAGCTCGTGAGAGCCTCGCTGGGTGAGGACCGCGACGCGTTCTCCGAGCTCGTCCGACGGCACCAGCAGGCGCTCTATCGTCATGCCCGGGGGATGGGCGTGGAGCACGATGTCGCGCTCGACCTGGTCCAGGACGCCTTTGTACGGGCCTGGGTCCGGCTGCGCCAGTGTCGCGACCCGGAGCATTTCCGGGCCTGGCTCTTCCGTCTGTTCCGCAACCTGGTTCTGGACTACACGCGCGACATCCGTCGCCGGGAGCTGCCGCTGGAGGCCGCGGGCGAGCGAGCGTCGCGTGATGAGATCACACCCTTTGAGCTGCGCGCCTCGCTGACGCAGGCGCTCGGGGAGCTGCCCGAGCTGCTGCGCGAGGCATTCCTCCTGCGCCACGTCGCGGAACGCAGCTACGAGGAGATCGCCGAGCTGACGGGCGCCCGGCTGAGCGCCGTGAAGATGCGGGTACTCAGGGCACGCGAACAGCTGCGGGCCACTCTGGAGCGGGGGGGGATGTGACACTGTGGAGCGGGAGGGATGTGACCTTAGAGGGGCCCGGCCCGTCTTATCGGCGGAGACCGAGAGCGCGTGAGGGCGCGCGTATCTGGCCAGGGAGGCCGATCATGAAGAAAATCCTCGTTTTTGCCGCGGTGCTGGCGCTGGTTCCGGCCGGGTTGCCGGCGCAGGCCCAGAGCCAGGCCGAGGTGCGCGCCCAGGCGAGGGAGCAGGCCCGCATCGAGGCGGCACTGCAGACGGCGACGCAGTCCGGGATTCCGGTCGCGCTGCTCGAGCGCAAGGTTGCCGAAGGAAAAGCGAAGGGTGTGCCGCTGCAGCGGATCGCGGCCGCAGTGGAGACCCGGCTGCAGGCGCTGGTGCGCGCCCGGACCGTGATGGAGCGGGCCGATCTGGAGTCGACGACCGAGGGCGAGCTGTCAGTCGCGGCCGACGCGCTCCAGGCCGGTGTGAGCGAGACCGCGCTGCTCGCGATCAGCGAGCACGCGCCGCGGGAGCGGCGTGCCGTGGCCATGGCGGTGCTGGCGGACCTGGTCGCGCTCGGCCATGCCTCGGACCGTGCTCTGGCGCAGGTGCAGGCCGCGCTCGGACGGGGTCCGGAGGCCCTCGTCAACCTGCAGGCCCGTACCGGCGCCGAGCTGCGTGCGCGCGGGGCCCAGGGCGTCGGTGCCGGCGTAAGCGTCGGGGCGGGCACCGGAGCGCGTGTTGAGCTGCCCGGTCGCGGCCGCGGACGCGACCCGAAATAGCGGGCAACACCACCGGAAGGGCCCGGCGCACGATGCGGTGCGCCGGGCCCTTCTGCTTTCAACTCGCCGCGCTCACTCGGAGCCCGGGCGGTACTTACGGATCGTGGTGCGCGCGATGTCGGCCTCGGTGAACGCGACCGGCTTGAGCTCGCCGCGCGCGAACATGGCGGCCTGGTCGGAGTAGAACGGCGAGTCGGGCCGGCTGCTGTTGCCATAGGCGAGCACCGAGTAGGCGCGCGGCACCGCGCCGAACTCGACCGCGAGCACCCAGCCGTCCCCGCTCGTGACCCGCAACTTCTCGTCCGGGTCCGGCCGGAACGAGAGCACGCGGAAGCAGCCCATGCTGCCGCTGCACCCGCCCACCGGCTCATCCACAGCACCGTGTCGCACCCGGTGCACATCGCCCCAGGCGACGTCCCACGCACCGTACCGGCGCACGACATCCGCGACCGCCCACTCCAGCGCGTTCACCGCGCGCTCCGGATCGGCCAGCCCCCAAGGCGTGCTGGTGGGCGCGGCCGTGGACCACGGCACACGCCAGATCTGCGCGTTGCGATCCGTGCCCGGCGGGCTCTGCGCGGTCTGGACGTAACGGTTCCAGAACGTCTCGAAGATGGTGCTGCCGCGGCTCTCCGGGGACACGGTGTCATCCCAGCGCGCGAGCAGGTCGAGCACGGAGTCCATGGTTGCCGATCGCGTCGCCCGGCGCGCGGCCGCGATCAGGTCCTGCTTCACGCGCTCGGCCGCCAGGGCCCGGTAGCTGTGCTTGAGCCGCACGACGTCCTCGAGCGAGTACTTCTCGCGTCCGCCGATGAGCGCGACGCCGTGCTGGCCGCGCAGCCCGAGCGCGGGCGGCGGGAAGTTGTCCGGGAAGCGCTCGGCGGCGATGACCTCGTTCAGGTTCGTGAAATGGAACGGGTCGTTCTCCTGGTGGATGTAGCCGCCCTCGGGATCGAGCAGTTGCGGCAGCGAGTCGAACGGGAACAGCGTGGTCCAGACGTCATCGGAGTTACGCGCCGGGACCGCGCTGGTGTCGCCGCCGGACGGATGCGGCAGGCGCGGCTGATGGCCACCCCAGAAGAAGAAGATGTGTCCATCGGCGTCGGCGTACGTGAAGTTCGAATACGGCTTCTCGAGCATGCGCACTGCATCCTGCCACTGCTCGAGGTTGCGTGCCATCATCATCGCGAGCCACTGCTCCGAGAGTCGGAACCGTTCGGTGCCCGCTACCTTCCAGACGTACAGTCTGCCGTCGCTGCGGTGGACGACCGGACCGAGATGTGTCTCGAGCCGCTCGCGCGCATGGTGCGCAAGGCTGTCGCCACTGCGGTACGGCAGCACCTCGCGGACCCGGCGCAGCGGAATCGAGGCGCCATCGAAGCGGTAGTGATCCGTGCGGTCCGGATCCTCGTCCAGCACATAGATTTCATCCGGGTCCGGCGAGTTGTTCGTGGTAGACCAGCCCAGGCGATCATTGAACCCGCCGATCGTCCGGAACGGCCCTCCGACCTGCCAGTCCCCATAGAAGTTGAGCTTGCCCGGTATGGTGACGTGCACCTCGTAGTATCCGGCGGTCCAGCTCAGGTGGGGATTACGGAGCAGGATGGCGTGTCCCGATGTCGTGCGGGATGGCGCCAGCGCCCACGCATTGGACCCGCGGTCCAGATCACGAGCCGGCTGACCCGAGCGGTCCGGCTCCAGCAGCCACGGCGCGCCCTCACCGGCACGCGCGCGGCGCTCCGGTACCGGCGCGCCCAGCCGGCGCAGCGTGCCGCGCAGCTGCCTCGGGTCAGGCCATTCCATGTCCGTCGCGAGCACTTCGATGGGTGAGAAATCGGGCTGCATCCACTCGGGGAACTCGGCACGATGCAACTCGATGTAGCGGTTCACGGCCAGGGTGAATCCTTCGTACACGTCGCGGGCATCCGTCGACAGGTGGGGGTAGACGTCGACGGCGCGCAGCCAGATCGGCCGGTTGATGAAATCGGACTCGAGAGAGTCGGCACCAAAGATGCCCGCGAGCTGGCCCCGCTTGCGCAGCAGCGTGTCGGTCACCGCGCCAGCATAATCTTGCATCTGCACCCAGCCCATCGCGTATCCGAATGCACGCAGGTTCTCCGCGAGGATGTGCGGCACGCCGTAACTCGTGCGGCGAATCTCTACTTCGCTGGAAAGGTCGCGGGTCTGCGCGGCCAGCGCGGCAGGGACGACCAGGGCGAGGCCGAGGGCGAGGACGAGGGGGCACTGCAAGCGGCGGGTCGCTGGCATCGCGGGGGCTCTCGGTTCCGGGAACGGGTGAGCGGAGGTTAGGCGGGGGTGGAGGGTGACGCCAGTATTCGGGGCGCGCGCTACACCGCGGGAGCGAGTGCCGCGGTTATGGCGAACGTGGTGCGGCGGCGCCCTTCGGGGATGCGTCGCGCGCGGCGCCGCCGTGGCATCGACCGATGCGAAGGAGCCCGGCGCGATCGAATCGCGCCGGGCCCCGGTCGTGCCCGGGTGCGCGTGCGTCGCTACCAGCCGTAGTGCGTCACGTAGAGCACATCGACCCTGCCGTCGCCGTTCCAGTCGACGAGCTCGGCGACGGGTTCGGGGCCGGCATCGACGAGCAACAGGCGCGGCGCGTTCGGCTCGGCGACCCAGCGGCCGACGAGCGGCTGGTCAAAGCCGAGGCTGAGCGCATGCAGCGCGAGCCGCCCGACCACGATGTCGCCCACGATGTCGATCAGGCTGCCGCGGTCGTAGCGGTCGCGGTCGGTGGTGCGGCGGCCGAAGATGATGTCGCCGACGTCGGTCGTGCGGCTCCACACGCGGTCACTGGAGCGGCCCAGGCCGAAGCCCTTGTCCAGGCACCATTCCCTGCCCCAGACCGGGTGACCGGCGCCGCTCCGGCAGAACGCCGGGGCGTTCGCGCGCGGCGCCCGGTCGCCCAGCAGCCGCAGGTCCCAGTGCCCGAGCTTGCGGGCCCGGTCTTCGTCGAGGTCGAAGAGGATGTCCCCGCCACGGTTCCGCACCTCGACCCGGTCGCCGCCGCGACGCACCTCGAGCGCCGAACCGTCCAGACCGCGGGTCGCAGCGAACGCGGCGGCGCCCAGCACGAACCGGTCGCTGGCGCGCCCGCTGCCCGCGAGCGCTCGGAAATTTTGTGGCAACCGGGCAACGGATTCCCTGGCCCGGGTGCGGGCCTGGGCCGACGAACCGCCCCGCGCACGGCCGCTCCTTCCGGGAGCGACTCGCGCATCGGAGTTGCCGCGCCCCGGCGCCT